>JAZRYT010000045.1:0-7353 GCA_045600905.1 Bacteroidales bacterium
AGTTGGTAGAGCAATTGACTCTTAATCAATGGGTCCAGGGTTCGAGTCCCTGCCAGGACACTACTGCGGGGTGTAGCGCAGTTGGCTAGCGCGCCACGTTCGGGACGTGGAGGCCGGAAGTTCGAGTCTTCTCACCCCGACAAACACTCTCCCATGCGGGAGACGCTTTCCAAACATCATACACAGCAACACCGCAATGCCACTTTAGCACAGTTGGTAGAGCAACGCATTCGTAATGCGTAGGTCTGCGGTTCGAGTCCGCAAAGTGGCTCAACGTTTTTTTTATAACGTCATTTATTAATTAATCATTTTATAAATAATACAACATGGTAAACCGTTACGAAACCGTTTTCATTGTAACTCCCGTTTTGTCTGAAGACCAGATGAAGGAAACGGTCGAGAAGTACACCAACTTCTTAAAAGAACACGGTGCAGAAATCGTCTACACCAACAATTGGGGTATGCGCAAACTCGCTTATCCTATCCGTAAAAAAACCACTGGATTCTACTACCTCATCGAATTTAACGCTGAGGGTAGCGTCATTGCCGACCTCGAAATCGCTTACAAGCGTGACGAACGTCTCCTCCGCTTCCTCACCGTTTCTCTCGACAAGTACGCTGTCGCTTACAACGAGAAAAAGCGCAACGCTAAGAAGGCTGCCGAAGAGGCTCCCGTCGCCGAAGAGGTTAAATAAATTAAATGTCGATATCAGTCTGACTGAAATCAACAAACAGTAATTTTTAAAAATTAGAATCATGGCTAACGAAACCGAAATTAAATATCTCACCCCGATCGCCGTTGAGACCCAGCGCAAAAAATATTGCCGCTTCAAAAAACTCGGCATCAAATACATCGATTATAAAGATGCTGACTTCCTGCTGAAGTTCGTCAACGAGCAGGGTAAAATTCTGCCCCGCCGCATCACCGGTACTTCCAACAAGTATCAGAAGAAAGTGTCCAAAGCTATCAAGCGCGCCCGCCATCTGGCTCTGCTGCCCTATGTAGCCGATTGTTTAAAATAATAAAGGAGGAAGAATAGAATGGAAATTATACTTTTACAGGATGTGACCAACCTCGGTTACAAAGACGATATCGTCAACGTTAAGAACGGATACGCCAACAACTATCTTCTCCCTCAGGGCATGGCTATCATCGCTACTCCTACCAACCGTAAAATCCACGCCGAGAACATGCGTCAGCGTGCTCGCAAAGAGGAGAAATTCCGCAACGATGCCCAGACCATGCTGGCTGCCGTGAACGAGAAGACCGTCCGCCTCATCGCCAAGGTCGGTGAGAATGGTCACCTCTTCGGCTCCATCACTGCTGTGCAGATTGCCGAGGCTCTGAAAGAGCAGCACAATTATGACATCGATCGCAAGAAGATCGTCGTTGACGGTGCTAAGCTGAAGGAAGTCGGTACTTTCCCCGCCATTATCAATCTCTACAAAGAGATCAAGGCCCAGATCAACGTTGAAATCGTTGCTGAATAATCTTGAATAGGAATAATAAAGCCTCACAGTCTGTGGGGCTTTATTTGTGTATTTCAAGTTGTGAGCGTTTGATTGTTAATAGAAAAAATGTAGTTTTATTGTTATTTTCAAAATTGTTCGTATATTTGCATTATCATTAAGTATGTAATGTACTTTGTATGTGGTTCATTTTAAAGAGAATACGATAAAATTAATAAATAATACATCTTGCACAATGTCAAAAAAAGTTTACGAAATTCCCCAAATGGAGACCGTAGCAGTCAACGTAGAGAAAGGTTTCTCTGTTAGCGATCCTAATGCAGGCGGTCACGGAAAATTGAAGATCAGCCGGGATTTTTCTTCAATTGAACTGTAACTTCGGATTTCTCATGTTACTCGTGCAGGAATGACTGCAGGGTAGTGTGGTTCGAAAGTATTTGATTTAGACAAATGGGACAGGTGGTTATTCTGAATCACCTGTCTTTTATTATATATTCAGCACTGATTTTATCTTTCGGAATGGAGCCTCGTGCGAAGAGGCTCTGCCGAGTCCTCGCCCATCATCCGTTTTGACAATTCCATTCACCCCCATCTGCTCACTGTCCGCACTCTCGGGAAGCGGGTCTAGAGTGGGCTCACAGTGGGTTCTTCTTTGAGCTACGGTTGCTGTGGCAATGATAAGTCGGTATTGATGGCCGAGAGTTTGTTCGGTTTGAAAATAATTCGTATCTTTGCATCATTGTTTGGAACGAATTTTTAACCCATTTAATTGAGATACAATATGAAAAAGAACTTTTTACTGATTGTTGCGATGCTTTTTTCCGCATCGGTGTTTGCTCAAACGCCTTTCGTGGTCGGCCCTATAGTGGCGAATGGTCACGACGCTAAGCTTCTTGGTGAGGCCATGTCTCAGAACAGGTTGTATGTCGGAGGTGTTGATCAGTCTGACATGATTCCGATGATTTGGAACACAGAAACTGGTGAGGTGATGGAGATTGTCGAGAGGGACTCTATTTTCGTTGAATGGGACGAGGAGTCTTATTGGGAGTATACGATGAAGACGGGCTCTTTCCACGCTGTCAATAATGCTGGCGTAGCTGTTGGCTCGCTTACATCGGCAGACTATGTCAGCCATCCCATCATGGCTCGTGCTGATGGTCAGGGCGACTACACTATTTTGTATGAAACGGAGGGTAATGCGGGCTGCGAGGCCTACGGCATCACCGAGGATGGCAGCACGATTGTGGGCTTCTATTTTGATGAGAGCTGGGTGACTCATGCCTGTGTTTGGACCAATGGCGGCACTACTCTCACCACGCTTCCTACGCCGACATCTGCCGAGATGGGCTTCGAGGTCGATTATGCTAGTGCCCGTTGGATTTCTTCTGATGGCAGCACGATTCTGGGCTACGCGCAAGATGCCAACACGGGCACATGGGTCGCACTGACTTGGAGATTGCAGGACGGCCAGTATGTGGTGGAACCGATTGCTAGCGAATACTATCAGACCCGTTATTACGAGAACGACAGCCTTGTCATTCCCGGTGAGAATCCTTATTATGAGTTCCAACCCGAGGCTGTGAGCGCAAACGGAGAGTGGGTCTCCCTGATGGTGGTGGAAGCATACGACTTGAATGATTTCAGCATCTTCCCAACGCCGAAGGCTGCACGACTCAATGTGTTGACTGGCGCGTTCGAAGTGCTTGATATTGAAGAGGAATACGAGAGCGTCGAAATGTTCGGTATTGCAGATAACGGCACCTGCGTGGGCCGTTATACGGGCGTTATGGATTTCGACACATGGGAGCAGGACGTTGACGCTGTGGTCTGGAAGGCCGGGGAGTCTTCCATGCAGAAGCTTTCGGATATATACCCCGACAATCCATACGTGGCAGCGATGAGTATGTCGGCCTTCAACTTCATCACCGCAGATGGCGCATACGCTATGGGCATTTCGATTACGGAATCGAGCGAGCAGACCACGTTCTATGTCAGACTACCTGGCTCGGATGTCAGTATTGATCAGCCCGTACAGAATGTCAGTCTTTACCCCTGTCCTGCAACGAATGTGTTTACCGTCACCTTAAATAGCGAAATCCGCTCTTTGTCTGTCGTGAATATGATGGGCCAGGTTGTGTATGCCCAAGATGGGATTCATTCCAATCAAGTGTCGGTAGATACGCGTTCATACGCTGCCGGCCTTTACTTGGTGAACATCTTTACGGACAATGGCCGTGTCACCAAACGCCTTTCGATTGTCAAATAAGTTGAGAAAGTGATATATGTAAAAGGTCCGCCATCGCGGCGGACCTTTTTGTGTGATATCGGAGCGTTTACTCCTTAGTTTTCTTTGTTCGTGTTGTTATAATAAAAAAAAATCGTAACTTTGCAGTGTTCAAAAAAATTGTTCAATTTAAATAATAAATTAAAAAAGAAACAGATAGTACAAATTATTAATTAAAAAGACATAAATAAAGCGTTTTTGCTTTTCTTAATGCGTACCGAAATCTGGACAATTTCGCGCTAATACACAAGAAAAGGGAAACGCTCGCGGTGAATACCGTGAGCTTTCTTGTTTGTATTAGCAGGTAGTCCAGAACCTCGGTCGCAACATAAAGTTCGCGGTTCTTTTTTTATGTCCAGTTCAAATCAAAGTTTAGTAAAAATAATAACCAAAAGAAACCGATGGGCTGATGGTATATAACCAGCAACAAAGATCATGAAAAAAGTTATATTATTTGTCACGGCATCATTAATGCTTCTGGCTGCGATTGGTTTTTCATTGAAGTGCAATCTTCAGATGAAAGAAACTCAAATCAAGAATCATCCATGGGGACTCATTATAGTTGAACAAGGAACAGGAGTTGATGCCAATAAAACGTTTTTAAAGATTGCAAATTATACCGGAGAAGGGATTTGTGTTCATGCCAATGTGTACGTAAACGGAGACTGGCATCCTGTATATGGATATGTACCAGCTTGGGCAAATACCCGGGAAAATGCAACTTATATATACTGGAGCTATCAGAATTTCAGTTTGAAACAAGTTGCAGATGATGATTATCACACAGACAACATCTGTACCAAAAGTAAGGTGTCTCAATTTTGATTCTTTAAACAAGAAACTAAAGTCTTTGGACTATGAAAAAAAGAATTCTTTTGTTTACAATCATTTTTTGCGCCACGACCGCATACGCACAGGAGAATATCAATGTCTCGATGAGTTTTGTCTATACAGAGGGTGTGCCAATCTGCACATTCATGAAAGACCCATACGAGACCGAGGCCACGCTTGTGTCGCCCGATTTCTTCAATACACCTATGAGTCCGCAATGGCGTGTTGGCCAATACTTTGTGCTTGATACCCTGTTGCCAAAACAATACAACTACTTTCTTGTCAAGGTCCAGTCGCCATATAATGACAATCTGCAATACACGGCGTGCATAGCCACGACGGACGACATTCACTGCTGTATGCCAAGTTTCACATTTATGAGGAACTTCAAACTACTGAAGAAGACATACCGCGATATTGAGCGGTTTGGCTGGTATAGCCGGGACTCCATCATTGTCAACACGATGGACATATACAGGGAAGCCAGGCGATTGCAAAGTTTGGGTCAGAGGCGTGAGGCTAACAAACTGTATGAGTTGGCTGCGCAATGTGGCAATGTGTTGGCAGCACAACAGTTGGCCGAAAATTATCGGAATGGTGTAGGTTGCTTTCGCAGTCCACAAAAAGCCTACTACTGGTATCAAATAGCATCAGCATTCGGTGATCTCTATTCAACGGGAATGCTTGAGGATAACAGATGCCGTAAAAAGACAGTGGTGGTTGGCGTGTGGAGATGATGACAATAGTAATGGTCTATGATATATTAACGGTGCTTCGGATACGGGCACTACTAATTCAATAAAAAACAAAATGATTTTATTAACCCACAAATTAACAAAACAATGAAGTATTTATCAATTATTATGCTTTCATTCTTTTTTATGTTAACAGGTTTCCCAAAGAATGAATGCTTAAACAAACAGGAAACAATAGATGTAGAACAAGTAATGAACGCCCCTGGACCACGAGATGGTTATTTAAAGGTGTATAAAGATCAATATGGTTGGTGGCGTCTAATGGCAACAAACGAATCCGATGTGTGTTTGTCCATAACGGTCAATATAAAATTTGCGGATTCTGGTGAAATAATACAATTAACAGCCACGATTGCTGCTGGTGCATCAAATGTTGAGATGTTTAAATCAAAAGATAAGTTTGATAAAATAGACTCATCAATAAAAGTAAAAGAAGTAAGTAGTACGTGGTGTAATTAATTGTATTTGAAACAATGTGGGGAGGAACACATTGTTTCTCCCTGCTTTTAAATTTTATGGAATATGGAGAAAAGAAGAATATTATTTTTTGTATTAATAATGGCGTTGCTGCCAGTGGTGGCTTCGGCACAGCCAACTTATCACGATAGCTATGCCGATTATTACGTAATGGGAGGTTATCAAAAATTGTATCACCCATCAGGTGTGTATAATGTTGGAACAATCCAGGCTGAGATGCTTTATAGCTTTTTTGGTACAAGAGTCGGACTTACAATGGGTCCAAATTACACATCATTTAGTGTTTTCGGATTACTTATGTTTGCTCCAAGATTTTTGCTGGATGCTGTAGAGGGTGAAGAGGCAATAATTGCTCTTCCATTTATGCTGGCAGCATTATCCGCAGGATTTCTTAGATTTCCACTATCAGATCATATCGAGATAACAGCAGGATGGGATGCTCTGAAGTTTACAAAGTTAAAAAACTACAATGATGTGGTTTATTTGACGGGTAGTCTCAATGCTGGATTAACAGTTTTCCTCGGTGACCATTTCTTAGTGAACGGATATTATGAATTCAACCATACGCATAACACGGCTATCGACCTCATTAATGCGATAGGGAAAGGCCTATTACCTCCTATTCAAACTGTGCAGCCATCAGAACTGCAAGGTCATTCGTTTGGAGTGCGAGTGGGCTGGATGTTCTAGGAAAATCATTGTCGGGCAATCCCGCGGGGTTGCTGGATGTTGTGAAATTGTCCCGGCGGGTGGCGTGTGCTGCCCGTCGGGATTGTTTTTGGGGGTGTGGCGGGTTGGGGAAATGGGTGAGATTGATGGCGGTGGATCCAAGCGATTTTTGGAAATGCACAAAGCCGATGATGATTGTCCCAGTCAATGTTGCAGGTGGCTGAAAAATGTTTCGCAAGTTCCAAACAGTTTTGGAAATGCTCAAAAATGTGTTCCGCAAGAGCCATGCAGGAAAAACAATGGCAAAAATGACTCATTTTAGGGCCATGCAAGAAAAACAATGGCTAAAATGACTCATTTTAGGGCCATGCAGGAAAAACAATGGCTAAAATGGTTCATTTTGGGCCTTGCATTTTTTGCTTCTGGGTTGCGGGGGTCGTTTTGGGCTTTGCAGATTTTGCAAAGGAGGAAAAAAGTTGCGTCGGACTGGCAAACAATCCGACGCAACGGCAATTCTTGCGATTTGACGCAGCGGCTGAATCAGTTCTTGGCGGCTTTTTTTTTGTTGCGGGGTTTGGGTTTGTCTTTGGGTGCGGCTTTGCTCTTGGCGCGGGAGGGCTTGCCTTGGGCGGGTTTGTCTTTGGGCGACTTGGCGGGTTTGGGCTTGTGGCTGTGGCGGTCGTCATCGTGGCGTGGGTCGGAACGGCGGGAATCGTTGCGGTGGGAGCGTTTGTCGCCGTATGTCGGTATCTCTATGTCGGCATCTTCGACGAGTTCGAAGTCGATGAGTTTCTTGAGCATATCGACGCCTTTGACGCGGATGGTGACGGGGTCGCCGAGCTTGTAGCATTTGCCGTGGCGGCGGCC
>JAZRYT010000046.1:0-5684 GCA_045600905.1 Bacteroidales bacterium
ATACTTATTAACTTTTCTTTGCCTTGCCAAAGAAAAGTTACAAAAGAAAGGCGCTTAGCCGCTACCGAAATTCTTGCTGAAAAATCGGATTCCGAAATCTAAAACGGCTAAACTCGCAGCATTCCGCTCTGCTGCATGCTGCTTCGAACAGACGCCGTTTCTTAACGATTTCGCAACCCTGATTTTTCGACGCAAAAATTTCTAAGGCGGCGCGTTACGCTAAGGCACGAGCTTCGACTTAACCACTTTTATATCAAACATTACGGCTCTGCCGTACCTTGTATGCGCGTGGGGGATGCCGCAACGGCAAGGATGCGTTGGCTTGTGAATGGCGGAAACGCCTACAACGGCGAGCGGAGGCGCTTGCGTCTATAAAATGCAAAAGCCCCCGCTCGAATTGTGTTGTGACTTTGTTCGTTGCATTTTATTTCTACTCCGCCGCCGTTGTGCGTTTACGCCTGAGCGGGCGGCTTTTGTTGCGGCTTCTCTTTCTTTGGTACTTTCTTTGAGAAGGCAAAGAAAGTACGAAAAAAAACCTCCTTTTTATTGCAGCATCCACCTAACAAGGACTATTCTCGTTTTTTCCGGACACTGAAAAAACAGATGTGACAATGTGGTGTCAAAGGTGACGTTCAACATCTTTTCAAAGTCAGTTCGGGTAAGACGATGGCACTTTCTTCGGTGTCGTTTTCGCCCTTCCACGCGACGATGAAGCGGACTTTTGCGGAAGATATTTCATAACCTTGTTTTTTCCAGTGGCTTAACGTGTCGCTGAAGGCTTTGGAATATTGCGCTACTTGGCAATCGGTATTGTTGATACGGCACCATAGAAAATTATGTTGCCAAAACAAAGACTGTCCGCTCTGCAATTTCAGTAAGGTGTTCTTGCGATTTTTGAAGAAATCCAAATATACGTCTCTGAGCGAGAGTTGCAAGGTGAGTTCTTCGGGTTGGGCGTAGGCTATGTTGTCGTGAGTCACTTCTACACCGGGAATGTATGTGTCGTCTAAAAAGCGAGTGCTCGTATGCACGTATAGAGATGATTTGGCACGTGTTAGTCCGACATAAAGTTTGCGATAGGTCTCGTCGTTTTCTTCATTTAGTTTTTGTAGCAGTAGGAATACATTGTCAAATTCACGTCCTTTAGATTTATGAATGGTGGATACGAAGATATAACTGGCATCTTTGGGATAGAAATCTTCGTATTGAGATTCATAGACACATTCCTGCAAGTCGGAAAAATACTTTTTCTTGTTAATGGATTCAAATTCGAGAATGAAATTACGGATGTTGTCCAAGCAAGTGCTGCTCTGATATTTGTTGAACAGCTTGTTCTTCGCCTCATCCCAATGCTCATTGGAAATAATTGGCGAAGATAGATTTTTCTGAATCTGCTTGATGAAGAATCTCATCTCCGCAAGATTTTCAAAGCGAAAACCATCGGTAGATTGTATTAATTGTGCCGGAATGTTGAACTTCTTCAGCAGGGCCACTACGCATAGCGCTTCCTCATTGGTGGTGGTTAAAACGCAAGTGCTTCCCTTGGGTTTGATAGCGGAAAGATGTTGTACGACGGGTGTTTCCAAATGTTCCCCTTGATGTCGGATGATTTGTACGATGCCGGGTCCTTGTCGTATTGCAACGATAGGTTTTGTCTTCATTCGTTGTCGAATCTGTCCTACGAATCTGTTGGCCGTGTCCACAATCAAACGGTTGCTTCTGTAGTTCTCTACCATTTCATACAGTTTTGCTCCGTATGTGGTGATGAAGGAGTGCAAAAACCGAGAATCAGAACCTCTGAATTCGTAGATGTTTTGATCGTCATCGCCAACGGCAATGATACGCATATCTTCGTTATACCGCATAAGCGCTTCCACTAGGGCAAATTCCTGTTTGTCCATATCTTGCGCTTCATCAATAACCAAGACCGATTTTGTGATTTTGCCCGGTTCGACTTCCCCGTTGTTAATCATTTCGGTGGCGTTATGCACAACATCAGCGGATTCGTCAAGACTCCCTGTCTTGCCGATAAGGTCAAAACAATAGGAATGAAACGTCTTGATTTCCACATAATAAGCTGCATCACCGATTAGGTCGATAAGTCGCTGCTTGAATTCAAGGGCTGCGGCTCTCGAGAAGGTCAGCATCAGCAATTGCTCATGCTTGACATCTTCCAATTGAAGCAGGGAGGCCAACTTGTGAACCAGAACGCGAGTTTTACCACTTCCTGGACCGGCGGCTACTACGATATATTTGGATTCTCTATCGTTAATAATCTCTTTCTGCTTTTCCGATAGACAGCCGAATAATTTTTGGTGTTTCTCAGGAGAAATATTGATGCAGATTTCCGCTGCTCTTTCTCCTTGAAAATACTTGCCAATGAATTTTTTGTAATCCAATTGAAAGTAATCTTTTACAAACAAAATTGCCGCATCATAGTTTCGAACCATAAGGTTGGCATATTCTCCAACAATATGAATCTGCTGGATTTTCTGCTTGTAAAAATCATTCAGCAATTGATAATCGTTTATCTTGTATCGGATTTTGTTCTCCGCCAACCGTTTGATTTGCATTCCGTTGTAGATGACTAAAAATCCGCCTTCCAGTTTTAGCGCGCCAATCTTGGAGAGGTAGAGTAGGGCCTCTTCCATTTCTGCCAGGGTCGCGTTGTGCTCTTCAAACGCAAGTTCTGAGTTGTTTTTGTATTTGTCAACCAGTTGTGTTATTGAAAATTGAACGGGAATGTCTTCTTTGTTGTTGGATTGAATCAGGTTGGCCTTTTGGAACAACTCGGTCAAAATAAATTGGCATAGGTTAATACGTTTCTGGAATTTCTCGTAGAGCGTTTCCTGATCGTAGGTGACGATAGTCTGAATATAGCCGGTTTCCGATTGCTCTGCTTTTTTGATGTAATTTCGAATCGTCAGAAAGTAGAGCAGGGTCTTAAGGCTTTTGACGGTTGAATGCGTTATGCCTTGGAGTAAAGCACTTTCGTTAAGCTCTTTTAAGGATAAATGGTGCTCGGAGCAAGCCAGGTTGTCTAAAAGGAACTTTTCCAATTTGGCGAATTTTTCGAGGATGTCTTTGGACTTGTTTTGATTATCCGTCTTGAAAATGTAGGCAGACATATCTCGAGAGTCCGCTAGTACGCCTTCTTGTCGCATCAGGCTGACCGCTTTGACGACGGCTTCTTTGGTCATTCCAAGCATGTCGGCCAGATAGTCAATACGAGATTCCGCATCTTCCATTTGTGCCGTCGCAATGCTTCTGCTGGAAATCAATGATTTGATGATGCGGATGGCATTTTGCCGTTCAGACTCTTCAAACAAGGGCGATGTAGAGAGCCGTTTCCGAGCTTCATCCATGTTCTTAACCATGATGCCTGTCGCATAGACGTGCGGTACGTTTTGCCCACGTTGAACATATCCAGCTTGCTCTAATGCGGCGATGGCAGTTTTGACACGTGTTTCAATGTCCATGATGGAGTCGTCCCAGCCTGCCTGACGGGCAATTTCCAGCGCCGAGCATTGAACGCTTTTCCGTTGTCTGGTTAGTTTTTTTATAGCACTCCAAACTTGTTGGATTTCGCTGATACTCAACTTTGTTTGGTTGAGTAGGATGAAATGCTTGTCTAAATCAGAATCGTTAAACAGCACATAGCAGTCGGCGTTCATTTTCGGATCGCGACCTGCACGGCCTGCTTCTTGAACGTAGTTCTCTAAGGAGTCGGAGATGTCATAGTGGATGACCAATCCGACATCTTTCTTGTCCACTCCCATACCGAAGGCAGAAGTGGCCACAATGACCTGTACTTCATTGCTGATGAATGCGTTCTGGTTGACGATTTTGTCATTGGCATCCATTTTTCCATTGAATGGCAATGCCGGAAAACCATCTTGTGTCAGTTTGTCGGCCAATGTGACCGTCTTTTTCGTACGCGATACATAAACAATCGTCGGGCAGTTTTTTCCGGCTATGAGATTTCGCAGGGTGGTGTATTTGGATTCTTCTGTCTCTGTGTGTATGACGGCGTATTTCAGGTTTTTACGGGTAGAAGAAGAGGCCAATATGGTTAGCTCTACGTCCAATTCTTTTTTGAAGTAGTCGCAAATGTCGGTGATGACTTTTTGTTTGGCTGTTGCGGTGAAGCAGGAAACCGGTATAGGCCCTTGACTGTGTTTCTTTTCGCATAATTCGCGGATGAAGGGACCGATGTAGAGATAATCCACACGGAAATCCTGTCCCCAGGCCGAGAAGCAGTGCGCTTCATCAATGACAAAGCGGACGATGTTTCTCGACAGCAACAGTTTTTCGATGGTCTTTGAACGAAGCATCTCCGGAGAAATGTAGAGTAGGGTGGCGGAACCGTCAGCCACTCGTTGGAAAGCATTGGCTCGTGTGATAGGATCCAGTAGTCCGTTTATTGTCACCGCATCAGTGACACCTTGGGCTTCCAAGTTGTCAACCTGGTCCTTCATAAGCGATTGCAAAGGGGAAATGACTACCGTTAGTCCGTGAACTGCGTTGCCGGACATTAGCGCCGGAAGCTGGAAGGTCAGCGACTTGCCCCCGCCGGTCGGGAATATAGCCAAAAGGGATTTCCCGTCAACAGCAGTTTGAACAGCTTTCTCCTGAAGAGGCTCTCCATCGTAGGTCCTAAACTCGGAAAATCCGAATATGTCGTGAAGTTGTTGGTGGATATTGAATTTGGTCTTGCAGTAGGGACAATTGTCGGTGCATGGTGTATTGCAAAGAGTCTTTAGCAAATGTTCAATTTGCGGAAAATTTTGGAGCAACCATGGTGGTGTGATAGAATGATAATCTCCAGTGCTGATAAGGGCCAGGGCATAAGCCAGCTCTGTCGGGTATTGGGAAATCCAAGGAGCGAAATCAATGCTTGTGCAAAGCAGATGGACAAAGCTTTTACGTATCAGCATTTCGGTGTCTCGATGGTCGGGACGCAGTGACCAATAGTCGAAAAAGCCTTGAAATTCTTCCTCTTTGTATAGTAAATCGCAATATATTTGTTGGATATCTGCTGGTAAGGCGGAAAAGGCATTGACGATGTCGTAAAACAGGTCTTTGGCTTTGAGACAGTCGTTGAGCGGATTGTTCAGCTCGTCGCTTTGAAGTTTGTCGTTCTTGAGCAGCGCATGATAAGGACGCTTGGGAAACACAAGAGGGGATAGGTAGAGTGTGTCAATGGCTTTGGAACGAATTTTTCGGAAAAAGGAGGCTTCCTTGTTGATATAATTCAAATCATGATGGACAATGTTGTGCCCACAGACAAAATCGGTTCTGCCAACAAAATCTAAAAATTGCTCTTTTGAGCCGGCATGAAAAGAAGTTCCGTCTTCACGAATGGCTCCGAAGTCATGAATTTTATGGTCTTGAACACCAATTTCCGTATCAATAAATACAATGGTTTTACTCATTGTCTTTGGTAACAAAATTAATATCGCCCTAAATGACGAATTTCTTTCTGAAATTTGCAATTACATTAAAATAAACAGCAAAATGTCATTGTTTGTTGTTATTTTTTGAAAGCCGCAAATGTACATAATTTATAAAATCGCACAGACGAATAAAAATGTACGCGAAAACCGCAGGATTCTGTATCTTTGTAATTTAATTCACAAAACGTTACGAAGATGAGAACCTGCGGTTTAGACGTGCACAAAGAT
>JAZRYT010000047.1:0-19600 GCA_045600905.1 Bacteroidales bacterium
TTACCCCCATAAAATAATGATGAAAAGTTAGAAAATAGAAGAAAATTTATATATTTGCCGCGTTGTTCACTTTGAATTTTGGCTAACGGACTTCACGAAGTTCAGAGGGACGGCGTGAAAATGTTAAAAATAGAAGTCCCCTTAATAACAAATGTCAATACAATATGAAAAAAATCCTATTCCTATTTGCTGCCTTATGGTTCCCTGTAATGCTGTTCGCACAGCTGATGGATACCACAAACGTACTAGATGAAAACTTCGATGGCGCAACTATCCAAGTCATTCCTGCAACGAATACTTTCGATGCGCAGGGCGACTGGAAAATCGACAACACGCTGTATCTGTCGAGTCCGAACTCCTACCATACACCCGTTTATGCTACCAGTGGCTATTCCACAATGACCACGGATGCTATCGAGGTCACAGGTGCCAAAGTCAACTACTTGTATTTGGAGTTCGACCAGATATGTAAGGTGAACCAATTGGATAATGCTCAAATGGTGTATTATTTGGGTTATGTCCTTAGCAATGGAACTATCCAATGGAGTGCTGCCCAACCAATCAATTTCACCTCGAGTAGCGATTTTTATTATGGCAGCGCCACCAGTGTGGCAGGTGGTAAGTTCAATGATGGATGTTATAACACTTGGGTGTCCAACAATCCGTCAGCTACCCCAAACAATACTTGGTGGAAACACGAATATTTTGATTTGTCTTCTTTATTGTTGAATAAGACGGTGACCGCTGGTGGCGTACAGCATCCGGCAACTCATATCAAAATCGGCTTCAGAGTAAATAAGACTTCTGCGCCATCTTCAGGTACAGATGCCTGTGCCGGCTGGTATATCGACAACCTCAAGGTCATCCTTTCCAACTGCGAGTTGATTCACCCGACGATTGATTTGCAAAATCCTATATATGTGAACCAGAACAACAATATGCTGAATAATATAGGACCCTATGTGATTAATGCCAAGATCATTGATAACGACACTATTAATTTGAACTCTCTAGAGTTTACATATAGAGTCAATTCTGAAACGCCGATCACCGTGCCCAATACGATTGTGTCCAATTCGAGAACGGCTTCCGGTCATCAAGTGATGGCACAATGGAATCTCCCGACGATTTGTTATTATGACACTATTCGTTATGACATTCACGTCAGTGACGTTCACGGCGCAACCGCCACACCGATTGATACGCCGATGATAGCTTGGAACAACCAAACCAACATCCATCAGAACGACTGTCATTTGGATAGTATGAATACGTTCCCGCATTGCTTTATTACGGGCGTGGCTGAACCGGTGACAGTTTATTTCAAGAACAAGAGTGATGCAACACACTCCCCGGGAAACCCGTATCAGACCAGCTTGAATGTTACTTTGAAGGTCGAAAACGCCAACCACGTGGTGACACATACTTCTAATCACGATTGGACAGGCTCCCTCTGCTTCGATGAAAGAAGTTCTTTGGATTTGGGAACTTTCATTCCTTCCCATGGCTTGAACTATATTACAGTTTACATCAATACTAGAAACGGCCAGCCTGACGGCTTCCACGGAACTCCGACCAATATCAGTGATACCCTTCGCTATATCGGTTATGCCTGCGATAGCTTGTTGCACGGCGACTATACCGTTGGTGGCAGCAACCCTGATTTCGCTACGATGGCAGATGTCAGAAACGCGCTGAACTATTGCGGCATCAACGGTCCGACGACGTTCCATTTCAGACCGGGCACCTATCAGGATTTTGACTTCAGAGCCACCTACATCGGACAATCTGAAGTGAACACCATCACTTTCCAAGGTGATGACGTCAATACGGTGATTGTCACAAACAATCATCCTGATACCAACACCAATATTTATGGTGCCGTTACCTTGATTAATGTCGAAAACTTTATTTTCAAAAACCTCACTATCCAAGGTAATTCCAATGCGGTTTCAAGAGCAGCCGTTGTTCGTGGCAATGGCAGCCGCAACATCGTTTTTGACGGTTGTAAGATGGTCGCGAACAACACTAACACTACGGACAATACGTGCTTTGTGATTGGTCGTTCTGTAGCCGCAACCGCTGCTGCTGGACAAGTCGCCGTTTCCGATGACATCACCATTCAAAACTGTAACCTTGTTGGCGGCAACTATGGTGTCTATTATATCGGCTCCAATGCTCGCCGCAACGAACTTACCCTCACGAACAATAGAATAATGTCCTGCTATAAGGGCATCCATACGAATTACTGTAATCCGATTATTCAAAACAACCATGTGCTGCAGGTCTATACGACTTCTCCTAAGAACTTCACGGGTATCTATGTGGAACAGACTGTTGGTGCAGACATCAATGGTAACCGAGTAGATAGCACATACGACGTGGAATATGCTATCCAACTCAAAAATGCTACGACGGAGGACTTCTACATCAGAAACAATCACGTTTTTGTAGGAAATACTAACTACGGTATCGCTTTGGAAAACTGTAGCTCTTCCGCTACTGACACTGGCTACATCTATAATAATGAAGTGGTTCTCTATCCGGTTACAGCTGCCGCATCCTACGCAGTCCAGATTAAGAACTCCAACAATCTGCAAGTCACCAACAATAGTTTCTACATCAAATCCGATGCTCCTTACTCCAATACCGCAGCATTAAGAATTGAGAACAACAATAATACATATTTAAACAATAATATATTATTAAACTATACTAATTGTTCAGACAATACAAACTATCCGCTCTATTTGAATGGAACATCTACCGCAACAGGCTCCCTCAACAATTTGGTGTCCGCTTCCGGCGTGATTGCCTACAAGACGGTTGCCCGTAATACCATTGCGGAATTGGAAGCAGCCGTTACTACAATCACGAACAATATCAGTGTCTTGCCGCCTATGACCAATCCGACAGTGTCCCTTATGCCTACGGATTACACTGGTCTGGAATGTGGTCGCAATGCTCACGTTATGAGTGATATCCGTGGTGTTCAACGTTCCGCCTTGACCTATATGGGCGCATACGCTGAACAGATTGCCGCAACGGATGCCGCTATCGTTTCCTTGCTCGAACCCGCATCCGGTACCTGCCCGCAATCATCCTATAACATTACGGTGGCAGTTGCCAACAAGGGTTCTGAAGTGTTGAACTTCGCAGGTCACAATGCAACCATCACTCTTCATTCTGATACATTGAACCTGACAAGAACAGCAACCATTAATTCTGGTTCAGTGGCTGTTTTGGGATCTTCTTCCCAAGTGGTTGCCTCCAATGTGACAATTCCTGTCAACCAACCCATCGACTTTACCTTCATCATTACAACGAATGGCGACAACAACCACGCTAATGACACTTTGCGCACGATGTTTGTCTTGGAAGCTGCTACTCCTGACTATGAGGAAGATTTCAGCAATGGAACCAAACAGACTTGGACTATCGAGCAAATCGCCGGCGCCGGTAACTGGACGTTCCAAGAGGGAACCGGCTCCAACCCGACTATAGCTCCTGTTTACGGTACGGGACGTTTGTTCTTCAACTCCAAGACATTTGCCAATAACACAGAATCTCGTGCCATTATGCCGGTTGTCAATCTGACGAATGCTGTGAATCCTATTTTGGAAGTCTGGTTCGCTCACGATAACACATCAAACAAGACAGCTGAAGGTGTCACCGTTAAAATTTCCACCAATGGTGGTACTACTTTTACAAGCTTGAATCCTCAAGGTCAGACAACTCCTCTGTTGAAGAGATACTTGGCAACAGCCACAACTCCTCAATGGACGGTTTACACGTATGACCTTTCACAATACGTTTCCGCAGGTTGCGTACACATCGCTTTTGATGCTAAATCACAACTCGGTAATAATATCAACATTGACCGTATTCGTTTGAGAAACCTGTTCGACAATGACTTGGCAGTTACCAATATTTATTCACAAGGTGAAACTCCGGCTCAATATTCGGTTAACGATGTTGTCAAGGCTTTGGTAAAGAATGATGGTCGTCAGGCTCAAACCAATGCAAAGGTTTATTTGAATGTCATCGGCGCAATCGAGCAATATCACGACACTTTGACGATTCCGTCATTGGCTGCCGGTGCTCAAACCATCATCACTTTCCCGAACCATCTGTACAATGTCACCGAAGTGAAGAGCGTGGAAGTTCGCTCTCGTAACGATGAGAACAACATCAACAACGCTTGCGAATGGCGTATGGAAACAACTCCTAACATTGTCAATTATGCTGATACTTCCGCTGTGGGTATGAAGATTGGTGACTACAACAATGTCATCCGTCCTTGTGTCCACTATCAGGCAACAAATGAATTAGTCGTCAGCGCTGTGAAGTATTTCTATGATATGACCTATATTGCTGATCCGGAAAATGGTTTCCGCGCATTTGTCGCTAATGCCAATGGTGAAATCATTGCAACTTCTGATGTGATCAACTTCTCCACTTTGCAGCAAAATGCTTGGAATATCATTCCTATCAATAATTTCGCATTGACCAATTTACACGATTTCTATGTCGGTATTGAAATGTTGGCACACGGTGATTACTTATGCGCCCAGATCGAAACCCCGCTTCGTGAATCCACCTTCTTCTATCTTGATAATGGTACGTATGTCCCGCAAACTTCCGGTAGATTTATGTTGGGTGCCGTGGTCGATTTGCCGCATATCCACGATTTCGCAGTCTTGGATTTGCAGAATCCGACAACTCGTTGCGACCTCGGTCACGAACACATTACAGTCGGTATCACCAACAACGGTTCTCAGGATATCCTTCCTGGTACTGTCCTGAAATATTCCGTTAACGGTCAACCTGCTGTTTCACAAACATTGGCTGATACGGTGTACAGCCACCAGACAACTACCTTCACGTTTGATGTCGATTATAACTTTACCAACAACCAAATCGATATCAATGATGACTATAACATCAAAGTTTGGGTGGTTAAAGATGCTCAAGATCGTTTGCAATACAATGATACATTGAATATGAACATTTCCTCCTTAGGAAAATCTCCTACACCGATTTTGGCTAATGATACCGTGATTGTCAACTACTATACTTCCGGAACGCTGTCTGCTACAATGCCTTCCACAATTTCTCAAGGTGTGTTTGGCTGGTTTACCAATAGTGGATATGAACAATGGAATTTGTTGGGTTATGGCAATACTTATACAACCCCGGTTACTTTCTTTGATACGGTTTATTATGTGAATGCTAATCCTGGAACCATCAACGAACCTGTTATCGGTAACGGTACGGTGAATGGCTCACAACCGTTTATTTTCAACAGTGGTTATTCCAGAGGTAAGATGCTCTATACGGAATCAGAAATCGGCTCACATGGTACAATCACTACGATTGGTCTTAATGTCGCTACTGCGGCTAATGGTGCCGATGGTATTCCTATCCGTATCTATATGAAGGAAAGTACGGAAAGCTCCCTCCCGACAGCAGCCGCCGCAGTAGATTGGGCTAGTGAAATCGCAGATGCTACTTTGGTGGTTGACAAACGAATCTTCTTCGACCACACGGGTTGGTTCTACATTGATTTGGACGTCCCATTCAATTATGGCCAAAATAATTTGGTGATTTATACTGAAACCAATTGCTACGATTATTGTACAGGTACGGGTTCCGCTTGTAATACTTGCGGCGCAGCAGTTTCTGGTGGTGCCACGTTGCCTTCTTTCAAACAGACACAGATCGCTGGCTTCGTCCAATATAAGAATGGTAATACTTTGGCCAGCCTCAACAGCAACTATACCGCGTTCAACAAACGTCTGAATATGTACTTCAAAGTTGCTGACTTGGCCTGCGGTAGTGAAAAAGTCCCTGTATATGTGCACGTTCCGGATATTCCTACATACGATGTGAAGACTTTGTCTTTGGATTATCCTGAAAGCGGTTGCGCTTTATATGATGAACACATCCAGGTTAGAATTAAGAACCTCTTGAATGTTCCTATTCCAGCTAACAAGGTAGTGGCTCACGCTGTCATCAACGGTACTCATCTTACTCAATTGATTTCAGAACCGTTCGCTTCTGAAGAAGAAAAAGTGGTGACATTTGATAACACCTACAACTTCTCTGCTCCCAATGCCAATTCAACATTTAACTATACTGTTTATACTACTATGCCAGATGAGACTATTGTATATGCCGGTAATGATACGATTACGGGTTCCATTTCCTCTACTCGTACCGCTTGGATGGAAGCTTCCTATACCTACACGGGAGAATATACTCAGACTATCGAAATCCTCCAACCTAACGACCGTCTGCCGATGACAGGTAGTAGTGCTGTTGTGACGAAGTATTTGTTCTATACCAGTGAAAATGCTACAACGCCGATCACATTGACACCGGCTACTGCAGCCTTCTACACGACTCCAGTATTGTACGATTCCGTTACTTATTGGGTTGAAGCTATTACAAAGACTTCAAACTGTACAACCAGACGTGCGCCTATCTATGTTAACGTTTTCAAACCTCAATATGACTTGAGTACCAATATGCTTGTGACACCTAAGGACTATCAGTGTGGTGTGGCAGTATCTCCTCAAATCACTGTTCAGGTTACCAATACCGACACAACGGCTTCTTCGGTTATTCCTTCCGGAACATTCTCAATGACGGCTAACTTCACGGGAACGACCAATGCTACGGGCAATACGACGATTAGTACGACCGTTAACCATTTGCAGAATAAGAATGTTTCATTTACGGTTAACAACCTTTCATCTGCTACTCAAAATAGAACCTATCATTACGAAATCTATACGGATCCGACGAATACCAGTATGCCTGTATATCGTAACAACGATACTATCAAAGGTATTCTCCGTATTCCGGCAAATCCTGCAACTCCTCCAACACAAACCTATACGGCACCGTATGGACTTCCTTATACGGTGGCACCGAGCGTACCTGGATTGAACTACTTCTATTTCTATGAAAATGCCACAGGTGGAACGGCTATTGGTCAAGGCCAAAGTTTCATCACAGAACCGATTTACGGACCTAAGACATATTATTACAGTGGACGTATCGTCTCTGACGGTTTTGATACGACTGTTCAAGCCGGTACTGCTACCGCTTCTCAAGCTTTGCCGTTTGCTATGACCAGCGGCCACTCTTACGCTAAGATCCTCTATTCCGCAGATGAAATTGGCGCAACTGCAGGTACAATCGATACTTTCTATGTCAATGTTACAACCGCTAATCCTAGTGGCGTCGGCGTGCCTGTTAAAATCTGGATGAAGAATGGTACAGATTTGCAAGGCTTGAGCGCTACACCTGCCTTCATTTGGAATAATGAAGTCAACTCTGCTCAAAAGGTATTTGACGGTGAACTCGCATTCGAAAGCACGGGTTGGTTGGCTATCCCGGTAACGGGCGGTTTTGATTATACGGGCGGCGCTCTCTATATGTATGTTGAACACAATTGCGGAAACTCAAGTTGTGTTACCTCTTTGGGTATTACAGAACCTAAATTCCAAAACTCTACCTATTCAACTTCTACAGCCAAGAAGATTCTGCAAAAAGCTTCCAATACGGAACTCTCCACAACAACTGCAACATCCTTCACCTTGGCTAACTATAGATGGAATACGAAATTCAAATTCAACCATACCTGTAGATCCCAACGTGGTGTTATCAATATCAATACTTCTGTTCCTCAACACGATTTGGGTGTGACTGCTATCACTTCTCCTGTAGGTGTAAGCGCAAACTATACGACGGCTGAAACTGTGACAGTGACCATTAAGAACTATGGTTCTCAGGCTGCTTCCAATTTCCCGGTTACCTATCAGCTCGCCAACAACACTCCTGTGACGGAAACCTATACGGGCTCAATTGCCGCTGGTGCAACAGCAACCAAAACCTTCACAACACATGTTGACCTTTCGGATGTTTATTACGAAACACCTCTTATCGCCTATACGGATTTGACAACCGATACCTACCACGGTAACGATACTTGTAAGATGACCGTTAGTAGCGCTGACCCGTGCGGCTCCCATCCAGCATACACTATGGCTGATGGCGCTGATATCTCCAGAGTGGTGTTCGCAGGCATAGACAACGGACCTGGCACACCGTTCACAAGTTATCCTTTGGCTCCTGGTGCCGATGGCCTTTACAGTGACTTCACAAGAACTGTCACTCCCGGCCAAATCGTCCTCGGTCAAACTTATCCTATGTCAATAACACACTCCTTTACCACTACTACTGGTACACCGGTTTACAAATGGGTATATATCGACTACAACCGTGATGGCGAATTTTCAACCGATGAATTGGCTTGGTCTTCTCCTGCTATACCGTTTGTCGCTAATGGATCCAATGCAACAACTTCTTGTAACATCCAAATCCCGCTTACGGCATCCACTGGTCCAACTCGTATGCGTATTATCGTAGCTTCTACCAACCTTTCTGCTGCCTATAGACCTTGTGGTATCTATTCTGCTAAGGGTGAAACAGAAGATTACGCCTTAACGATTCTACCTCCGTTCCAGACCGATATGGGTATCTCCAGCTATGCCCAGTTGTTGAACAACGCAGATACACTTTGCGCTGATGACAATGCGAAGATCCGCGTGATGGTGAAGAACTATGGTTCTCAAGTTCAAAACTTCAGTGGTATTAACCAACTGACCTTGACAACAACCGTTACAGGTCCGGTCCCTGGTACTTATACTACTACTTTGGATGCGGGCTCTCTGTCCCCGCAACAGTCTATTATGTTAACACTTGACAATGTCAATCTTAGTGCTCCTGGCACCTATACGTTGAATTCTCAAATCTCTTACACAAATGATATGTATGATTTCAATGATGAAATGCAAGGTACTGTTTATATCAATACAGTACCTGTTGGAACCATCCCATTTGTTCAAGATTTCGACCAGAACAACCCGGACAACAATGCCGCTTGGCTGCCTGCAAATTGGACAAGAGTTCAATCTAATAACAGCTACCAGTGGAAGGCTTACAAAGCTGCTGACAATACCACGGGCACGTATGCCGCAGTCAGCCCTATGCACGATCATAACTATCAGGCCAATTCACACGGACATTATCTCTCCGTGCTGAGTAACTCCGGTACGGCTGCCTCTCCTTGTACCTGGTATGCAAGCGTGACATCCGGCTGTATCAATATGCATTACCGTGACGGCTATCCGGTAGAAGTTAACTACTACGATTTCTTCCGCGCAGCTAACACCGCAGATTTCGACCTTATCGTCGAAGCTGGTAATGGTGAATACTATGTCCCTGTGGATACATTACATAGAACGGATGGCAATCAAACTGGTGCCGAAGATCCTTGGGCTCTCCATGTTTCTACTATGAATGGTATCGATGAAGTTTGCCACTTGCGCTTCAGATCTATCAACCATAGAGGTAAATTGAATGTCGCTATTGACGATATTAACATTATTCCTGGTTTGCCTGATCTTCAAATTGTAAAAGTGCTCTATCCTTACGACTATAGAGATACTACAGAAGACGTGACCTGCCTGATCGTTGGCGACACCATCTATCCGACTATTAAAGTTAGAAACAATGGTAGTTCCGCATTCAAAGATTTCGACATCAACTGTATTATGCAGGTCGGTATGTGGCACGATACATTGACGGCTCATATTACAGACGTGCTCCAACCTGGCGCTACAATGGATTACACCTTCAACGAAGGATTCGTTCTCTACGACCTCGGCTTAGTGGAATTCTGGGCTATCGGACAAATCGATTTGGATAAGGACAATACGAATAATACCAAACGTGTCATTGCCTGTACGAATAGCGGCGTTGAAGGTTACGAAACCGGCAAGGGTATGGTTCTTTATCAGAATGTTCCTAACCCGGCAACTACAACGACCAGAATCGAATACCTCCTTCCCGAAGACGGCAAAGCTACTTTGAATGTATATTCTGCTATGGGACAACTCCTCTACACAGACAGCCAAGAGGCTTTGGAAGGCAGTAATTTCTTCGAAATGAATGTCGCAAACCTGGCAGCTGGAGTTTACTACTATACGGTTAACTTCAATGGCGCATCGCTAACCAAGAAGATGGTTATCCAAAAATAATCCGTCTTTTTAACATATCGCGAACTACCCGAGTAACATCGGGTAGTTCTTTTTTTATCAGTGCCGTGGTTTGGTGAGCAGTGAGCTATAAACAGAATAATCATTGGCACGTTATTACGTTTTAAGAGAAGTTGGATATGAAAATCGGAATTCGGAAATCTTTGTTTGTGTTAGCGATACTATGCTGCACGATTAGCCTGAAGGCACAGCGCCCCGGTGCCTGTCAAGTGGATGAATATTTGTCTTTGCTACAAGGCCGGCGCGTGGCCGTATGTGCCAACCAGACTTCCCTGGTTGACCAAACGCATTTGGTGGATACGCTGCTGTCTCTTCACATCCAGGTCGTGAAGATTTTTTGCCCTGAGCACGGCTTCCGCGGGAAGGCAGAGGCGGGTGCCCATATCGCTTCTTCTACGGATCCCAAAACAGGGCTGCCCATCATTTCGCTTTATGGCAACAACAAAAAGCCGCAACCCGAGCAGATGAAAGATTTGGATGTCGTCATCTTCGATCTTCAAGATGTGGGCTGTCGTTTTTACACCTACATCTCTACCTTGCATTACGTGATGGAGGCGGCTGCTGAAAATCAGGTCAAAGTCGTTGTATTGGACCGACCCAACCCCAATGGCTATTTTGTAGATGGCCCAGTGCTGGAACCTAAATATCGCTCTTTCGTGGGTATGCATCCCGTGCCGGTTGTCTATGGTTTGACGATAGGGGAGTATGCCCGGATGATTAACGGCGAGCATTGGCTGGCCAATGGCGTTCAGTGCGATTTGACGGTCGTCCCCATCAAGTATTACAACCACGATACGCGATACGCCCTTCCCGTGCCACCGTCTCCTAATCTGCCAACCGAAGAGTCCGTCTATTTGTATCCTTCGCTATGCTTTTTTGAAGGCACCAATATCAGCATCGGTCGCGGTACCGCCACGCCGTTCGAAATCTATGGCTCGCCGACATTCCAAGAAGGTGATTGTTCTTTTACGCCGAAACCCATTCCGGGCGTTTCAGAAAATCCGCCTTGCAAAAACGAAGTTTGTAAAGGATTCCAATTGACGGAAATTGCAAAAGAAGGTCTTCGCAAGGGCGACAACCAGTTGCAGTTGGACTACCTTTTGACGGCTTATCGTTTGTATCCCAACAAAGAACAGCTTTTCACCAATGCCTCCTTCTTTGACAAGTTGGCGGGCACGGACCAGCTGCGCAAGCAGATTTCCGCAGGCAAAACGGCCGAGGAAATCCGCCGAAGTTGGCAACCCGCTATAGATTCTTTTATGAAAGTTCGCGCTCAATATCTGCTCTATCCGGATTTTTCAAAATATGAGGATTACTATATCGTGCAAATCGACTCAACGCCCAGACATTATTTCATTACCTTGTCGAAGGATGAAAAGGACTTGCAGAAGTCTCCCGAAGAACTGCCGATTTTGAAACCGAGTCGTCAGGAAGGTGGCTTTTATGACCTTTTCCCAGAAACGGATTATGAAGACAATATCAAGTTGCCGATTATCATTTCCCCTAAAATAGGAGTGGCGAAATCCAATGTGAAAGTTGGCGATAAATGCACGTTGCGTTTGTATCCCATTGATTGGAAGGTGTTGGACGACAGTTATGAGTACATGGGTTTGGGCGAGGCCCTTCATACGGGGAATGACATTTATTTTTTAGATGATTGGGTGGATTTGCATTTCGCACCAAGTGAAAATTTGTTGAAAAAATATGGAGACCGATTAAGGATTTTAGAAGAAGAGCTGGGTCCAAAAGTTCGAGGAAATCGTGCAGCTGAGAAATAGCAGTCGGATTAAAACACCCTTAAAGTTGTCTGCCGACACATCACTATTTTTTGTATCTTTGCGCCCCTAAAATAGAATTTCAAATTATCTATAAAAACAATAAAACAAGTCAATATGCCTAGCAGAAGAAAAGAATTATTTCCCAATGTTACCGATGCAGAATGGAACGATTGGAGATGGCAGGTCCGCAATAGAGTAGAGACCTTGGATGAATTGAAAAAATACATCAAACTTACGCCTGCAGAAGAAGAAGGCGTTGCAAAATCCTTGCAAACCCTCCGTATGGCTATCACTCCGTACTATCTGAGTTTGATTGATCCTAACAATCCCAAATGCCCGGTTCGTCGTCAGGCTATCCCGACCGCAGCCGAAGTTCATCAATCCGCAGCTGACCTTTTGGATCCGCTTCACGAAGATGAAGACTCCCCAGTTCCTGGTTTGACCCATCGTTATCCGGATAGAGTTCTCTTCCTCATCACCGATATGTGCTCTATGTACTGCCGTCACTGCACCCGCAGAAGATTTGCTGGCCAACACGACTGCGAATCCACCCAGGACCGTATCCAAGCCGCTATCGACTACATCGCTCGCACTCCGCAAGTACGCGACGTCCTCCTTTCCGGTGGCGACGCTTTGATGGTTGGCGACGAAATGCTCGAATCCATCATCCAAAGACTGAGAGCTATTCCTCACGTCGAAATCATTCGTCTCGGTACCCGTACGCCGGTGGTTTGCCCGCAGCGTATCACACCGGAACTCTGCAATATGTTGAAGAAATACCATCCGATTTGGATTAATACCCACTTCAACCACTCCAATGAAGTTACTCCTGAGTCTGCCGCTGCTTGCGCAAGATTGGCTGATGCCGGTGTCCCATTGGGCAACCAAACCGTTTTGTTGCGCGGTGTAAACGATGATCCTAAAATCATGATGGACCTCGTTCACAACCTCGTCAAAATGCGTGTTCGTCCGTACTACATCTATCAATGCGACCTCTCTATGGGTCTCGAACATTTCCGTACCCCTGTTTCCAAGGGTATCGAAATTATGGAAAGCCTCCGCGGCCATACTTCCGGCTTCTGCGTTCCTACGTTCGTAGTAGATGCTCCTGGCGGTGGCGGTAAGATTCCTGTGATGCCGCAGTATATGATTTCCCAAAGCCCGAACCGCGTGATTCTGCGCAACTACGAAGGTGTCATTACCACTTATACCGAACCTACGGACTATGTGGAGAACACCTGCGACAATCATCCTGAAGAACACAAGACGGAAGGCGTTGCCGCACAATTGCACGGCGATTTCATGGCCATCGAACCCGCTGAATTGGATCGTAAAAAACGTCATAGAAAATAAATTATCCCGTATATGCTGTAGAGACGGTGCACTGCACCGTCTCTATGTTTGTTTATAAATGGTGCACTGCACCGTCTCTATATTTGTTTATAAAAGGGAATGATAGCATTTGAAAACCAACGGAACTTTTTCCTGATTGCCGGCCCCTGTGTGGTGGAAGGCGAGGAAATTACTTTGCGCATTGCTCGCGAAATCAAGGCGATTTGTGAAGAATTGGATATCCCGTATCTTTTCAAAGCGTCATATAAAAAGGCAAACCGCTCTTCGTTGCGCTCTTTCACCGGCATCGGAAATGAAGAGGCTCTGGCGGTTTTGAAAAAAGTGAAAACAGAATACGACCTGCCCATCGTGACGGATATCCACACGGAAGAAGAAGCGGAATGGGCGGCGCAAGTGGCTGATGTCCTGCAAATCCCGGCCTTTTTGTGCAGACAGACGGATTTGCTGGTGGCAGCGGCCAAAACAGGCAAATACGTCAATATCAAAAAAGGACAGTTCCTATCGCCTGAATCTATGCGTTTCGCCGTTGAAAAAGTGCGCGACGCGGGCAATCCCCGCGTGATGGTTACGGAGCGCGGCACCTCCTTCGGCTACCAGGATCTGGTTGTCGATTTTCGCGGCGTGAAGGCCCTTCAGGAAAACCATTGCCCTGCCGTACTGGACTGCACACACTCTCTGCAGCAGCCCAACCAACCGAAAGGCGTGACTGGCGGTCGCCCAGATCTGATAGAGACGATTGCCAAAGCCGGCGTGGCTGTCGGCTTTGACGGCCTCTTTATGGAAATACATCCCGATCCGCAACACGCGCTTTCCGATGGTGCCAATATGCTGCCCTTGGATGAATTAAAACCGCTGCTCGAGAAATTGTTGAAAATCCGCAATGCCATAATATGAAAAACAACCGCATTCATAAAATCGTAATCCTTGTGCTGATAGCAGTGTTTTACGGTAACACGCTGTCACTTAATTACGCCCTTGACGACCGAATGGTCATTTTGGAAAGCCAATATACCATTGAGGGCGGATGGAATGCCGTGAAAAGCATCTTTACGCAGGATACCTTTACCGGATACTTCGGAAATGATAAGTCCGTTGTGGCCGGCGGCCGTTACCGCCCGATGTCGCAACTGTCTTTTATGATAGAATTTCAGCTGTTCGGACAGAAAATCAAACAGCAGATTGGCGACGTCCACGATTATAACAATCTGCACAATGCAGACCACGAGAAGTTCTTCAATGATTCGTTTCTGCCGGTGGTGAACCATTTTATGAATGTCGTCTATTTTATCCTGCTCTGCCTGCTGCTTTATGAGGTGCTGAGAAAAATCTTTCAAAAATACAATGGCCCGAAGTGGTATCAGTCGCTGGCCTTCTTGGCCGTAGTGCTCTTCGCCCTGCATCCGCTGCATACGGAGGCCGTCGCCAATGTGAAGGGTAGGGATGAAATCTTTGCTATGTTGGGTGCTACTGCCGCGCTTTGGTGCAGCTTGCAATACGTGGATAAGAGAAAATGGTGGTACCTCGTACTGAGTCTTCTGGCCATCACTTTCGCGCTTTTCTCTAAAGAGAATGCGATTACTTATTTGGCTGTGGTCCCACTTTCCCTTTTCTTCTATCAGAATGAGAATTTGAAAAAATCAGATTATATTGCCACGCTGATCCCCGTGGCTTTGGGAAGCATCTTCTTCATTTGGGTGCGTAGCAAGGCTCTTGGCGGAATGATGCCGGCCGATGAAACGAACAATATTCTGAACAACCCCTACATCAATTCCACAAAAGCCCAGGAAATTGCGACTGTCCTGTTCACGTGGGCGATGTATTTCAAACTGCTGGTGATTCCGCATCCGCTGACACACGATTATTATCCTAAGCAAATCGAAATAACCGATTTCTCCAATCCTGTCGTGTGGCTGGTGGTTCTGGGCAGCATCGCGCTGGTCGTGTATGCGCTCCTCAATTTGAAAAAACGATCCGTCATTGCGTATGGCATCCTTTTCTTCATTATCACGTTCTCCATCACGTCCAACTTGTTGTTCAATATTGGAACGTTTATGAATGAGCGTTTTGTGTTTATTCCATCGTTGGGATTCACGCTGATTGTCGGCTATGCGCTGTATAGGTTGGGTGTATCCAAACCTGTCGGATTGCAGAAATTGTCCGTCGCCATTTTGGCGGTCGTCGGGTTGTTGTATGGAATAAAGACCTTTACGAGAAATTTTGTCTGGAAAGATGACTTCACTTTGTTCCTGACGGATGTTGAAACCTCGAACAACAGTATCAAATGCAATATCTCCGCGGGAGGAAGCAAATTGCAGATTTGGAAGGAAAGCCACAAAGAACGGGATAAGGTGGCTGCCTATAACTATCTGGAAAAAGCACTGAAGTTGGACGACCATTCCTTGAATGCGTATCTGCTTTTGGGTGAATTGATGTACTTGGACCACAACACGTCAGGCGCTTATCAGGCGTATAAGAATGCCACGTTGATAGACCCCAACAGTTCTTTGGCGCAGGAGAATTTGGCGAAAATGACCCTGGCGGCTGAAGATGACGTCCTCAAACCCATTATGAATCTTTTGGATGAGGGAATGAATGAACGGAATGCCGATAAGGTGAATGAAGCCTATCGGCAGATAAACGAATATATTGCGGAACATCCCGAAAGTGTTATTGCGCAGAATATCAAAGGCAACGTCCTGGGACGTGGTATGGGCAGATTGGATGATGCCATTGCCATTTACGAGCAGGTCTTGAAAAAAGACCCCTCTTTCGCAAGTGCCTGGGAAAATATGGGAATATCGTATGCCATAAAGGGAAATTTCGACAAAGCTGAAAGCTGTCTCCGTAAGGCTTTGGAACTGGCTCCTGACAATGAGAATATCAAATTCAATCTGCAGAGTTTGGAACAAGATCGTAAACGCCGAAGATAGAATGAGTTACGATTGATTGAAACTCTTTTAGGCTTTTTTGAGGCAAAATGAGCTTTGGCATAAATTTTTTACTATTTTTGCGTCTGCTTCATTTTAGGAATGAAGAAGTCTTATAGGTTTGATTATTAATAATTTAAAATAAATTGTAGTATGAAAAAAATTACGAACAACACCTTTCTGGGCAAGTTGACCCTGATCCTGAATGCCGTGGTTTTGGTACTTTTTATCCTTTCAATGGTGTTCTTGATGAAATTCGATAAGACTAATATCGTGGTGGTTCAGGAAAGACCCGCATACGATGCTGCTTATGAAGAATATGTGACGGCGCAACATCCTCTCAAACAAGACAGCGCTGAAGTGGCATACTACCAATACAAATTGGATACCCTTCAACAAAAGACTGTTACCTCTAAAGATGAAAAAGCTGCTTTGGCTGATATGATCACCACAACCAAAGGAACTCTTGCCGACAAGCAAAAAACTATGGAAGAACATATCGCAGCTGTTGCTGACATCGAGAAATCCTATAACGGTATCAAGGAACATTGGGACGCCATCAACGCTGACAATGCCAAAACAAAATCCGCTTTTTGGGTGATGGCCATTATCACAATCGTCGCTTTCCTTGTTAAGACGTTTGTTATCGCCACTTACGGATTCCGCAACTCCAAGAACATCCACGAGGCTGCAAATTGGATGAAAAACGGTATGAAACCCTATATGTCATACGTCTCTTGGTTTGTGCCGGTCTATAACCTCCTCAAACCTGTTTCCTTCATTAAGGAAGTTTGGGAAGAAACTGACTATATCTTGGAAGACAAGGCCATCGTGGCTGATGCCAACCAAAAAGTTGACAATTCCGGCATCCATTTCGGTATTTGGTGGTTCCTGATGCTTTGCAGCGTCTGGTTGATGAACTTCGTGCTTTATAAGACATTCTTTACCGAAGGACCGCTCTTCATCAAAGCTAATCACGGTACGATGACCATCGTGGCAATTGTTTTGATGGTTCTCTGTATGTTGGAAGAAGTTTATTTGATTTTGACCTACAATAAAAAGAACAAAATGTTGGTGGATAACGCCGAAAAGTTCTAAAAAACAAAAGAACACACAAAGTTTATATCATACGAAGAGGCTGCCGTTGCGACAGCCTCTTTTTTTGTGTATGGGATAAATACTTTATAAATCAGTTTGTTGTAAGACTCGCATGCTGCGAAAAACCCGGGTTGGAAATATTTTTTTTGAAAAAGTGAGAACAAATAAAAAAAAGTGTATTTTTGCAGCCTCAAAAACGGCGGGGTGTAGCGCAGTTGGTAGCGCGCTACGTTCGGGACGTAGAGGCCGGAAGTTCGAGTCTTCTCACCCCGACCACCAAATGAGAAAAGTATTTCAGCAATGCCCGGAGAGGTGGGTGAGTGGCTGAAACCAACAGTTTGCTAAACTGTCGATGGGGTAACCTATCCGCGAGTTCGAATCTCGCCCTCTCCGCAAAAGCTCGCAAGAGTGTAAAAATCAGTAACTTCCAAGACAAAGTTGCTGATTTTTTGGTTTAAATCGGAACAGAAACGGAACTAACTTGATTTTTTGTGTTTTCCCACAAGAAAACCAAAAAAAAAATGCCCGTAAATCACAACAGATTAGCAGTATCTTCACAGTATTCTGTGACAAATTATTTGCCCGCAATGTTGAAGACTTTCAAGTCCGGCTGGGTAATTGAATATTATGTTGAGAATCCACAAACTCAGCATCTACAACGCAAAAGAATCAAGCTCCAGCGGCTTTTGGATCGTTATCCAAAGCAGGCGGATGCAAAGAGGCACATCAACAATATAATTGTTGCCTTGAATATGAAGCTCTCAACAGGTTGGAATCCTTTTTTCCAAGGAGAGGATTCTCGAATGTACACTCCGATGAAAGAGGTCGCGCAAAAATACCTTGTGGAAATTGAGAAGAATCTTCGTATTGCGACCTACAGAACTTACAAAACATTCATCAATGTTTTTTGCGACTGGGTTGAAAAACAACAGGCGGGGATGTACTCATCTATGATTTCTCACACGATGGTAGTTCGATTTATGGACTACGTCTATTATGAACGCAAAGGCGTTTCTGGGGACGATATGACGGCTGCGTCCTATAATGCGTACATCAAGCAGGGCAGTGCGTTTTTCAACTGGATGATAGACAAGTGCTACTGCAAGGAAAACCATTTCCAGAAAATCAAGGCCAAAAAAGTCGAATCAAAGAAGCGAATACTCATCCCGGAAGACAAGCGTGCAGAGATTGAAGAATACCTCAAGGAAAAGAATCCGAGATACCTGCTGATGCTCAAACTTATTTATGCGGGATTGATTCGACCAAAGGAATTGAGGTATTTGAAAGTTGAAAACCTCTCCTTTGCCGAAATGCAGATACGTGTTCCCAAGGATGCCGCCAAGAACGGACACGAGCGCGTTGTCCCATTATCGCAGGAAATCCTATTGGATTTCATAGACCTTGGTGTGCAGAATGGAAAGATGACAGATTATATCTTCGGGGAGCATTTCCAAACGTGTTCCACCAGAATGAATGATTCGACAATGTCGAAACACTGGGTCAAATTGAGAAAGGCATTGAATCTGCCCGATGAAATGCAGATGTATTCATTCCGAGACACGGGCGTTACGGAAATGCTCAAAAACGGCGTTGACGCTCTTTCGGTCAAGCAACTTGCCGACCACTCGTCTTTGTCTGTCACTTCAATCTATACCAAGCACGTTGACCCGAATTTGAGGGACATCGTGATTTCAAAAACGCCAAAATTCTCAAAAGCGAAGGACAAGGAGAGCGATTAAAGTTCCACCTTCCTCTTGGCGGCTTCCACTTCTGCCACAACCAATTCCCTGCCTTCCGTGAATTGGAAGGTGATCTTTATGGGCAGGCTTCTGACGTTATTGACAAACAACCAGCGTGTCTGCCTTTCGGCTGGTACGTTTTGCGGCTTGAGCAGTTGCCACAACTGCAGGAAAGCCGACAACGGAAGCAGGAATCTGTATTTGACTTTCTCGAATCCCGCGAGAAAGTCAAGCCAGGGCTTCACCCACAATTCCCCTACGGATTTCTCACCGCTGACCGTCAGCGAAATTCCGTCCTGGAGGATGCCGTTTCTATTGAAGCATGTCGGCCTTGCTCCCTCGAAATAGGGACTGCCGAACTGCGTGCAGTCCAGCCGCCTGCGACCGAAATAGGAAACCAGCACCATCTCGAAGTCGGTGCTGCCAGTGTCGAAGAGGGGGCTGCACCCGGCTGTTTCAATCTGCATCAAGAACTCGCTGTGCTGCGTTTTCTCGTCCGTGACCTTCATCGTGGGGACTTTGAAGGACGGCGAAACCTCCTCCTCGTCCCCGTCTCCGACAGCCAGCGTGCGGTC
>JAZRYT010000048.1:0-7314 GCA_045600905.1 Bacteroidales bacterium
TGATATGCACTGACAATTTATTGTTTTTGAGACGGTGCAGTGCACCGTCTCTACAGGGCATAGCCCCACTTTCCCGTAATGATTGTTTTGTGCGAATGTCGGTGTGTCCATCCGTAACGCATTGCAATTACCACCAGTTCACAACGATTACTGTGACAATAGCCTACCTCAACCGTAGAGACGGTGCACCGCACCGTCTCGTGATATGCACCGCACCGTCTCGCGGTATGCACCGTCTCTACAACAGTGGTGATGGCATCATCCCCATTATTCATTATTCATTAAAAAAAGGGGGCTTCGTACGAATGTCTTATACTAAAATAGGTTGACACTTTTTGGGCCAAAATCACCAAAAAAAATGTCAAAAAGACACAGACCAAGGACGCCAAGGATGGCGGATGAGATGCGAAGGGAAATCGCAATGGATTATTTGTCAAACGACTTGACACGGAGTCAGACGGCCGAGAAATACGGACTGCCCACCCCGGCCGTCATATCCCAGTGGGTACGCAAGTTCGGACTAAGCGAGAAAAATCTATCTTTGCCGGACGAATCAATACTGACCACAATGGCAAAGAAACACGAGATTGAAACGCTGACGGAGCAAGAGGCCCGAGAGCGCATACGCCAGCTGGAAGCGGAACTGGGCATCGCCAAGATGCAGGTCCTGGCATTGAACACGATGATAGACATCGCAGAAGAGCAGGGCTATCCGATCCGAAAAAAATCTGGGGCCAAGCAGTAGAACGCCTGAGCGAACGGCAGAATCTGGCAGTCAGTGCCGCATGCAAGCTGCTTGGCCGAACTAGACAGGCCTATTACAAATCGAAGAATGACTACGCGGAGCAACGCAGACGCGAACTGAGGGTTCTGGACACCGTGCGGGAGATACGCGCGGAGGATGCCCGCCTCGGAGGATACAAGCTGTGGCTCATGGTCAGGGATGTATATCCCGCAGGATGGGTCCCTGGACGGGACAGTTTCTATAAGCTGCTATCTCAGAACCATCTGTCGCTTCCACGTCCGAAGCCCAGACACACGACCAACTCCAACCACCGGTTCCGCAAGTACACGAACCTGTACAAGGAGGTTGTCCCCACACGTCCCAACGAGGTGTGGGTGTCGGACATAACCTATGTGGATGTGGACGAGGACGACTGCTACCTCCACCTGCTGACGGACGCCTATTCCAGAAAGATCCTGGGATGGGAGCTGTCAGACTCTCTCGCGGCTGTCAACACGCGAAGCGCCCTGCTGCAGGCCATCGCCCAGACGGGCAGGGACGACCTGCACGACGTCATCCACCACTCCGACCGGGGGACGCAGTACCGCTGCGACCTCTACGTCAGGGAACTCAAGAAACACAACATCATGATCAGCATGACGGAAGACCACAACCCCACCGACAACGGCATCGCCGAACGGGTCAACGGCATAATCAAGCAGGAACTCATTTATCCCAAAAGACACTTCGGCAGCATGGCGGAGGCCAGAAAGGAGATTGCCGCCTTCATAGACTTCTACAACGACAGGAGGCCGCACATGAGCCTCGGCATGCAGACACCGTCAGCGGTCCATGCCGGCCAGACAGGAGTGCAGAAGCGACTTTGGAAGACTTGTCGCGAAAAAATGAAGGGGGCCTCCGCGACGGCAGTTGCAGACGTGGGAGGCGCGCCTCCAACGTCTGCAACCCAAAAATCTTCAGATGTTGTAGTGTATAATAAAAAGATTATTTTTGCGGCCGCAAAAGAATGACAACCTTTATAGGACGGTTGTAAACCTTTACGGTTCGTTGTCAACTAACTTAGTTTTAACCCGCCCAAAACTGTCAACCTAAATCAGGAAAAGTCAGGTGAACAGGAACATTGTTCATTGTTCATTGTACATTAAAAAAGTGCCTTCGCGGGCGGAACCTGCGGGGCACTGTATAACAAAAGGAAGATTCGGTGAGTGGATAAAAATTGGGGAGGCGGTCCCGCGTTCGGAACAGCCAGCAACAACCCCAAAAGGGGCTACATCGCGCGTCCTCGTATAGATATGGGGGGTGGATATAAAGCGCTGTTATTCAATAAGTTACAAGTATGACTATGCAATAGGATTGATTTTTTCAATAAAACTACAAAGGTGCATAAAAAAATCGAAAGTTCAAAAGGGAAATTATGAACAGTGGGCTGTGAGGAGTGAACAGCGGGCAATTATTCTCTATCGCATTAGCACTTTCAGAAAGCTTTCCGGGAGCCACACATTTGTCAAATTCGTGGCACGATGGAACAGCGGAGCTATTTCTTCGGGTGTAAAGCCTGCAATGCCGCAGCCGACGGGTGTCACCAGAAAGTTCATTTCAGGGTGTTCTTCTGCAAAGATGACGAATTCATCCACGTAGGGTTGGATGCGGGGCACGCCTCCGTGCATGGTGGGGATGGCATAACTTTGTCCCTGCAAACCGACACCTTGGCCCCAAACGGCACCGAACTTGTTCATTGCCACGCGTGCCGCTCCACCGCCGTGCGCGCCCGCCAAATTACTGCCAAACACGAAAATCTCATTGGGTTTCAACTCCAAAATCCATTCGGGAGTTATTCTTTCATTTTCCATAATCGTCCATTTATAGGTTTATTCTCATTTTCTTTATTCTAAGAAATTTCAGTATTGTCCCTTTTAATCTTATTATGAGATTCCTTCACTTCGCTACGCTTCGTTCGGAATGACGACACCATCGTCTGTCAAGAAGTGGCGGCGGCGGAAAGTAACAAAATAAAAGCACGAAAGTGGTGCCGCCGCAATGCTGACCCCTGCAGGATGCACGTCATTCCGAACATCCGACAATAGGAGGATGTGAAGGAATCTCTTCAAAACGCAACTGGATAATTCCGAAAAACTTTGCAATCATCATTGATATACAACGATTTAGGCAACCATCACTCTCCGACCAATTCCTTCAGCATCCGCCACAGCAATCGGGTGGGCAGGCCCATCACATTGTAAAAAGAGCCGTTGATAGAGCGGATGCCCACACAGCCGATCCACTCCTGCACGCCGTACGCACCAGCTTTGTCCAACGGGCGGAATTGGCGCACGTAATAAGCCATTTCCTCTTCCGTAAGGTCATCGAAAACCACTTCTGAAGCACGATAGTCAGTCAGCGCACGCTGGGGTGTGGCCACCGTCAGGCCGCTGAGCACACGGTGGGCATGGCCAGATAGTGCGCGCAACATCTCCATCGCCTCATCCTCACTTTTGGGCTTGCCGATGATTTTGCCATCAATGACCACAATAGTGTCGCACGCAATGAAAATCGTATTATCGGAATATTGCGTCATATCCAACGGCGACAATTTCAATTGGGACAAATATTTCACGACCTCCTCAGGAGGAAGTGCCGGGTCGAAATCTTCCTCCACATCGGTAGAAATAATCTCAAAGGGGATATTCATATCCCGCATCAGTTCTCGACGACGGGGCGACTTGGAAGCAAGAAGGATTCTGTAGTTTTGTAAAGTATCTAAAAGCATTTATCCTGTTCTTTATCAATAATTATTGGCGATGAGAGAAGCGTTTTCATCATCGCCAACAATCATTTATTTCGTAATAAAAATTATCAAATATTATTTTGCTTCGATATTCTTGCCGCAATCATCGACAATCATCTTATACCAGTATTGAGGATATTCCGGTTGGTCTGGAAATTCGCATTGCGGGTTTTGAGTCTTCGTTTTGAGGAATTTGCCGTCTTTTTCCTTCTTCACGTTACCATCATTATATTTTACCAGGAGATAGATGAAGAGGTCGTTCCATTCAGCGCAAACGTCTTTAGCAGCCTTATTGGAAAAATCATTCAACATCTGACGGGCCTTATCGGGATTATTCGTGCAGAGGTCCTTCATTTCACCTTCCATACGGGCGATATCCTTCACAAAGCCGCCTTCCCATTTTGCCTGTTTTTCATTAACATGCTTAATCATATCGCAATAGCGGCTATACACGAAGTTGCTGACTTTGGTGAAAGTCCAGAAAGCGGAAGTCGGGGAATAATCTACCATAGAGCCATTGCCTTCAGCGTATTCCATCGGGATTTTGTTGATACCGCAGAACATCGGCACGTAGCAGGTGCTGGCAGCGTCATCGACGCTGAACCAGAAGATGCCGCCGAACCAGTTAGGCAGCCAACTGCGGCATTGGGCCACGAAGGAGAAACCTGTTTGTTGGGTTGCAGTAGCACGTTCGTGGATATATTCCTTGCCATTATAATTCCAATTCATCGGGCGCCAACGGTAAGGGCATTTGTAGGGACCAGCACCGAGGTCTTTGGTCATATCCATTGAAGTACCTTCGTAGTGGTCACGCATCATCTGCATCATATATTGTGCGTCAATTTTGTTTTTGTCTGCGGGTTTAATCCACAAGGGGAAGCGGTGGGAGAGGTTGTCGCCACGAGCGTAGTCTTCATACTGAGCCATTTCGGCGGGATTGCAGTGGTTAAAGAAAGCCCATACGCGAGCTTCGCAGCCACGGGCATTGCCGAAGGATATAGGATTGTAAGCATCGCAGAAGCTGAACTTCGCATCGGGAGCCTGCTTGGTGTCTTTAGGATAAAGGCCTTTGAGGCGGGCAAAAGAAATCACATCGTAAGAATAAACGGTCTCCACGGAAGGCAAAAATATTTTGTCGAGTTCCTTGCTGGTGATAGAAGTTTTGCCATCGCGCAACGGGAAAGTGGTGATACGGGATTGGTTGGCGTGACCGCTAATATAGCCGTCAGGGATACGGCGAGCGACCCAAACGGCGCCATTGCTCCAGCCCTTCACGACTTTGCCTTTAGCGTCGAGCATCTTTTCGCCCTTGCCGATGAGTTCCATAATCCAAGCCTCGTTGGGGTCAACGATGGAGAAGGACTCGCCTTCGGAGGCATATCCGTAGGCATCCATCAATTCAGCGATAACTTTGATAGCTTCGCGAGCGTTTTTGGCACGTTGCAAAGCTATATAAATCAAAGAGCCGTAGTCAATCATACCTTGGCCTTGTTCCAATTCTTCAATACCGCCGTAGGTGGTTTCGCCAATAGCCAACTGCCATTCGTTCATATTACCGATGACGGAGTAAGTGTGCGCCACCTGCGGAATCTGGCCGAGCAGTTTGCCCGTGTCCCATTCCACCACGTCCATCATCGTGCCGGCGGGATAGTCGGCAGCCGGACGATAATACAACTCACCATAAAGGGAGTGAGAATCAGCAGCATACGTCAAGAAACAGGAACCATCTTTACTAGCGCCTTTCGTGACAATGAAATTGGTGCAGGCGAAAGTCGTTCCAACCGAGAGAACGATAGCCAGCAGTGTCAGGAGAAAAGATTTTTTCATAAGAAGTATGTTTTAATGAATAATTATATGCTTTAAAAAACAGGGCGCAAAGGTAATAAAAAACTGAATTGGCAGAACTAATATGTTTCAGGTTTATTCACTTCGTTCATATTCTCCTTGCAGCTCAGCAAAGCCAAACAAGTTGTGTCTTTGCTTTCGCTTGCTGCGTCGAAACAGGTTTCAAGTAATTTGATTTATCGTGTATATCCTAATAGGGATGCCGCGCCTGTGACCCGAAGGTATGGAATTTTATAATTTAGGATTTATTGTTCAACGTCCATAGCGAGGCGGAAGCCGATGAAGTGGGTGGTAAGGATTTGGTCGTCAGCATTTCTCGAGGAGACGCGACACCTTTCCCAGAAGCTGGTCATACAGCCGCCACGATAGACTTTGCGTGAGACAAGGTCATTTCCTAACGGATCGGGCATATTCCCAGCCCAATCGGCCTCATAGAAGCCGAAGCCATCATAGCACCATTCATATACATTGCCGCTCATATCGTAAATACCCAATTCGTTGGGCTGCAGCATACCTACGGGATGGGGCTGTCTTTTGCTGTTTTTCCTATACCAAGCCACATCTCCGAGGTTGTCGGAACCGCTGTATTGATAGCTCTGACTATAAGCGCCTCCGCGCGCGGCATATTCCCACTCTGCCTCCGTAGGCAAACGGAACTTTTTGCCTGTCAATTTGTTCAATTTGAAGATAAACGAGCGGGCATCCAACCAGCTCACGCACGTCACGGGCAAGCTGTCCCCTTTTACTCTGGACGGGTTGTTACCCATCACAGCTTTCCAAAGCGCCTGCGTCACTTCATATTTGGATATGTAAAAATCATCCATCACGACAAGATGAGTGGGCATTTCATTGTACATACAGTCATCGCGTTGTTCCCACGTGCACCCCATCACAAATTCACCTCCCTGCACAAAAACCATATCTACTTCAGGGATTTGCGCGAAGGAAGCGGTTGCCAACAAAACAAACAACAAAGATAAAAGTAGGACATTTTTTTTCATAAGCAAAAGGTTTAAAAGGAGCGCAAACATACAAAAAAAGGACAAGAAAGTGTTGGTTATTTCCTCCAAGTTTTTGTTTATTTTTGCATCCGCTAAAAATGGGAAACAATTATGTCATCAAAAACGATGTCTGAAGACGACGTTCGTGCCAAATATATTACGCCTGCCGTTATTCGCGCGGGGTGGCCCGAACAGATGATTCGCCGCCAAGTTTATTTCACGAACGGACGTATTTACGTTAAAGGACGACTTACCGCTCGGGGAAAACGGAAATTCGCGGATTACATTTTATATTATAAACCTAATATCCCGCTTGCCCTTATTGAGGCTAAAGACAATGGACATACCATTGGCGACGGAATGCAACAGGCTTTGGATTATGCAAGAACTTTAGATATTCCATTTGTATTTAGCAGCAACGGAGAAGGTTTTCTTTTTCACGATAACACTGTTACAAATGGGGCTATAGAAAGAGAACTTTCAATGGACGAGTTTCCGTCTCCAACTGTTCTTTGGGAAAAGTACAAACAATATAAGAACATCGGCACTCCTGCTGTTGAAAAGGTTGTCACACAAGATTATCATATCGGCCAAAAAGAACCGCGATATTATCAGCAGATTGCCATTAACCGTACAGTAGAAGCTATTGCCAAAGGTGAAAATCGCATTTTGTTGGTGATGGCCACCGGCACAGGCAAAACCTATACCGCATTCCAAATAGCCTACCGCCTTTGGAAATCCAAACTGAAAAAGCGCATTCTATTCCTTGCCGACCGTACCGCCTTGATTGACCAAACGTTGCGCGGAGATTTTCGCCACTTTAAAGAAGCTATGACTGTCATCAAAAAGAAGGTCGTGGAAATTGACGGTAAAGAAACATTAGTTTCCAATAACAAACGTGGCATTGATAATGCCGACAAGGCTTTCGATGTTTTCTT
>JAZRYT010000049.1:0-9617 GCA_045600905.1 Bacteroidales bacterium
GGGATGTTCAGCCGCGTTGTCGGTTTGGCGCGAAATGCCGCCAGAAACACCTTGACCAACCTGGTTTACAACGTGTGCCGATATGAGCAAATAGTACGATTAGGAATGAATTGATTTGTGTAATATATTGATATACAACAATTTTACCCCCCCCATAAAATAATGATGAAAAGTTAGAAAATAGAAGAAAATTTATATCTTTGCCGCGTTGTTCACTTTGAATTTTGGCTAACGGACTTCACGAAATTCAGAGGGACGGCGCGAAAATGTTAAAAATAGAAGTCCCCATAAGGAATAATAATATTGTCGGTCGTTATCTATTAAATAACACCGAATTATCCCTTTTAATCTTGTTGAGATTCTTTCACCTCCTCCTAAGGTCGGAGGTTCAGGATGACGATTCGCCATAAATGCACAAGGGCGGCACAAGGTTGTTGATCATGAGAATCATCATTTCACATCTTGCGGTTTCACGTTGGCTTCCAGCGCCTGTCGAATCTGGTTTTTGAGCATCATCGTGTTTTCTTCCAAAACCCCTTGTTTTTTAGGGTTGTACAACTTGGCGTATTTCGGCTTCGTCAACTTGCGGGATTCAAAGTGTGTGCCCTACGGCCTCAAGCAGCCGATGGGTACCACGAACACGCCGTCGGGGCGTCGGTAGGCCAAAGTGCCTACGGCGGTGAGCACCATTTTAAAAGAAGGGGCGAGCATACGGTCGGTATCTATTTTGCTTTCAAGTTTTTTCAAGGTAGCTGCACCCTCCTCAATCAGTTTTTCACCACCGAGTTTTATTTCCACCAAGCCATAATGTCCATTTCGCAAATGCACCACCGCATCGCATTCCAAACCGTTCTTATCCCTGAAATGATAAACGTTTCCATCCAATACTTCTGCATAGACGCGCAAATCACGAACGGCAAGTGTCTCAAACAACAATCCCATCGTGTTCAAGTCATTGATCAGATCCTGTGGGCCGATGCCCAAGGCGGCCACGGCAATTGACGGGTCGGAGAAATATCTGGTATTGCTGGTGCGAATGGCTGTTTTGGAACGCAAATTCGGGTTCCAGGTTTCGGCATCTTCAATGACGAAAATTTTCTGCAAAGCATCGATATATTGGGAAACAGTTTCTTCAGCAAGAGCTTCAGTATCAATCATTTTAGAGTCTTTGCAGATAGTAGTCACGGGGGCTTGTGTGCCTTGATGACGGGCTAAAGAGCGCATAATTCTTCGTGCGCGCGATGAGTTTCGCAGCGAACTGTTTACCCTTACAATATCGTTATCCACCACAGCATCAAAGTAGGCGTATGCTTGGCGAAGTGCAAATTTGGGAGCAAGTCCGACCGCGAAGGGCCAGCCACCGCGGCAAATCAGAAACGCGATATCTTCGAGCTGCAACGTGCTTTCAGAAAAAATCGTTTGCGGTTGCAGGAACAGTTCTTCCAAAACAATGGTTCCATTCGATTCTCCTGATTCCCACAGCGACATCGTGCGCATCGTAAGCCACGCAAATCGTCCAGTTCCACTGTGTCGCATCTGAGTGGTGTCTGCTGGGAGGGAACTGCCAGTCAGGAGGAATTGCCCCACTTCGTTACGATGGTCGGCTTCAAAACGAATCGCATCCCAGATTTTGGGAATTTCCTGCCACTCGTCAATCAAATGCGGTGCCTCACCTGTCAGCAAGGCGTGGGTGTTTGTTTCGGCAAGCAGTTTGTTTTTCTCCAAACTCAACGGGTCCGCTAAATACAAAACGCTGGCTGCATGCTGCTCTGCAGTGGTGGTCTTGCCACACCATTTGGGACCTTGTACCAATATGGCTGGAAAGGATTGAAGCATTTCTTTTAATAAAGTGTCCGCCATTCTTGGACGATATTCCCTATTTTTCATATCTAAAATATTGAGACTGCAAAAATACACTTTTTATTTGTAAAACAGCATATTATATAAAAATACTGGATGATTGGCCAGGATTTTAATGGATGATTGGCCAAAATTTTAATGGATGATTGGCCAAGTTTTGATGGAAATTGCACCCGCAAACAAAAAGCCAACGTGAAAGAGCAACACCTTTTATCTTCTCAACCAAATAATTGTTTCGCCCTCATTCCCGAAACGAGCAGACACTTCCTGAATGCGGGGAGCGTGCAAGCGATGGCGCACCGCCTCCTGCAGCGCCGTCCCGTTGTTATAGCCGTGGATGACAATGATTTTTTCGATGGTGTTGGGCGCTTTAGCTACAAAGTCGCGGACTCGCTGCAGCGCATCCTCTACATAAAGTCCGTGAATATCAATCGAAAGCGTCGTGTTGGGTTTGGGCATAATTGATTCAAAAAACAGAACGGCGAAAATACAAAAAAGAAAGGGAATCCCTTTCTTTTTGAGAAAAGATTCTTTCTTGCGCTACAAAATGACGATGCATTGCCAGACAAAAAAGAATGACAACAACTTGCGAAACCTAAATCCCCTATTCCCTATTACTTATTCCCTATCGCCTGTTTTCTCCCCGTCATGAACTGATACCCCACGTGCAGGCCGACGGTGGTCATGTTGAAGACAATTTGACCTGAGGACTGGTACTTTTGCGGGAACGACGGCACCGTCTGGTAGTCGATGGTCATCCGCTTGGAAAAGTCCACATTAAAGTTTAGACCGAACATGAAGTTGTGGCAGGGGTTCTTGCCGTGTACTAAGAAGTTAAGTGCGCCGGAAAGGTTGGGGAGCCAGTATCCTTTCTGATGGAATTTAGGAATCTCGTAGGCGTAAGGTATGTTGTAGCCGGAGCCGTCATTGTTTTGCAATATATAGTCCAAATAGTATTCTTCAAACACATACTCCCCCGTTTGAGCGTCAATGTAGATGTCTCCGTATGCGTCGTTAAGCAACTCCGCCCTATAGATCATTGGCCGTAAAGAAAGGCCCAATTCGCTTTGCACAAACATATTGCGATGAATCTTCTTGAGATAGTTTGCGTGCACCGAAAAACCGGAAAACAGACGTAATATGGTCATATAATTGTCGGAAAGAGCATATCCTTGCGTCCCATTGGCCCATACGGTATCCGCAGGTACAGCGCCAAACAGACTCATGCTTTCTGTACGTCGAAACAGGCCTAACGGGATTCCGACGGAGAATCCCAATCCCTTCTGTAACGTGCAACTGTACTTTAAGGTGATTTCTGGAGTATAGGAACAGGCTATGGCTGGATTGATAGGACCACTCTTGTCAACTATCTTTCCACCGACAGCAAATCCATTGTTTATTGAAAGAGACACAGCGTGTGTCGGACTGTTCAGGTCAAAGGTTGAGTATTCCAGCTCCTTTCTGTATTTTTTACGGAAAAACGTCTTTGGCAATCCCAAGAAGGCATAGCCCAGATTGATGCCGAAATAGGAAGAACCGTATGTGATGTCGCAATCGTGTCTGTCAAAAGGCGGTTGCAAGGAGAAGTATCCCTTATAACGGGGAACGAAGCCGATGTTGGCGTTGACACCCAATATGAAGTTGTTCCGCGGATTTCGTTTGGTGTGGAATAAGAAGTCCATTCCAAAAAGCAAATCAGGTACCCATTTTCTAATACATTTGCCGTTGGAAACATACATTATGGATGTAAGTTCTGGATTGGAAAAGGATGAATATTTCCCATATTGAATGAAACGTGATACATAAAAAGGAAAAGAAAGACCTAAAGAAGGTTGAATGAAAACCCGATTGGACAGTAGATGAGTATAAGTCGCTTTTGCTTTCAATCCAAAATAATCACAAATATAAGGAATAGCATATTCCAAGAAAAAATAGGGATTATCCGTAATTCCAGAAGATGCGTTGTTTCTCACCCTCATGCCAAAGATACTGGAAAACACCTCAAAATCTCCGCCAAATCCCGATTGGGTGACAAACTGGTACCCTATGGAATATTCATTCCCGTATGCGCAAAGCGGAGCCCAGCCCAAAGCCGGATCGCAGTGATAGTTGAAATGCCCTGTAGGATGGATAGCGTTGTTGTAGTGGATGTTGAACGAATGAATGACCTTGTCCGCAAATTTATGGGAAACACGAACGGTGTCTTTGGCCTGGGTCAGGATTGGAATGATAATGGCCAAAAGTAAAAGCGACTTATAAGGTTTCATAATAAAATGATTTATAATTCTGATGATTGCAGTTATATAAAATCGTAAAAACATTCTATATCCCAATAATAATCGTAATTACGAAACAAACATTCCCAGACAAAAAGCGAGGGGAGGCTTCTAAAAAGGTTCGTGGTCGAGATAAGTAAATCGACCACGAACAACTTAATAATGCCACATATTATAATGTTTGGTAGAATCTATATATATCATAATGGGTACAATATTTACAAATTTGTAATGAGAAGTACACTTTTTAAGAATTTGATTCGCATGATATTTGTCAATAATACCACCCTTGCTATTAATATGGTAACTGCTTCCTTTAAAACTAGTCACACGTATAATACTATCGTAGTATTGTTCGGAAGAAAAAAACAATGCAACATAGTTTTCCGAATAAGCAGACTCATTGCTTCGTTTAGAAAATAATTCTTCAAAATTATATGCACTTGCTTGACACCATTCCATGCCTACAAAGACATATATGGAATCAGACGCTTGTATTTTGCTGGAAAATTCTTTTACCGTTTCTGTATCTTTTGCATTCCAACAACTTGCAAATAAAAAAGGGGACACAAGCAGTACAATTAATATGAGCTTGAAATTATTCATCTAGTATTATGTATTAAGGCTTCTGTTTAAAAATTTTTGCGCAGTTCCTCTAAATTTCGTGAAGCCTGTTAGTCAAAATTCAAAGCGAACAGCGTGGCAAAGATTAGAGAAAGAAATACTTTTTTCAGCATTTAATATGCGGAAATATACTATCTTTGCCGCCCGTTTCGCTTTCACGTGCCTCGCTTCAGACAATGGCGAGATTGAACGCATAACACAATGCCATACGGATGCTTTCACAATGCAGGGATTTCGGTTTTCTCCTGCTAAAAAGAATCGTCGATTTCCCTGCAAGGGCATCTGTTTCCTCCACCGCCGGCGCACGCTGAAACGGCAGAGGACTTATCCAAGGAAATGATTCTTGCCCAACACAAAGATATCACCTTTCGGGCGAAAAGTTACCATATCTTTACATTCGGGATCCATAATGAGAGATATTTAAGAGTTATTTTGTCAAAAAAGACGGGGCAAAGATAGAGCTTTTTTTAATACGAAAATCCCCCCCCCACTTCGTTTTTTTTATTAACAGCTATTCATAAGTTGTACGTAGAGTTGTATGACTTCATCTTATAATGCTCATTTTTTACTTTCAAAAGTAAAAAAAGGCTGTTCTTTTCAACTTTCAAAAGTGAAATTTGCAAACACACATTTTTTATGGAAAAGAATGTCGTTTTCACAACCTCACCTTCCCAATTTCCGAAAGTTGTACAAAAGCCACTTTCCCGTTCTTGTTTTTCTTATCCTGAAGGAAGTAAGGACTCAGTTGGCGTTCCAATGCTTCGCTATATGCCGGAACTTCAAAATGACGGCGGATGAGTTTTTCTACTAACAGAAAATCCTCCATTGGAAAATGTCCTTCCTGGGCCGCCTTCTGGCATTCGAAAAGTATTCCGATGGCGACAGCAATGCCGTGCGGAATCGGTTCGCCTTGGGCAGCGCACAGACTCTCTATCGCATGGCCGTACGTGTGCCCGAAGTTCAAGACGTGACGCTCTCTAACATCATCGGGATCTATGGACACAATCTTGTTTTTGTATTCTACGCAAGTGCTAATCCATTCAGGGCGAAGACCTTCGGCGGACAACTTGTCTGTTTGCAGCAATTCGTCAAAGAGCGGCCGGGAGGCGATGATGGCGTATTTGACAAGTTCGCCGAAGCCGCTGAGCAGTTCGCTTTCGGGAAGGGTGCGCAATAGCGTGAGGTCGGTGGGCACGACGAAGTCGGGTTGGCGGATGAGTCCCACGCAGTTTTTGATGTGGTCAAGGTTGACGGCCGTCTTGCCGCCGATGGCCGCGTCAATCATCGCCAAGAGCGTGGTAGGGAAGTTCACGCAGCGCACGCCGCGCTTGTAGGTAGCAGCCACAAAGCCGCCGAGGTCGCAGACCATCCCGCCGCCGAAGTTGACGATGACGAGGTTCTTGTCGTACTGCTTCTCTAACAGCTGCTGCCAAATAGCCGTTGCCTGCTCGATGCTCTTGTGCCGCTCGCCCGCGGGCACCACGATTTTCTCTACGGAAAAATGCTGAGCCAAGGCATCCAGATAGTGCGGATAGAGCGCATCGAGGTTGCTGTCGGTCAGCACCACGACTTGCCGCGCGGACTGTTCCTGCAGGAAATTCAGCAGGGCATTGATGGCGTTATTCGTTATATATTTTTCCATTCCAAAGGTCGGTTAAAAATTCGCGCACAGGGATTATTTCTATATTTTCGTGACGGCGACGATTTTTGTCCAAGGAAACCATAATCAATCTGGCTTCGGGATAATCTGTTGCAAAGGAACGCAAACCTCCCAGCTGGTTATTTCTCACTTCTTGACTGGATTTGATTTCTATGGCGACTTGTGCATTCCCCAACACGGCATCAACTTCCATACCGGAGCCTGTCCGCCAATAGGAAAGCGCGTTGTCGTACTGCATATATCCCATATACGCAATCAATTCAAGCATGACAAATTGTTCAAAAGCATGACCATATTCAGGAGAACCCCGGTGCAAGTGCGAACGATGGAGCAGGTAGTTGGTGATGCCGACATCAAACATATAAAACTTGGATGTCTGTATTAATTTTCGTTTGACAACCTTAGTGTATGCGGGAACCGTATAACCGATCAATGTATCCGATAGAATCTCAAAATAGGACTTAACAGTCACGGCGGAAACACCGCAATCGGAAGCGACATTGTTATAGGAAAGCAATTCGCCACTGGTTAGGGCTGCGGCTTCCAGAAATCGCGTAAAGGCGGGAAGATTCCGAACCAAAGCTTCGGCAATGATTTCTGTTTGCAAATAATTGCCGACATATCCTCTGATTCGTCTGCTGGCATCTTCCACTAAATAATGGCGGGGTAGCATACCGTTGTTGATGGCTCTGTCCAAATCAAAGTCTGGAATTTCAGCACTGACCAGAGGAAACATATAATTGGTAAGCGCACGTCCGCCCAAGAGATTCACGCCTTTGTTGCGCAACTTGCGAGCACTGGAACCCGTAAGCAAAAAACGCAGATCCCGATTGACCATCAACCAGTGCACCTCATCCAGCAAAACAGGCAACTTTGGAATCTCATCTATGATAACCAATTCGCCGCTCGAACAATCTTGAAGTTCCTCTCTCAACAGCCACGGACTACGGCTCAATCTTTCAAATTCATCGCTTTTCAGTAGGTCGTAATATCTGGCCGAAGGGAAAAGTTGCTTTAAAAGTGTTGTTTTTCCAGTCTGCCTTGCACCAAAAAACATAACACTATCATTTTCAATATCTTGTATTTTAAAAAATCTTGATAACATAAAGTACTACTTTATTTTATTCGAATAATCTAAAGTTTAACTTTGCAAAAGTAACAATTTTTTTAAAGAAAATCATCTTTTGAGAAAAAACTTAGTACACGACAAAAATTTGAAACATTCATTCGTTGTATATTTTTCCATTCCAAAGGTCGGTTAAATTTCAAAAAATAGATTCTCCATCGTGATGACTGCCTGAACTACATTTAGATGGGCATTTTCAACTGGGGGATAAGTTGTGAGCAGTATCGGGTGAATGGCTTTTTTGGTTTTTGTCACCTGACGAAATACGGTTTGTCGGCGAAGCAGATCATCTTCATCGTTTTGCGTCATAATGTACGGTTCTGTAGAAAATCGAGCTTCGCAAAGATTGATGATGTTGTCTTGACGGTCGATGAGCAGGTCAATTTGCGCACCTGGATGTTCATCATTTTTTTTTGTACTCCAGGAATAGACATTGGAGAGTACTCCGCTAATTCCCAAGGCGTGTTTTATTTGCGGAATGTGCTGCATACAGACGCGCTCGAAAGCAAGTCCCGCCCAAGAATTATGAACGGACGTGTTGAGCGACGAAGACCAGAAGTGCTCTTCGTGGTTGCTGTTTTCGCTGATAAATCTATAATAAAACAGCGTGAAGTTGTCAATGAGTTGGTACAAAGTCCCCTTCTTTTTCTTGTCCAAGGCATTGTATTTTCGAATAAATCCACAATATTCCAAATCATTGAGTGCTTTTGAAAAAGCACTGCTGTCCTCTATTTTGGAAGCAGAAAGAACTTGTTCTCGCTGCATGCCGGCATTGTTTTTGCCCAAGGTTTTCACAATGGCGACGTGCATTTGTGAATTTTTAAACAGAGATGCATAAAGAGCTTGGAACTCAAGTGCCATTTCACCTGTAGGATGAAAGAAAAGTCGGTCGATATTTTGGGATAGCGATTGTCCGCGTTGCAGAAGGCTCCAATAATAAGGTATGCCGCCCCATATCATATAGGCTTCCATCAAATCTTTACGACTAAGTTTCAAACCTTGCATAGAAGCATAGCTTTCGCATTCCGCCAAGGAAAACGGCTGTAACAAAATCCTACCTGTCAATCGGTTGTGCAGGCCGCCCTGGTCCAATATGATTTTATCCATAATCCAAGAAGTGGCGCTGCCGCAGACAATCAGAATAATATCTTTGCGAGTAGAGCACCAGTTGTTCCAGAAATGCTCCAAAGCGCTTATGAAATTGCTTTTAGCCGTATCCATCCAGGGAAGTTCGTCCAAAAACAGGACTTTTTTCTCACTTTTGGATTCCAATAGAAAATCCTGCAGCTGCCAGAAGGCTTCATACCAGTTTTTGGGCCTTGCCTGTCGTTTAGCTCCGCACAATTGTAAGGAACGCTGAAATTCAGCAAGTTGCATAGACATCATCGCATTGGCCAAACCCGTGTGTTGGAAGGTGAAACGATAGTTGAACGCTTCACGAATGAGGTATGTCTTGCCCACACGTCGTCGCCCATATACAGCGTAAAACTCTGATTGATTCGACGAAAGAAGGTTCTGCAATCGTGATAGTTCGTGTTTTCTTCCTATAATCATATCTATTGGATTTAAAAACGGGCTGCAAAGATATAAAAAATCGAAACATTAGGATAATCTTCGGAAATCTATCATTTTTTAATACATTTCCGCAGGTTATAACGATGTTTATAGTGGATAATCTTCGGAAAAGTTGATTTGTTCACCGATTAGCGCCATGACATCTAGCTCGGACTGTTCCTTCAGGAAGTTCAGCAGGACATTGATGGCGTTATTCGTTGTATATTTGTCCATTCCAAATGGTCGTTTAAAAATTCACGTACAGGTATTATTTCTATTTCGACGTGTTCACCAAGGAGATCCGCTCATTCAGGGTCGCCGAACGCAGGGGCTCCCGCAGTCAATACCTTGAAAAAAAGTCATTTTTCCTCCCCCCCCCTCCCTCCCTCCACCATTCAAACAAATCAAAACAGTTATTTTTCAGCAGCAGCTCAACCTGCTTTCTCCGCCACTTAAATTCCAAAATGAAAAGTCCTTCCCCAAAACCTAAGAGAGGCAGCGGTTTCCCGCTGCCTCT
>JAZRYT010000050.1:0-2928 GCA_045600905.1 Bacteroidales bacterium
TTTTGATTTTCTCAATCAGCGGGCGTGCCTGCTCGTACTCGCCGAGGGAGGCGCTGTGAATCCAAACGGGATGCTCCGAGCCGTCAAAAGTCTGGCTCAGACGTTTGAACAGATTTTTGCGCCCCTGCACCCACAGGCGGGCCTTCTTGTTGAAAGGAGAGGCCGCGAGAATGCAGAACGTATAGAGCAGAATGCCAAGAGAGATAAGGAAGAGCATGGATTATTTGTAGTAGAATGTGGTCGTGGTTTTTTTCTCATACAGGGGGACATTCCAGCCGATGCGCAGGCCGAGGAGGCAGCTGAACTTGTTTTTCATATTTGCCGTGGAGCCCTCGGGCAGCGTGAAATTGCGGTTGGGCTTGGTCCAGAATTCGAAAACCTCGATGCCGGCATAGAAGTTGAGCAGCCGGTTTTTCTGATTGAAAAGATAGCCTACAAACTGGTTGAGGGCGAGGCCGCTGGAGCGGTGGTCGTAGAGCTTGAGGTAGTCACCGCCTAATTGCGGCACTTGGAAGTCGTAGTCGCTGATGCGGATTTTGTGTCCGATATAGCCACCGCCGAGGCGCAGCCAGATGCCGGAGTTCTTCCAGCGGTCAACGGGAATGAGCTTGCCGATGCTGGGACCGAAATACCAGTAGCGGCCTTCGAAATTGAGGGTGGATTCCAATCCGTTGCCGTCAATGACTAAGTACTCGTCGCCGACTTCACGAACCATATCACCCAAAAATGAGGCCGTCCTATCGCGCAGGTTGCCGCCGAACATATACTGGAAGTTGAAATCGAAAGTCCAGTTGCTTTTGGTTTTGGCGGTTACGTTGGCGCCTACCGACAGGTTCGGGCGGAAGGTTTCTTTTATCTGCCCGAAAGGCAGTTGGCCGTCCATACTGACACCTACCCAGACCATAGTGGCCGCGGTGTCCACATAATCTTTGCTTTTGAAATCCGTGCGGTAGGATTGTGCCTGCCCGAACAGCGGAAGCATCAAACAGATTATCAATAAAGTATGCAGTGTTTTTCTCATTATTTCAAAATTAGGAAAGTGGCTGCAAAGATACAAAAAAAAGGATGCACCTCAAAGCACATCCTTTTAGTATATAATGAGTGGATATTTCCGTTAGTTTGTTCTGCCGGGATAAACCTTGAGAGCTTCTTCCAGACATTTAACGGCCTTCTTCAAATCTTCCACTTTCAAGCAGTAGCTGATACGAACTTCGTTGGTACCTTGGCCCGGGGTGGAGTAGAAGCCGGTGGCGGGAGCCATCATTGTGGTTTCGCCGTTGTAGTTGAATTCTTCCAGCATCCATTGGCAGAAGCGGTCTGAATTGTCGATGGGCAGTTGGGCAACGCAGTAGAAAGCGCCCTTAGGCATTGGAACGAAGCAGCCGGGGATAGCGTTCACGCCGTTGACAACGGTGTTACGACGGGCAACGTAGTCGGTGATGACAGCGTCGAAGTATTCTTTCGGAGTGTCAACAGCAGCTTCGCCGAGGATTTGGCCGTAAGATGGGGGAGAAAGACGAGCCTGGGCGAATTTCATTGCAGTGGAATAAACTTCCTTGTTGTGTGTGATGAACGTACCGATACGTACACCGCAGGCACTGTAACGTTTGGAAACGGAGTCCAAAAGGATGACGTGGTCTTCCAAACCTTTCAAATGCATAACGGAGAAATGTTCTGCGCCATCGTAGCAGAATTCGCGATATACCTCATCTGCAAACAGGAAGAGGTCGTGTTTCTTAGCGATTTCGCCCAATTGGAGAACTTCTTCTTTGGTATAAAGGCAACCGGTCGGGTTGTTCGGGTTACAAATCATAATGGCCTTTGTCTTCGGCGTGATGACCTTTTCAAAATCCTCGATGGTAGGAAGGGCGAAGCCGTTCTTGATGGAGGAGAGGATAGGTTTCACCACGACGCCGCTCATCTTGGCAAAAGTGTTGTAGTTTGCGTAGAACGGTTCTGGAATGATGATTTCATCACCGGGATCCATACAGGCGTTGAAGGCGAAAGTGAGGCCTTCGCTACCACCGGTGGTGACGATGATTTCATCGGTGGTGATTTCAATACCTACGCTGTGGTAGTATTCCACCAGTTTTTTGCGGTAGCTGAGGTTGCCGGCAGAGTGGGAATAGGCAATGACGGGAATGTCGGCATTCTTGACGGCTTCGCGAGCACCCTTCGGGGTCTCGATGTCCGGTTGGCCGATGTTCAAATGATAAACGTGGATTCCGCGTGACTTGGCAGCATCGGAAAAGGGAACCAACTTACGAATTGGTGAGAAGGCTATGGATTGGCCTTTTTGGGAAACTTTTGGCATAATGCTATATATTTGATAATTAATAGATTAAAAAAATTCTACTAGAAGCGGGCAAAAATACAAAAAAAACTATTGAGACGAAGAATAATGGTTAGGAGGGAAAAGTTTTAGGAGTACGTCAAAATGCCCAAATACGTTGTCTAGTTTCATAACTGGCAATTTATCTGGGCATTGATATGATTCACTCTTAACAGCTCACCGTTCACAATTCCCCGTTTTGCCGTTACGATTTTTTAGGTACATTTGCAGCTTTATTGATAAAATCTATTTATATTGCATAAATATACTTGTAAATTATTGAACAATAGTATTTTTCACTCTCCGCACGCAAATCTCTGCGCCCGCAGTTGTTGCGGAATAAAAGGCGTTTGGCCACGGGAGAAGTTTCAATTTACAATGAACGATGAATAATGAATAATGGGGATGATGCCCACCACTGTAGAGACGGTGCATATCGAGAGACGGTGCGGTGCACCGTCTCTACGGTTGAGGTAGGCTATTGTCACCGTAATCGTTGTGAACTGGTGGTAATTGCAATGCGTTACGGATGGACACACCGACATTCGCACAAAACAATGATTACGGGAAAGTGGGGCTATGCCCTGTAGAGACGG
>JAZRYT010000051.1:0-27932 GCA_045600905.1 Bacteroidales bacterium
GCCAAAGATACTACAATAAGAAGACGATGTCAAGTGCAAAATGCTGTGTTGCAAATTGTTGAAAAATTGCAGAAAAAGATGTCCTTTTTGCAACTTAGTATAGGGAATATGCATATTTTCATTTTTGGCATTTTCTTTCCAGGAGACATTTGAGAGGGCGAATTTCGGAGAAAATCGAAAGGAGGACTTCAATTTGCCATAAGATTTCCCAGCCTCTGTAGGAACGCGATTCATCGCGTCCGCCGTGTTGGTCGCTGACGCTCCGGTTTCACAAATTATCCTAATTCTAAAATGAAATTTGTCTTAATTTGTCTTAATTAGAGGAATTTGTGAAAGCATGCCGAAGGCGGAAATGTGCGTGGTTTTAGGTAGGAAACGACGTAAAACCTGGAACTATGTAGGGACGCGATTCATCGCGTCCGTCCTTTTATATCGTTGGCTAAATGCAAAATACTAACTTCTACAATTCAATATAGTCACGTATCAGTTTGAAAATAGCCTCATACGTGTCAAAGTAGGCGTGGTGCCAGTCATCGTGTTTGGTGTGGTAGAAGGGGAAGTTGTCGCCACTCTCGTTCTCGAAGAGAATACAGGGCACTCCCTTTTCGGCAAACGGCCAATGGTCGCTGTTGCCGTCCAACTCCCCGCGGTTCAGGGCTTTGAAATAGTGGTTCTGGCTGTTGAGCTGTTCCATCTTGGCAAAGCCGCCCATTCCGGATTCGCTCACCTCGCAGTACTGAATGGGATTGTTATCTCCAATCATATCCAAATTGAAAAGGTAGCAGATGCGGTCCAACGGAATCTTCGGATGTTCCACAAAGTAGGTGGAGCCGCGCAGGTTGGCTTCCTCACCGGAAAAGGCGATGAAATAGATGTCAAACTTAGGTTTGTGTTGCACATAATATTGTGCCAACGTGATAAGCGCCGCCGTGCCGGAAGCATTGTCATTAACTCCCGGAAAATAGAGTTTGCGTCCCATATTGCCCAAATGATCGTAGTGCGCGGTAACCACAAAGCAGCTGTCGTGGCGCTCTCCTTGTACACAGGCAATGATGTTGTCGCTTTGATAGTTTTCCAAAAACTCATTGTCAACAGATGCCGAGATGGTGTGCGCGCTCGGCTTCACCGCATTCGCCGCAGCCCAGATGATGGGCTTTTCGGAAACCTTTTCGCCATAGGCCTTGTAGAACTTCAGCGGCGTGTCCCACGTGAAGAGCATACCCGCATTGGGACAGTTGGTATCGCTCTGCATCTCTGCAAATCCTTCACGATGACGATAGGGAAACCAAAAATCGCAGACGACGAATGCACCCTTGTTTTCGGGCTTCTTCAAATCTTCAAGCACGCGTTTGGGATCGTAATTCAGCGTGTCGATGAAATAGAGCGGGAATGTGCCGTGTACGCCGGGAGAGTATTCGCGCATCACAAACTCGTCACCGGGCACCAATTTCTGTCCATCCAATGCCACGCGCATATCACCCGGAAAAGTGTTGATGTCAATGCTATAAGACTGCGGGATAATCATATTAACACCCACCTTGCGGAACTGCCTATCGATATAGTTGCCGGCTTTGCGTACGCCGTTCTTCGCGTACCCGCGACCTTGGTATTTGGCGGAACTCAACTCTTTGACTACCTTTTTATAATAAGGAAGATTTTGCGCCGGCAAGGCAATGCTTACGGCAACGAATAACAGGAACAAGTATAATCTTTTCATATTATTTTTTTTGAAAACATATTCTTAGACGCAAACAGAACCGCAAAACTACAAAATAGTTTCGCAAGTTCCTTTTTATCCCAAAAATTCCGAAATCACGTGTTTTTTTTACGCAATTTTTAGTGATGCGTTGATTTTTTAAATTTATTTGTAAAGTTAGGTACGGCTTCGCCGTGATGTTTATGTCACTACCCCGCCCTACGGGCACATTTTTCTGCGGTTAACCTCACACCGCAGGCGCCCCGAAAACTTCCAAAATCACCCATCCCGAGCCTCCGTTTCTTTTCGTGCAAAAAGTGCATTTTGCCAGAAATCCATACAAATCTGTCAGAAATATTTCCTTTTTTGCAGATTTTAATCATTTGGTCATCAATAATTTACATCTTGACTTTCCCTTCCCTTCGTTGTATCTTTGCCGGACTTTTTACTAACTAAAATCAGTCTCACTATGAAAAAGAAAAAACAAAGCAATCACGAAGAGGGAAATTCTCCCAAGTATCTCAACCTGCTCACCGACTTCGGCTTCAAGAAAATGTTCGGCGAGGGAACAAGAAGTTCCTCATCGCCTTCCTCAATTCTATCCTGGCGGACAGTGTCGGCACTAACGAGGACCTCACCTACCTGAACACCGAGCAGTTGGGCGATAACCCCAAGGAGAAGAAGATGGTCTATGACATCTACTGCCAGACCTCCGACAAGGAGCACATCATCGTGGAGCTTCAGATCGGCGGGCAGTCGTACTACGGCGAAAGGGCCTTCACCTACGTCAGCCGGTTGGTCAGCAAGGAGGCCAAGCGGGGCGAAAGAAAATACCACATACCGCCCATCTACTCCATCAATATTCTGGATTTCAGGATGACGGTCTTCCACGACCGCAGCAACTACTTTTGGGAGATCCAGATGAAAGATCAGAAGAACAGAATTTTTTTGCCGCAAATCAAGTTCTTTTTTATAGAATTGCGTACTTTTGCGCACCTGTTCAAAAAGTCGGAATATCCGGAATCGCTACACCGCTGGCTATACATTATAAAAAATATGGGAGAGGAAAACATGCAGGAATGTCCTTTCGACGACCCGATATTTCAGGATTTCTTCGAGCAGGGCAAAGTAGATAAACTCACGACTATGGAAAAGGAAGATTACGCCAAGAGCATTTTGGAATACCAGGAAGTTAAGGACACCATTGAGTACGAGCGCGAGTATGCCCGCGCTGAAGGCAAAGCCGAAGGACTATCGGAAGGCGAAGCAAAAGCCAAACTTACGATGTCGAAAAGTATGTTGGAAAAGGGAATCGATATTGAGACGATAATCTCCATTACCGGTCTGACGGCGGAAGAGATTATATCGAATTGAGAATTGACAATTGAGAAAAGGGGCTTCGTTCGGTTTCGTGCGAAGCCCCTTTTTCAATGTACAATTAACAATGAAAAATTAACAATTGACTTTGTTTGTTGTTCCGGTTGGGGGTTCCGCTTCGACCGTCTACCCTTCAAATTGCACCGCACCGTCTCAAACTGCACTGCATCGTCAGTAGATCTAACAATGTACAAAGTATAATTAACAATGTACAATGATCTGTTTTTTACCTACGCCGTAGGCGCAAAACCTTCGCGTCCTCTGCGGCCTCTGCGGTTTTTTTGCGTCTTTTTTACCCAAAAGAGTATCTAGAATTTTAAAAACACCCGTATCACTGAATTTTCTTTTTTCACAGAAAAGACAACTTTCCCGTTCACTGCTCACTGTTCACTTTTTCCATTCTTAAAGACATCACCGTAATCACGGCAAACGCGCCCCAGAACGGCAGGGAGAGTTTGTCCGTATCCAGGAAATTGTTCAAAAAGCCGTGAATAAAGTAGGTCACCAATGCCAAGGTCATCATCAGGCAGAAGAGTTTTTCCGTCTTATCAGGTGTGCGATTGTAGGTTCGAATGCCTGTAAAAAGACTGCAGAATACCAGACCGAAAACTGTCAGCATTCCGGGAATACCCGTTTCGGCGCAAGGGCCGATGTATTCGCTGTGGCAGTTGCCTCCGTTTCCGAAGTTTGTGGAAATGATGGTTTTGAACTGGCTTTTCTGGAAAGGCGCGTACTCAAACTGATAGGTTCCGGGTCCCCACCCGACGACAGGACGTTCCCGAATCATACTGAATGCGGAGTTCCAGCGGTTCAGACGCTCCACGTTGGAAGCATCCGTGCTGATGTTGGAAATGGATTGCAGCTGTTCCGTCAGGTTGCCGGATGCATCTTGGCTGTTACGGCTCATTTTGTAAAGAATGTCATCGGCATAATAGAAGAAGGCAGCTCCGAACAACAGTCCTCCGGCAATAAGCCAGGAGAGCTTGATGCGGAGTTTGAGGATGATGAAAACGCCTATGGCCACTACGAAGCTAATCCAGGCGGCACGGCTATAGGAAAGATAAAGTCCCATTGCAATGATGGCCGTCAGTACTGCGTAGAATATTTTCTGGAAGGTGTTGTTTTTAGGAAAGAAAAAGCAGAGACCGGTAATGGGCAGGAAGAAGGCCAAGATGGCGCCGTAAGCGGTATGGTCGTTGTAAAAAGGACTCATTACCCAATGGGCGTAATCTTCATCAAAACCACTCAAAGCGTGTTTGTAGGTGGTGATGAGAACCACTATGGCAAGTGCCACGGCATAGCAGTTGAAGTAGCGCAGAATGTTTTTCCCGTCGTCTTTTATCAGCTGGATGACCATCCAATAGCAGGCTGTCGTAAACCAGATTTTGGAAAGCCAGAATTTGATGGAAACAACAGGAATCTCACTGGTAATGCACGTTATCAGCATCCATACGAGATAGACCATAATGGCAATGGATATGGGATGTGTCAGTAGCTTATTGTCCAAATGGATATCATACAGCAACCGGCAGAGGAACATCAGCGTCACGGCTATCATAATGGCCTCGGAAGGAAGTGATAGCCCGAGATGAATTTCCTTACTGCTGAAGATGACGGAGAATGGCGTGCAAAGGGCCATCAGATACATCAGCCAGTCAACGTGAAACACCAACAGATAGAACAACACCATCCCGCCCGTAAGAAGCGGGACTATGGGAAGTTCCTTTAATACGGCGATACAGTTGATAAAAATGACGAGAGTGACAATGACCAAAAAAAGCCATTGTTGGCGTGTCAGTTTACTCAGCAGCTTCTTCAGGTCTTGTAGAGGGTTTCTCTTCAATTTTTTCAATCATTAAGAGGACGATAATGGAAAGAACAAGTACACTGAGCGTGGAAACGAGGACTACAATAGATCTTTTGGGATAATATTTCTTATCGGCGACAGTAGGTCTATCCACCACGAATTTCACAGGCATAGAGCCTTGCATATCCAATTGAGCGTCCATCATTTTCTGTTTGCAGAGGGACTGATATTCGCGGAAAGTGAACTGGAGGTCTTGCCAAGCGTCCAATTTAGGACCCCAGGTGGCCAATTTGGCCTGTTCTTCATTCAAGCGGCTGATGGCTGCGTTATTGCCCTGTGCCACTGCGATAGCATATTGCTGCATTACGCGGTTGGTTTGTTCCTCCACTTCAAAAACGCCGTGTTCCATACACATTTTGATGGAGTCGTCGATGCGTGCGATTTCCTGGGTGATGGAATCCAACTGCTTGCGCAAAGCCACGTATGCAGCAGTGGCGCGCTCGCGTTCTGTGCGGTTTTTCACCGTGTCCAGCAGACGCAAGACGGTATTGGCCATATCACAGGCCATTTGCGGATCTTCGTCAGAAACGGAAATGGTGATGGCGCCATAGTCAGTGCGCTTGATGGTGAGATTGTTGGTGAGCGCTTTGTAAAGTTTGGTCTTCCAACCTTTGGACTTAGTGCTGATGTCGTAATGAACCGCCAGGTTGAAGTTTTGGATGAGGGAATCTTTGATTTCCACGGCGTTGAGCAACTGCATCATCTGTTCGGTTTCCTCTTCAATGGCGTAGGCTTTGATATCCAGACGCTCGTTGTAGTTTTCCTCATTGAGCAGGATTTTGGCCATAGAGTTGGTGCGCGGCGCGTAAATTGTGGCCGACGACTTGAATCTTGGCGTGATGAAGAAGGAGCAGACGGCTGAAATGACAGCCGTTGCAAAGCAGATGATTAATAACCATTTGCGCCAACCCCACACAAATTTCAGCAAGCTGAAGGAGTTGTATTGATTGTTATTTTCCATTTACGGGAGTTTTAATGTCAATGTTGAGCTCGTCCAATTGGGCTTGTGCAATTGGGGTAGGAGCAGGCAGCATCGTGTCGCGGCCGGCATTGTTCTTAGGGAATGCGATAAAGTCGCGGATGCTGTCGCAATCGGACAAAACGGCGCACATACGGTCGAAGCCGAAAGCGATACCGCCGTGAGGAGGAGCACCGAATTTAAAGGCGTCAATCAGGAATCCGAATTGGCTTTGAGCCTGTTCTTCTGTGAAGTTCAAGGCTTTGAACATCCGTTTCTGCAATTCCGGATTGTGGATACGGATAGAGCCGCCGCCGATTTCGGAACCGTTGATAACCAAGTCGTAAGCATTGGCGTTGACAGCTCCCGGATTGCTTTCCAACATGCCTTCGTGTTCGGGTTTGGGTGCGGTGAACGGATGGTGCATAGCGTAGAAACGTTGCGTTTCCTCGTCCCATTCCAACAACGGGAAATCAATAACCCATAGAATCTTGTATTCGCCGGCTTTGCGCAAGCCCAGGCGGTTACCCATTTCCAAACGGAGTTCGCAAAGTTGTTTGCGCGTCTTCATTGCCTTACCAGACATAATGAGGATGAGGTCGCCGGCTTTTGCCTCGCAGCGTTCAGCCACTGCTTTCAAATCATTTTGGTCGTAGAATTTATCGACAGAGGATTTGAAGGTGCCGTCGGCATTGCAGAGGATATAGACCAAACCGCCAGCGCCAACGTGCGGACTCTTCACGAAATCTACTAAGCTGTCGAGTTGCTTGCGGGAATAGTTGCCACAACCGTCAACTTTGATGCCAACCACAAGTTCTGCTTCGTTGAACACCTTGAATTCTTTATGTTGCAGCAAGTCGTTGAGTTCCACAAAGCGCATACCGAAGCGGGCATCCGGTTTGTCGGAACCGTAATATTTCATTGCGTCGGCCCAAGTGATGCGCTCAATCGGGTCGATGTCCATATTTTTGAAAGTCTTAAAGATGTGTTTGACGAGGCCTTCGAAAAGATTCAGAATGTCTTCCTGTTCGATGAAGGACATTTCGCAGTCGATTTGTGTGAATTCCGGCTGGCGGTCAGCGCGGAGGTCTTCATCGCGGAAGCAGCGTACTATTTGGAAATAGCGGTCCATACCGGAAATCATCAGCAGTTGTTTGAGCGTTTGCGGTGACTGCGGCAGAGCATAAAATTCACCCGGGTTCATACGGGAAGGCACGAGGAAGTCGCGAGCTCCTTCCGGGGTGCTGTTAACTAAAAACGGGGTTTCGATTTCAAGGAAGCCATGTTCACTCAAATATTTGCGTATTTCCAAGCCTAATTTGTGGCGGAACATCAAATTGTTTTTCACGGGGTTGCGGCGCAAATCCAGATAGCGGTATTTCATTCTCAGTTCGTCGCCGCCGTCTGAAACATCCTCAATAGTAAAAGGAGGAGTTTGGGATTCATTCAAAACATCCACGGCATCCACATTGATTTCGATGTCGCCGGTAGGAATGTTTTTATTTTTGCTATATCGTTCGATAACGGTACCTGTGGCACGAATCACCCATTCGCGTCCCATTTTTTCGACCTTCTCACAAAGTTCTGGTTTTTCTTCGTGGTTGAAAGCCAATTGGGTGATACCATATCTGTCTCGTAAATCTATGAAAATCATACCGCCGAGGTGGCGAACTTTTTGAATCCATCCGCAAAGGGTAACTGTCTGCTGTACGTTGGCGATTGTCAACTCGCCACAAGTGTGTGTTCTATACATTGTTATATATTTTAAATAAGAGGGCGGCAAAAATACAAAAATAATGCAGTTCCTAAAGTGGGAAGTTTCGATTATCGCTATAAAAACGGGGAGTATAAACGGGAATATCAACCGTTTTTTTTACCGTGAAATTGGATAGCCATCTCAGTAAAAGGATGTAAATTCTACCTATCCTGATTTGTTGCTTAAAAAAAGCAATCGCAAAAATAGAAAAATAGAAAAAGTTTTCCTCTGCTATATAAAAAACGAGGGTGAGTAAAACCCACCCTCGTTCATCGTATATTTATTTCAGTGATTATTTGCTGAGATAAACTTTGTAGTTGGCAGTGCCTTGTACAGTTGTCAATTTTACAACGTATGTACCAGTTGCGACGTTCATTGAAATCACCTCGGTATTGTTTGTAACATTACCGCTATAGAGCAATTTACCGTAAACATCGAAGATTTGTACGTTTTCGATTTGAACTTCTGCATTGTTTACAATGTAAACATTGTTGTTGGAAGCATAAACCTTGACAAGGTCGCTTATGTTATGGTCTTCAATACCATTATCAACATCAATTTCTTTCAAAGTAGTGAAAATGTTACCATTGGACCAGTCACTGTAGTTGTTGCCACCACAGTTAGCGCGAACCATCCATACGTAAGTTGTACCAGGATTCAAACCGGCGACATTGTAGGAGTCAGCGTTAACAGTAGCGGTTGTAAAGGTAGCAGCATCGAGAGCCTTGTATTGAACTTCGAAGGAAGTAGCTGTCGGGTGATACCAGCTGAATGTAGCGCTGTTCACTGTAATGTCATTGGTATGCATATTCGTAGGAATTGTGCAATCCATCAGTCTGAATGTAGCGTTGATGGTGTGGTTAGCTGTAACATTGGTGAATGTGTAAGCATTTACAGCGCCCATAGTCATACCGTCAACCGTTACGTTTTCAACAACATAACCGGCAGCAGGCGTAATAGTGCAAGCAGCTGTTGCGCCGAAGTTTACTGTAGCAGTGCCGGAAGGCGTAATTGTACCGTGATTTCCTGCGGAAGCGGTGATGGTGAAGGTCTTCTGAGTCATTGTAGCGGTAAACGTTGCGTTTGCTGTAACTGCAGGCAGTGTGTATGTGTAAACACCGTTGTTGTTGGTAGCATTGGCCATAACGTTTGTACCGTTCAATGTGATGGCTGTTACGCTGTATCCCATATTCGGAGTGATGACGAATGTCGGGGTAGCCTGGTAAGCAACTGTAGTTGTTCCCGGAGTAATGACACCGTTGTTCGGTTGGTTAACTGTTACAACATATTCGTTTACACCGAATGCAACATAAATAGTGTGGTTAGCATTTACATCATTGAAAGAGTAAGTGTTAACAACACCAACAGGAGCGCCATCCACATAAACTTGGTCGATATGATAACCAGCCATAACCGTAATGTTGTAGGTTTGGCTACCACCAGCAATCATATTGGTAACGCCAGAAGGAGTGATAGTACCGCCATTGCCTGCATTAGCTGTAATCGTGTATTGATATTGAGCGAATGTAGCAGCGATGGTGTGGTTAGCTGTAAGAGCAGGGAATGTATAGGAAGTAACTGCGCCTACAGATTCACCGTCAACGGTAACGTCTGCAACACCGTAACCAGCTTCCGGAGTGATAGCGAAAGTAGGAGTAGCATTGTAGTTATAAACGGTTGTACCCGGTGTGATAGTACCGTGTGCGGATTCAGCAACTTCGACAGAATAACGATATGTAGCGAATGTGGCATTGATTGTGTGGTTGGAAGCATTAGCACCAGAGAATGCGAATGTTTCTGTGTAAGAAATCATACCATCAGCTTGTGTGTAAGAAGTGGTTTCACCATCAACTGTAATGGAGGAAATGTAGTAACCATCATTAGCTGTGATTGTGTAAGATGCTTCATCACCATAGTTGTAGGAGAATGTACCGTTAGGAGTGATGTTACCATTGAGGCCAGCAGAAGCTGTCACGGTGTATGTGGAAGGAACGAAGTTAACCACATAATTGTAATCAGACATAATGTTGGTCAGCGTTTGTGTGAAAGTGTCGGCCGGGTTAGCCACGTAAAGCGGTTGGTTGTTGCGAAGGATTTGTCCGATTACATAACCTTCAGCAGGAACTGCGGTGAATGTGTAAGTGTTTTCCGGGTTATAGACAAATGTCTCGCCTGCGGAAACCGTACCCTGACCAAATGCAGTCGTCGTGACCTGATATACGTTCGGAGCGAATGTCACAACAACGTATTGAGCTTCTGCTACATTGGCGAAGTCCCAAGTCGGGATAGGACCATAGTCAACACCGTTAATTCTCACATTTTCAACGTGGTAGCCAGTAGCCGGTGTGAAGGTGGCAAGGTAACCGGTACCATAATCAATATAGCGGGAGAAGTGTGCGGGAAGTTCAGTTTCGGCAGAGACCACGAATCTGTTCTCAATGGTACCTTGACCGCCGTCAACGGTGTAGAAAATGCCAACTGTGTCAATTCTGAAGGAAGCGGTTACATATTTATCAGCATAAACGTGATCGAATGTGTAAGAATAAGCTGCTCCATTGGCCACAACTTCATTGGTAACATTAATTCCGGCAAGAGCAGAATTATTGCTAACCGTCATATTAGTCAAGTGGTGGTGAGGAGCTGCCACTGCGGTAACAGTGTGAGCCGCACCATAGCTGACTAAATCAGGAGTAGCAGGTACGAAGGAACCGTTAGGTGTAATCGCTGTTTTAACAACTTTGTATTGTGTAGCTGCAAATGTAGCTTCAACAGTAGTATTCGTAGTGATGTTGTTCAATGTGAACGGATAAACAGAAGCATTATAATTATCTTCTGCAATCATACTGATACCATTTACAGTGATAGAAGCCACGTGATAACCGGCATTCGGAATGAAATTGATATTCAAATCATCGCCAGCAGCAACGAGGACTTCACCATTCGGGTTAGATGTACCATTTGGACCAGCATTGACGTTAACGACAAGAGTTTGTTTGATATTCAGGTTGTCGAATGTAACACCCATACTACCTCTTACAGAAGCAGCTTTTACAATAATATAATAAACACCGTCTGCTTCATTATTGAAAGAATAATCAACGTGGTAAGCATTATTGCTGCGAGTGAAATTGTTGTGTTGTCCGATAGGAGTCCAATCTGCGGGTTGGTCAGAAGTTCCAATATAAACTACAAGGTTTTCAGGAAGGACATCTAAAGCGTTGTAGTCGTAAGAAATCATCGTTTGTCCGGCAGGGATATAGAGACATGGAGAAACCATATAGGAAGAAGCGTTGAATTCATCGCTAAAGGTATAAGTCGGTGTGCCATTGACAACGCTCCACATAACAGGATTTGCATTGCGTGCGCCGACGGTCCAACCGCCTTGGCCCATTACTACGTCAGAGAAGTCTTCAGCATAAGGAATAGCTGTCGGTTCCAACAAATGGATAGGTCCAAGTGTCAATGCGTTATTATCTTCATTACCATCACCAGGATAAGTAACTGTAATGTCAATATTGTTAACAGCATCTACAAAAACAGGAGCATTTACGAAAGTATAATCGTAAGAAGCGCCTATAGCGATAGGAGTAGAAAGGTTAACAACTTCAGTAACTACTGCACCACCATTAATTTGATAAGAAGCGGTAAAGCTGCTGATTTCACCAACGGTGTTTTTGTTCTTAACTTGAATGGTCAATTGAGCATTGCTCAAGTCGCAAGCATCAGCAATAGGTTCAACGGAAACCAATTCGAGGTCTTTTTCAGACGGAGGACAAATGGAGAATTTAATATTGTTACGATAGTAAGGACGTGAACTTGCGCTTTGTGTTCCAGAGAATGGATTGCTATCGTTATAGTAGAACATTGTCAAATACTGGTTGTCCGTGCTTGTAGTGTTGAAAGTGTAAGAAGAAGAGTTGTAGCCATTAGACATATCCTTTACAACCAACACCAGATTGGATGTTCCATCGTATGCAAACGGAGCGTCCAAAGTAAAGGTGTTCCATCCTTGAGAGCAGTTCAAGCTACCTGTGTAAACCAATTGAAGGCCATCAGTAATCCAATCTGAAATACTGCTGAAAGATGTTTTATCGGTAAGTCCCATATAAACTTCAACATTGTTCTTTGCTGTCATTGCGGAAGAATACGCATAGTCAACAGCGAAGGAGTTGATATTACCGGCAATTCCGATTTCAGAAGCTTTATAAATCTGTTGAGAATAGGAATATTTATAATAGTTGTTAACCACGTATCCATTATTTTTTGAAGTACCTGTACCGATCGTGACATCAGCACCACCAAGACAAGGAGTGGAGAAGGTTACAACAGGAGTATATTCACTTTCATCATCAGCGCCGCAGACAGCTTTAACTCTAACCATATATTTAGAACCATCAACAAGGTTCAATGTGGTGGAAGTTCCTTGAACCATTTCGGTATTCCAAGCAGCGTCTTCTTCCATTTTGTATTCAACTGCAAAATTCGTTTCGCCGTGAGTAGAAGTCCAAGCAACATCTGCAGAATGATCGGTAATATTGGAAACCGTTACATTTGCAGGAGCATAGCAAGTAGGAGCTTGTATTACATGGATATTGTCAATACCACAACTATAATAAGAAGTACTATATGCCCATCTGAAGGCCAATCTTGCACCAGCCGGTATATTATTGAAGAAGGTTTCATAATTTGTACTGGAAGTAGAAGATGAAATCGTATTTGTAACAACGTATGTACTTTCATCCGTAGGATCTGTAATATAACCTACCGTAAGAGTACCACTACTTGCATTTTCCATTCTATATCCAAATGACAACATAACGTTACTCAGATTTGCATTCAATTCAGGTAAAATAGCGTATGCGTTGTTACCATACGTAGAGGATCCTGAAGTGAAAATTAAACATTTCGTACCTGTGGGATTATAAGAAGAACCATTATATACGTGAGGTTTATAACCTGTAGAAGTACCGGAGAAAATAACGTCCCAACAATCTGGAATTGTGCTGAAAGTAGAAATAGAAGAAGAAGCGCTATAGCTTTCAAAATCTTCTGTATAAGGAAGATTTTTGACACATTCATCAGGTGTAGGAGGTGTAGGAGGTGTAGGAGGTGTACCAGAGCAACCCGTTTGTGTGTAGAAAACACCACTTTGTTCTCCACTACCGGAGTAGAGTGTTTCACCATCTTTTACAAGTTCGTATGAACATTCATCAGGATAGTTGCCAGTTTCCCAAGTCAACGTAAAGGTTTGATTGTCGCAAATCTTGATTGTAGCTGTATTCGAGCTTCCACTTTCAATAGTGAACTCATCGTAGTATTCTCCATCAACTTTAACCAAAATATAATTGTTATTCCAACCATCACCAAAGCTGTCTTCCATATTAAGGGTGAACACACATTTTTCAGCTTCTTCACAAGCTGCTGTTTTGAAAGTGATTGCTTCTGTCCATTCGCTGTATTCGTTAGCGCCACAAATAGCACGTACGTAAACATCGTATGTCATATTAGCCGTCAGGCCTGTCAGAGTATAAGCAGGAGCATTAGCAGTAACGACAGTACCTGCACCGTGTGCGAAACCTGCCACACCATATTCAATTTGCCAAGAAGTTTCCTCATTACCTGCCGTCCAAGCCATATCTGCTGTGGTTGTGGTTATATTGGAAACTGCCATTTGAATCGGAGCAACACAAGTGGAAATGGCTTCTACTGTAATATCGTCAATACCAATAAAGTAGTTGTTGCCTGTACCTCCCGTGTATTTGAATACAACGCGAGCGCCATTCAAATTGATAAAGTTGACAACTTCTTCTGTGAAAGTTGTTGTACGATCAAAAGTACCCACTTCGACAAATGTGGATTCATCTGTAGGGTCACTCATTGTACCGATAGAAAGTATACCATTAGAAGCCGTAGTACCTTCGTTTCTGTAGAAGAATGTCACTTTTACATTTTGAGCATCAAAAGCAGGTAATACAGCATAAACCGGAGTCGTGCTACTGGATTTGAAATAGAGAGATCTACTACCATTGTGTACGTAAGTAGAAGAATTGTTCACATAAACCATAGGCCAGGAATTGGTAGGCCACGTATTGTTGAGAGATGTCCAACAGTCAGGTTGCGTGTTAACAGCAAAGCTTTCAAAATCTTCAACGTAAGGAAGTTCTGTAAAACTACAATCGGATGTGAATTGATAAGTAGCCCAAGCGCTGGCATTGTTTTCATCGCAAACAGCCTTGATACGAACATCGTAAAGCGTAGCATTGACAAGATTTGCCAAAGCAATCATAGGTTCGTTAGTAATATTTATAGTAATCCATTCTGTAGCGGAAGCTTCTTTGTATTCAACAATCCAAGCGGTTTCACCATTATTGGCGGTCCAATAAAGGTTCGTATTGTTCATATTGTTAACATTTGTAATGTTGGTAGGAACAAGACAGGAAGCCTCCGTTGTGAAGTTGGCAACAATGTATTCGCTGGTAGTGGTACCACAATTGGCAGCTACGCGTACAACGTACGGAGTACCGGCATTCAAGCCATTCAACTCATAGTTGGTTTCTGTTGCTTGAGCCATTGTCCAGTTTTCAGAAGTGGCAGGTCTGTATTCAACCGTCCAAGCGGTTTCGTCAGCACCGGCATTCCAAGCGATTTCAGCGCCATTGGTGGTAACATTGGAAACTGTCAAGTTGGAAGGTTCTGTGCAAGCAGGAACGTCACTGCAAACCATAGCTTCCATATTGACTTTGATGTTTGCACGATTGGTTGAGAGGGTACCTGTGTTGGAACCAGGATGTTGAGCGTATGAAGCATCACTATCACTTCCTCTATACAAAGCACTATTCGATACATTTGTATAGAAATACTTAGCGCTCAAATTATAAGTACTTGCACTATGACAAACAACTACAACCAAATTATCGGTACCATTATAGTAATATGGAGCATTCAACATAAAGTTTTGCCAACCAGTTGTAGCACCAACAGTAACATTACTTCCTTCATATACCAATGTCAAATCACTCATCGGCAACCAACTTGATGTAGATGTGTGTGTGCTATTTGATATAGTGCCAAGATAAATCCTCATATTAGAAATTGAATAACTACTTGTTGTAGCGCAATTCCAAGCTATAGAGTTTATGTTACCGGCAGAACCGATTTCACTTGCCGGATAAATAGTCTGAGTCCAAGAATTTTTATAATAGTTGCCAAACGGAATATAGTAATTTGAACTTGTACCTGTACCAACTTCAACCTCTGCTGGCATAACGGTCAAGCTCTGACAGTCAACGGTGAAGTTTGCATTTACCCAAACGCTGTTAGTTGTACCGCAATCAGCTTTAACTCTGACATTGTAGTCAGTGTTACCGGTAAGGTCAGACAAAGTTACAGAAGGAGTGGTAGCGCTAACAGAATGCCATTCGCTGCGGTCAACGGGTTTGTATTCAACCGTCCAAGCGTTTTGTCCCTCACCAGCGGTCCAGGTGATGGTGGCGGTAGTACCTGAAACGGTAGCCGTCAAATTGGAAACAGGAGAACAGGGATTTTCAACAACTGAAATGTTATCCACAGCAGCGGGGAACTGATTGGCACCAGAAGCGTCGTTGGTCCAAGTGAAGATGAGGTCAACAACACCGGCCAAAGAAGGATCAATCACGTAGGAAGCGTTGGTCCAATCATTCGTACCGTTTAATTTTGCCAAAATAGTTTCATTACCATCTTTCACAATGGCAACTTTCAAATAGTCGTAATTGTTTTCGCCCATTACTCTATAGTCGAAGGAGAGAAGAGCACCGGCAGCCGGAATACGAATAGTGCGGGAAGCGTAAGCATTGGAAGCAGCGTTTGTGTATTTGTTGGTTACACCGGTGTTGGAGATGAACAACTTGTTGTTGTCAAAACCGGTAGCTTGTCCAATATACCATTTGTTGGTAGCGGTTGCATTATCGATAACAAAACCATCATCCACATTGTTGTCGAAATCCAATGTGTAAGGAAGTTCTGCCACAGCCATAATGATATCTTCAGCACCGCGCGGAACGATTTCCACATTGTCGTTATATCGAATCACATAACCTGTAACATTCAAAACGTCACCTTCGGAGATTTGCTTGTTCGTAATAGCACCCCAGGTGTTGTAGATTTGTACAGTTGCATCACCTTGAGTGATGTTGGCACCCTTGGTAGAGTTAGCCGTACCAAAAGTTCTATCTTGAGCAGCGGTTACACCGAGAACGGTAACCAGTTTGCCTTCATAATCGGCATAATTTTCATTGAGGTCAGCGAGTGTAACCACGATAGGTTGAATAGGAGTTCCGGCAACACCTTCAGCAGATGGGAGGCCAGCCACCGGTTTCATTTCATTCAAACCATTATACAAATCGTATGTTCCAAAAACGCCACCGGAGATAACATCACCGGGATTGTAATTGTGAGCCATTGTACCATAGATGTACAAAGCGCCGGTATTGTCCTGAATAAAAGTATGGTATTTGTTGGAATATTGGCCAATTACAGTCACATCGCCTGTAATTTTATAAATGTTGGTAGTATTGTCAACAGCTTTGAAAGCGGCGATATTAGCCACTTCAATTGGAATATTGATCGTATATGCGGAAGTAGCAACAGCACTTACATCTTCACCGGAAACGGCAATAGCCTTAACGGTTGTAGTGGCATCTACTGTAAAAGGTTCTGTATATTCGGTAGAGTTTACAGTAGGAGTTGTGCCATCGGTAGTATAATAAATAGTAGCATCGTTCGATGCGGAAATAGAAACGGTTTGAGCGCCATAATAGATTCCGGAAATAGGAGTAATGGCGGGAACAGGAACGATGGAAAAATAAGATTCCCCAGAAGAATAAGTAATTTCAATAGATTTTATATAAAGAGCTTTGGAAGAGGTCTGTGTCCATTCCAAATGAATTTCACCAGAGTTGGTACCAATGAATGTATAGTTTGTGGCTGTTGCCGTCAAACTTACGGATTCGTTACCATTATAGGTAAAATAAGTGTCACCGACTTTTACTTTGAAGTCCGCATTGACTTTGCTTGCACCAGAAGTGTTCACTTTTACTGAAGTAATAGTGCCCTCAATAGCCGTGGTAGAGAGAGTTAATCCGGCGCAAGGCAAACTGCCCGAACCGAATTGCTGCCCTTTTGTGGCATCATAACCAAAATAGGTCGTGGCTGAGCCAGCAGCTGTCCATTCCACATTGGAAAGCGTCTTTGCTCCAAAATCCGACCATGTTTTCGCTTCTATCGTATGCGAATACGTAGTCTGCGCAAACAGGCTGCCTACAGACACCAAAGCCACCATTAAGATGACCATAAAAGCCTTAACCCCTTGGGATAGAGCTTTCAAATTGTAGTGTTTTTTCATAGAAATGATTTTTAATTAATAATTATGTTGATTACCTTTGTTTCAATAAATTAGAGTTGCTATTTAAGTATAAAACGAGTATTTTAGGTATAAAAAAAACGCGCAAAGATACATTTTTTTTATTTAGACACCTTTATTGTTTTCTTCATTTTTGAAATTTTAGAAGTGTTTCATTCCCGCATTTTTCGATTTTTTATGTACGTTTGCCCGCTCAAAAATATAATACCTAAATTTTTGTGTTCTAAAATTTTGTCAACCTAATTTATTTGGTATGAAACTACATTTCAAAATTTTATTGATAGCCATAGCCGTTCTATTCAGTGGTTGTCACAAAAAAGACAAGGTGGCCAGTCCGAAACTAACTAAGGAACAAACCAGCAAAATCAAAAACGTCAATTTAGAAGTCCATCGTTATGAAAAGGATTTGTTCTCTTTGGATGTCAATCATCTCGCAGACGGTATTGCGAAACTTTACGGCAAATATCCTGAAAACCTCATTGCCAAAGACAGCTGGAAAAACGAACAGATGATGGCAGGATTGAAAGGTTATCTCACTGATCCCACCATCAAAGCTCTATACAAAGAAGTTGAAAAGCAGTATTCTTCTATGGACGATGTCATCAAAGAACTTCAAGATGCTTTCAAAATATACCTTTCCCATTTCCCTGATGACAACATCCCGAAAATCTACACTTTAGTTCCCGGTATGAACTTCGAAATGCCCTCTATTTTCGGCTATGACAATGATTTGTTCATCTGTATAGATATGTATTTGGGCAAAGATTTCAAATACTACGCGTATGCTGGTATGCCCAAATTCATCAGTGAACGCTGCGAACGGAAATACATCGCCACTGATTGCTTCACACAGGGTCTTGCCTATAAACATCTCCCTGAAAAAACATTAATTTCCAGTTTGGACTATATGATTTTTGAAGGAAAAAAACTTTTCGTGACGCAAACCTGCTTCCCAAATAAAAAGGAACAGGACATTATGGGATATTCTGATGCAAAATACGATTGGGCTGTCAAATACCAATCCCAAGTATGGCAGTATCTGGTGGAAAAAAATATGCTCTATTCCAAAGACGAAGATATTGTTCGCCGATTGGTTGAAGAAACTCCCTTTACACGTGATTTCGGAAATCAATCCCCCGGGCGCCTCGGAGCCTTCCTCGGATTACAAATCGTGAAAAGTTATATGAAAAATCATCCGAAAACCACCCTTCAAGAACTGTTGAATATGACAGACTCCCAAAAACTTCTTAATGATTCCTACTACAAACCTTGATGTTTTTACCTCAAAAACAAACAAAACGTCAGGTTTGGAAGCTAAAATTAACAATTAATTGTTAATTTTACACATATTCAAATTTTTACTTAATTAATCGTTAATCATTGAAAATATTTTATATTTTTGCGGCGAATTTAAAAACATAAAACTATGTCTGGCGTAAATAAAGTTATCTTAATTGGTCGGTTAGGTAAGGATCCCGACATCAGAACCTTCGAAAACGGGGTTAAAAAAGCATCCTTCACAATGGCAACTTCCGAGTACCGCAAAGACAAGGACGGAAACCGTATAGAGCTCACAGAATGGCACAATATCGTCTGCTGGCGCAATTTGGCCGAAAATGCCGAAAAGTACCTCAACAAGGGTAAGATGATTTACGTGGAAGGCAAATTGCGTACGCGCAGTTGGGACGACAACGGAGTCAAACACTACATCACTGAGATTGAGGCCAACACGTTCACCATCCTCAGCACAAAGAACGAAGGCGAAGGCGGCCAACCTGTAGTAACACAGGTACAGAATGTCGCCGCCGCTCCTATTGCTCCCGAACCGACTTACGCTCCGCTGCCTGATGCCAACGATGACCTGCCGTTTTAGGAGTTAAGAACTAAAAATGAAAAAGGCGGGGAATATAGTTGTTGTTTCCCGCCTTTTCGTTTTTCCGTATTCACTTGTTCGCGCCTCTACATCAGTGCGCTTCAAACCAACTCGAGCCGAAATTGATATCTACATCCAACGGAACGGAGAGCTGCATAGAGCCACTCATACGCTCGCGTACGATTTGCGTGAGTTCCTCCAATTCGTCTTTTCGCGCATCGAACACCAATTCATCGTGTACCTGCAGAATCATCTTGCTTTGCAGATGTCGCTCGTCAAGGTCGTGTTGGATGGCAATCATAGCTATCTTGATGAGGTCGGCGGCGGTTCCCTGGATGGGCGCGTTGATGGCATTTCGCTCCGCAGCCTTGCGCAAAAGTCCGTTCTGTGCGTTAATGTCGCGAATGTAGCGACGACGACCCAAAAGCGTTTCCACATACAGGTTCTCACGGGCGAACTCCAACGTGTTGTTCAAGTACTCCGTAATTTTTGGAAAACTACTGTAGTAATCTGCGATGAGCTTGCGTGCTTCGGCCTGCGGAATTTGCAGTCTGTCAGCCAGTCCGAACGCGGACATACCGTACAGAATGCCGAAGTTCACCGTTTTGGCCGAGCGGCGCATATCCTTGGTAACCTCATCCTGCGCCACCCCGAAAATGTGGGCGGCCATAGATGCGTGAATGTCCTCATTGCGTTGGAACGTCTCAATCATACGCTCATCGCCGCAGACGTGTGCCACAATGCGCAACTCCACCTGTGAATAGTCGGCAGCGAGAATGACGTGCTCGTCATCGGAAGCCACGAAAGCCTTGCGAATGTCGCGGCCGCGCTCGGAACGCACGGGGATGTTCTGCAAATTGGGGTTCACCGAACTCAAACGCCCCGTGGAGGTAATGGTTTGCGTGAACGTGGAATGGATGCGCCCCGTCTTGGGATTGATCAACTGCGGTAACGCATCTATATAGGTGGATTTGAGTTTCGACAATTTGCGCCACTCCAAGATGAGCGGTACGATGGGATGCTTGGAGGCCATCTTCAAGAGCACCTCCTCGCCCGTCTGATATTGCTTGCTCTTTGTCAGTTTCGCATTTTCGATAATGTGCATCTTCTCAAAAAGCACTTCGCCCAACTGTTTGGGCGAACCGATGTTAAACGACACGCCGGCATATTCGTAAATCTGCGTTTCCAACTCTTTGAGCTCGGCGTTCATCGTTTCGGAGTTCTTCTGCAAGGTGGGCACATCGACTTTCACGCCCGTGCGTTCCATTTCCGCCAAAACTGGCACTAACGGCATTTCAACATTTTCAAACAAAGATTCCAACTGGTTGTCGCGCAACTCCTGCAGCAACAACGGATATAGTTTTACGTAGCAGCTTACGCGCTCAACCGCCACATTCTGCAATTCTTTGCTGTCCGCTTTCGGCGTATAGTCCAAATACGCAGCCGTAATGCGGTCCAAGTCGTGCTTGTTCTCGGGCTGGATGAGGTAATGGGCAATCTGCAGGTCGAAAATCTTTACCGTCGGCTCGACCTTGAAGACTTTCAAAAACTTGTACGTCGGTTTGCTCTCATACGTGACGACCGTGTGATCACCTGTGAAAATCCACTGTATCAACTGCTGATAATAGCGGTGCTCGCTCTCCACAAAATGATAATAGCAAATTTGATCGTCAAGGGCAAAGGAAAAACCGGCAATGCGGTCATCCTGCATAATCCAGTCGAAAAATACCACAGAAACATTTGCATTCCACATTGTAGAGACGGTGCAGTGCACCGTCTCTACGGGGTCACCACACTGCACCGTTTTTATATTGTCAATTGAATCAACAGATTCTATTTTGGGTAATAATAGAATTGGTTCTTCCTTAACATCCTCTGCGGGCGCAACTAAATCCTGGTTGAAAAGGTCCACCTCGGTGACAGGCTGTTGCAGAGACAAATCCGTGAAAATGCGATTGGACAATGCCTTGAATTCCAATTCATTGAAAATAGCCTTGAGTTTTGTTGGATCGGGACCGTTGTAGGCCATCTCCTCGAAATTGCACTCTACCGGCACGTCAATCATAATGGTGGCGAGTTGTTTGGAAAGGAGGGCCTGCTCCTTGTTTTCCAAAAGCAGGTTTTGCAGTTTCTCTTTCTCCTGGTTGGCATTGCAGGCGTAGATGCCTTCGATGGTGTCATATTTGGCCAGCAGCTTTTTGGCGCTCACGGGCCCTACGCCCGGCACACCGGGGATGTTGTCGGAGGAGTCGCCCTGCAAGCCCAAGATATCGATTACCTGTTCCGGACGCTGGATGCCGAACTTCTCGCAAATTTCGACGGGTCCTAAAATTTCAGCCGGCTGGCCGAACTTGCCGGGCTTGTACATCTTGATGTTTTCGGACACCAACTGCCCGTAGTCTTTGTCGGACGTGACCATAAACACGTCATAGCCTTCTATTTCAGCGTGCTTGGCCAAGGTGCCCACCACGTCGTCGGCCTCATAACCGTCAATGCCGATTTGCGTAATGCCGAACGCATCCAACACGCGATGGATATAGGGCACGGAATTGATGATGTCGTCGGGCGTGGCCTCGCGGTTGGCCTTGTAGTCTTGGTAGTCGATGTGGCGGAACGTCGGCGCGCCCGTGTCGAATGCCACGGCGATGTGCGTGGGCTTCTCGTTCTTGATTAACTCATAGAACATATTGGTAAATCCGAGAATAGCCGACGTGTTCAAGCCCTTGGATGTGAAGCGCGGGCTTTTAATCATCGCATAATAGGCTCTGAAAATCAAGCCCATAGCATCTATTAGGAAAAGTTTGGATTTCATACAGGTTTCAAGTTTCTGGTTTCAAGTTTCAAGAAAAGTTACTCGGTATATGAATTGTCGTGCTTGTTGGCGTACGTTTAAAGTTTAAGGTTTAAGGTTTAAAGTTTAAGGTATAAATAGTTTTCTACTAATATCAATACTTTTCTCCTTAACCATTCTTCTTTCAGTTCACTGGTCACTGTTCACCGTTCACTACAGCTGGTAGTTTCGTGCTCCGAAGATGGCGCTGCCGATACGGATGAAGGTGCTCCCCTCCTCTACCGCGATAGGATAATCGTCGGTCATGCCCATAGAGAGCTCTTTGAAATCTGCATCGTCGGCAAAGTATTTCTGCTTCAGCGTATCAAAGATTTGGTACAGGTGTTGGAACTCGCGACGCACCTGGCCCATATCTTCAGTGAACGTGCCCATACCCATCACGCCACAGATGTGGACGTTTTTCCAGTTTTGGAAATCGGCGGAATTGAGCATTTCCTCACATTCCCGGAGGTCAAAGCCGAACTTTGTTTCTTCGGCGGCAATGTGGAATTGCAGCAGGCACGGAATCACGCGGTCGTTCTTGAGCGCGTACTTGTTCACCTCGCTCAGCAGTTCGGCACTGTCAATGCTGTGAATCATCGTCACGTAGGGCGCAATGTACTTGATTTTGTTGGTTTGCAGATGGCCGATGAAGTGCCACTGGATATCCTTGGGCAGGATTTCGTGTTTGGCCTTCATTTCCTGAGCCTTATTTTCGCCGAAAGCACGTTGGCCTTCGTTGTACAAAGTCTGGATATCTTCCGCCGGTTTGAATTTCGAAACGGCAATCAATTGCACCAGAGCGGGCAGAGAATTTTTAATTTCGTAGTATTTTTCTATGTTCATTATAATATGATAATTATGGTCTTAGACAATCTATAGGAACAATATAAATTCCATTTTTCATCCGATATGCGAATTTTCCTGTCGCTGTGACAATCATCAAAAAAGATGGTTCTTTCATTTTTGTCGTATCTATTTTTGATTTCAGCTGTGTCAGCGTTTTCACACCTTCTGCTATTAAGGAATCCCCGCCCAATTTGATTTCGATTAAGCCGTATAACCCATTTCTAAGATGAATAACGGCATCACATTCCAAACCAGAGGAATCACGATAATGAGAAAGGGAACCCATCATAGATTCCGCGTATGTTCTCAGATCCCGCACACACAGTGTTTCAAAAAACAATCCCAAAGACGATAAATCATCCATCAAAGCATCAGGTCCCAAATTTAGAATAGCCGTTCCAATAGAAGGATCCGTGAAATATCTCGTATCTGACGTTCTGATAGCTGTTTTGGAGCGTAAATTGGGGTTCCAAGCAGGAACATCTTCTATTACGAACATTTTTTTTAGGGAAAGAATATAAGATGCAATAGTATCTACATCCAAAACAGCAACCTCATTATTAGCCAAATCATCACAAATGGTCTTATATGAAGATTGTGCTCCTTGCAGGCGCGCATACGACCGCATCAGTCTTTTAACCCTTTCGGGGTTTCTGTTCACATCATCAACCTTAGATATGTCTCTTTTTGTTATAGCATCACAATAATCAAACGCCTGATCCAAAGCATATTCCGTATCCATATCTACAGCTTTAGGCCAACCGCCGCGACAAATCAGATAAGCTATATCCCGTAAAGAATGGTTCGACTCGGCATATATTTCACCTTCTTCTTGAAACAATTTCGACAAACTGACCTTCCCATTCGAATCGCCCGATTCAAACAAAGACATCGGACGCATTCGCAACCAACCAAATCTTCCTGTTCCTGAATGATTTATTCGTTCATTATGAACTGGAACCGACGAACCCGTAAGAATGAAATATCCCAATCCATCTCTATGATCTACTTCAAATCGTATGGAATCCCATAAAGAAGGAACAATTTGCCATTCATCAATCAAGCGGGGCGTCTCTCCCTGCAATAGGGCTTTGGGCTGAATATCAGCTTGTATTTTATACTGAGAAGACATCTCCGGGTCATCAATATAGACAACACTTTGGGCGTGTTGTTCCGCAGTTGTCGTTTTTCCACACCACTTGGGCCCCTCAATCAACACTGCGCCCTTTCCTGCCAACTTTCTGTCTAATAAATCATCAGCTATTCTTTTTCTATATTTTTCCATAAACGAAATTTGAGGCAAAAATACATTTTTCCGTCATTTGTTGGAAAATTTTTCCGTCGTTTGTGCATGTTTGTTGGGAAAAAATCAGTGTGCCACCAAACCGCCATCCACCAAATAATGCGCACCTGTGCAAAAACTGGAAGCATCGGAAGCCAAAAAATAAATTACTTCAGCCACTTCTTGCGGATATCCGGATTTACCAAGGGCATACTGTTTATCTTCCTCTTTCCAACAATCTTCGACAGAACAATGACTTTCTTTAGCAATGTTTTGGAAAAGATTATCCGTCAAAGGGGAATGAATAGTTCCAGGGCAAACGGCATTAACACGAATGTTTTTAGGACCTAAATCAATAGAGAGGCTACGGGTGATTTGCCCTAGCGCACCCTTTGTCATACCGTATGCAAAGCTATTGGGTTTGCCCACAAACCACTGGTCAGATGCATTGATGACAACCGTACCGCCACCAGCTTTCACTAGGCAAGGGACCGTCTCCCGCAATGTGTTTATAGTACCGTAAATGTTTGTCTGCACCATCAAATCCAATTCCTCGTCGGTAATATTCAAAAGAGTATTTTGACGATGAATACCGGCATTGGCCACCACGCTGTTTAAAGCCCCAAAACGAGTTATGGTTTCTTTGACCGCACGCTTAATGTCCTCACGATTACGCGTATTGCCTTCAATAAAAAGCAGATGTTCAACGTCATTGTTTTTTTTCAACAAATCCGCAGCAGCTTCCGTATTGACATCCATAAAAGAAACATTCCATCCTTCACGAACAAATTTTGCCACCGATGCGGCTCCGATTCCCGTAGAACCGCCTGTAATAAATACTGTTTTCGTCATATTATGTGTAATTTTAAGAGAGCGCAAAATTAAGAAATTTCCCATCATAAAAAATCCCGAAAAATTTCATCAAAAAATAATCATCAAAAAATGATGATATTTGAAAAAGTGTATTTTTGCGCTGTCTTTTAATTTGTTACATATTATGAAAAATCCCTTTGTAACTAATGGATATGCCGGTGCCGAGTATTTCTGCGATCGTGAAAAGGAGACTTCTATGATGGTGCAGCTGCTTTGCAACGAGAACAACCTCGCACTGATTTCTCCCAGGCGCGTGGGCAAGACAGACCTCATTCAACATTGTTTTGCACAACCCGAAATCAAAAATTCATCTCATACATTCCTTATAGATATTTATGCTACAAATTCGTTGAGCGACTTTGTTCGTGTTTTTGGAACGGCCATTTTGGAAGAATTACGTTCAAAAGGACGTTCCGTTTGGGAAAAATTTATTCAGGCTCTTACTTCCATTCGCTCTGAAATATCTTTTGACATTAACGGACTGCCTTCTTGGAACATAGGATTGGGGGCTATTTCCAACCCTTCATTGACTTTGGAAGAAATTTTCCGTTACTTGGAACAAGCCGACCTGCCCTGCTTGGTAGCCATAGACGAATTTCAGCAAATCACCTATTACAATGATACGAAGGATATGGAGGCTATTTTAAGAACCTATATTCAAAGATGTACCAATACGCATTTCATTTTCTCTGGTTCACGCAGACATTTGATGAATGAGATTTTTGCTTCTCCCTCCAGGCCCTTCTACCAATCTGTGACTATTATCAATCTACCGGCCATTGCTTTGGACAAATACATTGCCTTCGCTACAGAGAAGTTTCAAGCTGCTGAAAAATCCGTAGATGCCGAGGTTATCACAGATTTGTACCAACGTTTTAATCGCACAACTTCGTGTTTGCAACGTGTGATGAACATCCTTTTTATGAAAACACCCATTAACGGCCATTGTTCCATAGAGATGGTTGAACCCGCCATTAATGATTTATTAGATTTCTCTTCAGACTCTTACGAATCCATTCTCTACCAAATGCCGGAAAAACAACGAACTGTCTTTTTGGCTATTGCCGCTGAAGGCGAAGCTAAAAACATTTCTGGTAGTGCTTTTGTGAAAAAATACAAACTGATATCTTCAAGTTCTGTGCTGTCTGCCGTGAAAGGTTTGTTGGAAAAAGATTTCATCACTGTCAATCAAGGTGTTTACAGTGTTTACGACCTGTTTTTCGCTCTGTGGCTAAAGAAAAGAATCTCTTAAAATATCCTACAACACTTTCACGACTTTCTTCTGAACCTTTTGTCCTTGTGCGTTGGTGATATTGAGAAGATAGATGCCTGCGGGCCAGTTCGCGCAGTCCGTCATCTGCATAGTGCCTGTGACAGCAAACGTTGTGACGAGGCGGCCGAAAGAGTCGTAAACCTCAACATTGCGGAGTTCCTCGCCGCGCACCACCAGGCGGTCGGTGGCCGGATTAGGGAACACATCAACCTGTATGCTTTTTATCTCAGAAACTGACATTCCATCCAAATTGGCAGTATAGTGATGCGGGTCGGCAGCCCCAATATAAGGATGACATTCTCGTCTGCCCGACTCGTCTTTGGCAAAAATGTAGTAATCAACATCAGCATCATATTCTGCTATGATAAAGGCTTCATATTCATCACCATTCAATAATTGCATCGGTTCGCTCTGCCACTCACCCTCATTGATACGGAAGAAAACCCTTATGGAATCCTCCACCAAAGAGGCACCACCCAACGGCTTGATAGTGGCTTTGATACGCTGTCCTACACTTCCAGAACCTGAACACACGGGGAAATGCTTAATATACAGCATATCTTTGTCGGCCAACTCGTGCGTGCGGCAGTGCAACGCATCGGTATTATACCAAGGTGTAAAATCCGATTCCATAACGGGTACAATGGTATAGCCCGGCATGGCCTGCTCATACGTGGCAATGGCCTCGTTGTCCCACTGCGTGCCCGTAACTGGAACAAAGACGTGGTCGTTCAAAATCAAAGAATTGGTGTAAGGTGTCACATAATATCCACTACCTGGCTCAAACACTCTGAAAACCTGATAATGGTTGCCCCAGGCTGTCGTTGCGTTAGCAAAGAGGTTGGCGGCAATTTCATATTCAGAATAGCGTGGATCATTGGCCGGCACCTGCCCGATGAGCACTTTGTCCGGAGCCAAAAACTTGCCCCAACAATCAATGTGTGCAATGTAGTCGCCCAACGGATCATTGGTGATGAGGTAATCATCTACACCTAAGTAATTGTGCGCCATTGTTGTCAAAGAAGCCTCCGTCTGGTTGGGATTTTCTTCCAAAATCAAGGACGTGGAGGCAGCCGTGCCATAACCATTCACCATATAGTTGCCACCCGTGTGGACCATCGGCATCTCGTAACGTTCCATCCCCATTTTGTTGGCAACGGTGACAAGAGCGGCGTCATCGTTCGGACGAGCCGGACGGTTGTATGTAAAATCTACCACGGCAATGTCATCATTTCCATCCAAGATGAACCACGGGCCGTAGTCGCGGGTCCAGTAGGAGTCGTGGTTCACCACCCAATATTGCACATTATCAGTATTGACGCCACTGGCCAGAAAATAGTTTTTCGCCATATTGCTATCGGATGCGGGATAAACCAGGACTTTCACATTCGTGATGAGCGATAATTCACGAACAAGACTTACAGGCACGCCTAATGGATAGGCAATCATCACGCCGCCCATAGGATGGAATTCCGCCAAGGCTGTGACTGGCGCTTCGGGAAACGTGCTGGCTGTCGCTTTCTGATACCATCTAGGTAACATTTGTTGTTCGACAACGGTTGGACCATACGTGAATTTCGGATGAACATCATAATGTTCGACTTGTCCGAAAACCTCAGCAGCTACCAACAGAATATTAATTGTAAGTAGTAAATAGACATTTTTCATATCGGCGGCAAAAATAACATTCCTTCTCATTCATAATACCTTATAATCGTAAATATTCCAAAATCCGCTTTACCCACTAATTATTAAAACCATATACTCCTAAAATCCGCAGAAAGGGAATTTGCTGATTTAAAAAGTTATAGTTACATTCATCGCCCGTGAGTGAGGTCGTCTCCTCAGGCGTGAGAGGCTCTGCGGTGGCTTTTTTGAGATGTCGAGATACAACTTCCCCC
>JAZRYT010000052.1:0-9250 GCA_045600905.1 Bacteroidales bacterium
TACCTCTACGGTGCTTACAAGAAACTCGCTCGCGAACACAGCACGGGTGCTTTGACAGGTAAATCCTATGGTTGGGGTGGTTCCCTCATCCGTCCGGAAGCTACCGGTTTCGGCGCTATTTACTATGTTGAACGTATGGTAAAACAAAACGGCGACAAAATGGAAGGCAAGAGAATCGCTCTCTCTGGCTTCGGTAATGTTGCTTGGGGTGCTGCTACAAAGGCTACTGAACTCGGTGCTAAGGTAGTTGCTCTCTCTGGTCCTGATGGCGTTTGCGAACTTCCTGAAGGCGTAAACAAAGAAATGATCGACTATATGCTTGTTATGCGTGACTCTCGCCGTAACAAAGTTCAAGATATGGCTGACAAATTCCCTGGTAAAGCTATCTTCACTTCTGGTAAGAAAGCTTGGACCGTTAAGTGTGACATCGCTTGCCCTTGCGCTTTCCAAAATGAAATGGCAGAAGAAGACGCTAAAGAATTGCTCGCTAACGGCGTACAATACGTAGCTGAAGTTTCCAATATGGGTTGCCAACCTGGCGCTATCGCAGCTATCCAAAACGCTGGCATTCCTTTCGCTCCTGGTAAAGCTGTAAATGCAGGTGGCGTTGCTACTTCCGGTCTCGAAATCTGCCAAAACGCAGGTCACATCAACTGGACTGCTCCTGAAGTTGACGCTAAATTGCACAAAATCATGAACGATATTTATGATATGTGTGTTGAATATGGTAAACAAGCTGATGGCTCTATCAACTATGTTAAGGGCGCTAACATCGCTGGTTTCATGCGCGTTGCTAAAGCTATGCTCGCTCAAGGTATCATCTAATAGTAGATAGTACTTCGACAATAAAAAAACCGCTTCCCTCGGGAGCGGTTTTTTTTATGGCCTTTTTTTTATCTTTGCGGCTTCAAAATTCATCATTCATTAATAACAAATTCTATGAAAAAATCTACTTGCTTTTCCAAACTCTTTATCTTGATGCTGGTTCTCTGCTGCACAGCAACCCTCTCATACGCTTCTATCGTAACTGGTACGTTGGGCACTTTTGAAGGCTCCTACGGCATTGACTTCAACAATGATGGCACTGCTGAATTCTATATTCGTGACGCTGGCTTTGACGTTACACATACCAACGCGATGCTGATGTTCTCCTGGTCGGAAAATGGAAACAACATCTGGACTAACGGAACATTAGCAACCAGCGGTTGGGACGATGTCAAACCTCTTGCAGCTGGCACCTCCATCGGTTCCAATGGCAATTGGCAAGCTCAAGGCGACGCCTACCTCGTCAACTACAACGATGAGACACTCTTCCCAAGCGATGCCGACAGCTACATCGGTTTCCGTATCAAAATCAACGGCAATACGCATTACGGCTGGGCCAAAGTTCACGTGTCAGGCTCTATCTCTACAGGTCTGCAAATTCAATGGCTGCAATGTGCGTACGAAACAAGTCTGAATACGCCGATTACTGCTGGCAGTACGGGAACCGGCATCCGTGAAAATGAGCAGCCGCAAGTACAGATGTATCCCAATCCTGTTGTGAACGAATTGACTATTGTGGCTTCCGTGCAGGATGCTGACTCAGTTGCCGTTTATGATATGAACGGTCGCCTCGTAAATGCCCCCGTTGTTGTTGATGACGACCAAATTCGGATTGATATGCATGATTGTACTGCCGGCATTTATTTTGTCCGTTTTAACCAAAACGCTATTAAAGTCGTAAAACAATAGTATTCCTTTTGTTCTCGAACGCTATAACGGGCTACTTAGGTAGCTCGTTTTTTTTATTATGGCTGTTCGGTAATAAATGGAACTATATACTACTTGACCTGTTTATCTAAGAAATATCACGGCACAGCCGTTCCTTGAACAACCCAGAGGGATTGTATCTCTGTAACCCCAGGTAAGGCCGCAGGCCGCAACTTAGTGGGACGGCGATGCCGGGCCGCCCAAATCAGGATAACGCAGTTCTCAAATTACAGCTCACTATTCATTATGGCGCAAATTCCGCGCGGGCGGTCGTTGATGTCTAAGAAGGACTTGACAGCACGGAACCCCTTGTGTAGGAACATATTTGTAAGTTCCTCGTGAAAATCATCGAAAGTTTCGCAATGACAATACCGCAAGGGCTTAAGGACCAGAAGGGACAGATTTGCAAGTGCCTCGTAAAATAGTAGTGGGGACTCATCCGGCACAAACAGGGCGCTCGCGGGTTCGTAATTCTTGACGTTCGTGTGCATTTGCTCGCGCACAGATATCGGTATATATGGAGGATTGCTGACAAGGTAGTCGAATCGGAGGTCGCCAAAGGGGAGGTACTCCGTGTCGCGCATATCGTGCTGAGCGAAGATGACCTTTGCACCCAATTTCTCGGCATTGCGCTGAGCTATTTCCAGAGCATCAGCGGAAATGTCCGTGGCATATACGGTCGCATCAGGGATTTCCAACGCTAATGAAATGGCGATACAGCCGCTGCCCGTGCCAACGTCCCAAATAAGGGGCTGCTCAAGGTGGTAGTCGCCACGGGATTCTTCAATAACTCTTGCCACCAGCTCTTCGGTTTCTGGTCGAGGAATCAAAGTGGCGGGCGTTACATCAAATGGCCGACCGTAAAACTCCGCCGTTCCTAAGACATACTGAACAGGACATCCTGCTTTCAATTTTTCGGTATCAGATAGAAATGACTCCTGTTGGGCTTCGGTTAGGTCCTGCTGTCCGATAAGGGCGAGTTGGTAGGCGGGAACATTTAAGCGGGCTTGCAAATACAATTTAACGATGGCAGCCGCCTCACGTTCGTCGTAAAGCGGCTGCAATGTCTGTATGGTGTTTTTTGAAAATTCTCGTAGTGTCATGGCTATAATCTATTTCCTTGAGAAAATAGCTGTGGGTGAGCAGGATTATTGAAGAATTATCTTGCGTGTGATGAGTTGGTTGTTGTCCAAGATACGGAGGATGTAGCAACCGGATGGGAGATTTTGCAAAGACAGTGTGTTCACGCCGGGATGGAATGTTTCGGTACGTACCAGTCTGCCAGTCAAATCGTAAAGGGAACATTGAACCTGATTGGAAGTGGTTTGTGCGGTGATGTAGCAAACATCGGATGTGGGATTCGGGAAAATGCTGTAGCGGGTTTCCAATGCATCAGTGTTGTCTTCAATGCCAACCAAATGCAAAGCTTCGATGACGGCTTGGTAGGCGTTGACCTTTCCATAACCGAAACGGTTGATGCCGGCAGCGGCCGTGTTATTGTCGTTGTAGGCCGTGCTGGTAAGAATCTCTTTAACTTGTGCGGAAGTGAGGTACGGGTTGGCTTGGAGTATCAGAGCGGCGACACCGGAAACGAAAGGTGCGGACATTGAAGTTCCAGAAAGAGGGCCGAATCCGAAGGTTCTACCATTGAATGTGACAGTCTCTTTGTAAGTCCCCGTATAATTTTGATTGTAAGATGAGATGGCGGCTATTACGTTGTTGCCGGAAGCGGAAATTTCGGGTTTGCGGACACCATCGTGGAATCCCGGACCGGAAGAGGAAAATTCAGCAATAGCGCCGCCGGTAACTTGTCCGACTACATTGGTGGACTGTTTCTTGTGGGCTGCGACTGTAATAGCGCAGTCGATGTTGCCGGGTGTGCTGATGCCGTATTCGATGTCTCCGGCAATCCAGTCTGGATGGCCAGAGGGTGCGATAAAGTCACCCCCCCAGTTGCCGTATGCTTTGGTGACTTCTGCCACATTCCAAGCGTGGAAAGCTCCGGATTCTGCGGTTACAGACAAGACGAATTTGTAGCCGGAAACCTTCTTTACGCGCAGTCTGACAACGGGTGACTGGTTGTAGATGTTGGTGGATTGAATGTCGTAATTGTAGATGAATGTGTCAGTTCCAAATACGAGAAATGTATCTACGTAGCCGTCGTTGTTGGCTGTAGGTATAAATGGAGTTTCAGTGATTGTTTGGAAGTTGTTGTCCATAATGCTCAATGAGAAGGAAAACGGACTGTTGGCTGAGTTGAGCATGGAGATGGAGGAACCCCAGAGGTCACCGGAGTTGTAGGGGAAAAGGAACTGTGTATGGATAGTGTCGTTCGGTTCGGCAAACTCGTGTTGGAGGTGGAAGTTCACGTTGCCGTTGTTGCCGGCAGTGACGACGAATACGACACCGAGGTCGGAAAGGCGTTGCATCTCGTTGGCCAACATACCGGTTCCGTCCATATTGTCCAGAGAGTAAAGTCCCCAGCTGTTGTTGATGACCAATCGTTTGCCTTCCTGTTGTGCGACTTCGTACATCCAGTTCCAGGCATCTACAACGCGTTGAATGGAGTCCAGATACAGAGTTGCGAAGAGGAGGTCTGCGTTATAGGAAACGCCGCGATAAACGGTTCCGGCGCCGGCCCCTGCTGCGATGGAGGCGCAGTGCGTGCCGTGATAATAATAATCGTAGCAGTTGGAGGTGTCACAAAGGGCCGTCAACAACTCCTCGGGTGAGGTGTATTCCGTGCCGTAGTTGAAACCGTCGGGTGCGGGACCGGAAGTCTTGAACTGGTCCCAAGCGCGGAGTACACGGTAATGCGTCATGGATGTGTCGTAAAATACAGGGTGCGTGTAGTCGAATCCCCAGTCCGTGACACCGATGATGACGCCTTCTCCAGAAAATGCCTGCGGAAGGTTGATTCCCTGCCAAACGCTATCTGCGCGCCCGTCAATGACAGATTTGTCCAATTGTATTTGTCCGATGGCAGATAAAATGCTGCACACCAAAACGATAATACATAATAATTTTTTCATATTCAAATATTTTTAATTATGAACCATTGTTCATTATCCATTGTTCATTATCCATTATTCATTATTCATTATTCATTGTCCCTCAGTCTTTCATTCTAAATCCCAAGATATTCAAAAATTCCGGTAACATAGCATTTTGCTCCGTCATATTGCGGAATTTGTCATCTGCGCTGATAATGACTCTCTTTTCCTCCTTGTTCTCATTGGCAGTGATTTCAATGTCATACACATTGAGGGAAAAATGATTCCGCCAATATTCGACGATGGCCTTTTTGCGCATTTCGAATTGCACTTTTTGAATGCCGTTTTTCACCTCAATATAAATCGTGTCGTTCTCGTAACGAGGAATTTCATCCTTTAAATTATAGTAAATCAGATGATTGGAGCTGAATAGCTCGTCAAATAGAGACTTCCAGCAGTTCTCAAATGATTCATCTTCAACGGGAGTCGTCTTTACTGTTGAAGATGCTGTTTCTGTTGGGGTGGGGGAGTCTGGATTTTGCGGGGCAGAAGTGCCAGTTTCCGTAGTATTGGGAGATGGGCTTGTTTCGGGAGGTGTCTCCTGGGCTGTAAGTTCAGTGTTGTTGGCGGGAATTTTCTGGGTGGGCACCGCGCGCTGGGAGGCTACCACGTCCTTAATGGAGGGCATGGCCTTAATAGCCGGAACTCCAGGATTTACGAAGTTCTGGGAAGATACTCTCGGCGTTTCAGACAGGCTCTCTCTTAGAGAGCTCGTGCCTGCAGCGGGCGCCGCCCCGCCTCCGGGATTATTTTCGCTCCTGCGATTGCCTGGCTTTTTTGAACAGGTAGTTGGCGTTAATCTGCATCAGGCACAATTCCACGGATAGTCGCTTGTTGTTGGATGCCTTGTAGTTGAAGTCGCATTGGTTGGCCAACTCCAAGGCTCGGATGAGCAGCGTGCGGTCGGCTTTCTGCGATTGTGCCTGCAATTGCCGTTTGATATTGTCAGACGTTTCTAACAGTTGCACAGTGCCGGGATTCTGGGCCATCAGTAGATTGCGGAAATGGGAAGCCATACCGGAAATGAAATGTTGAGCGTCAAAACCTTTGGCCAAGATCTCGTCAAAAAGTAATAGGGCGGGAGTGATGTCGTCACCGAAAACGTAGTCGGTGATTCTGAAATAGTTGTCAATGTCGAGGACGTTGAGGTTTTCGATGGTTTGTTTGTAGGTGATGTTCTTGCCCGTGAAGCTGACCAGCTGGTCGAAGATGGAGAGCGCGTCACGGAGTGCGCCGTCGGCTTTGGCGGCCACCACGCGGAGGGCTTCCTCTTCAGCCACCACGCCTTCCTGTTGGGAGACGTATTGCAAATGGCGGATAATGTCATTGTCGTTGATACGCTTGAAGTCATAGACTTGGCAACGCGACAGGATGGTGGCCAGGATCTTATGCTTCTCCGTAGTCGCCATAATGAATTTGGCGTATGCGGGCGGCTCCTCCAATGTCTTCAGGAAAGCATTGAAGGCGGCACCTGACAGCATGTGGACCTCATCTATGATATAGACTTTGTATTTGGCGCCTTGCGGGGGGATGTGTACCTGCTCGACCAGGGAACGGATATCTTCCACGGAGTTGTTGGAGGCGGCGTCCAGTTCGAAGACATTGAAGGAAGCCGAATGGTTGAAAGCCTGGCAGGATTCGCATTCGTTGCAGGGCTCGCAGTCTTCCGTCAGATGTTGGCAGTTGAGGGCTTTCGCGAAAATTCGGGCGCACGTGGTCTTACCAACGCCTCGCGGTCCGCAAAAAAGAAAGGCTTGCGCCACTTGCTGCGTCTTGATGGCATTCTTCAAAGTGGAAGTGATATGCTCCTGACCAACAACGGAGTTGAACGTGCTAGGTCTGTATTTTCGAGCGGAAACAATAAAATTATCCATAGTATTTTGTCGGTTTTTTAAGAGCGGCAAAGATACGAAAAATGTTATGTGTTACGAATATTAAATTATTCAAGTCTCGCAAGTTGTTTTTATCTAGTATCTTGTTGGACTTTCAAATTGACGTTTTCTGTAAGTCGTTTTGAATCAGCACATATTTTCAAAGTAGATTTTATAATAGATTTTCCATTGGATTTTAAGGAGTCAGAAAGACGACGACCTGAAAGAAGCCGGTTCGTCCGGCTATTTTTTTGTGGATTTTCATTGTGATTTTAACACTTGCATACGCGATAGTGTAATTCTTTTTGGCAGGTCGCAACAATTAGCTGTTCTATATTGTTCATTATCTAAATTTTTTAATGTGAAAAGGTTAAAGAGTAAAAGGACTAATGTCGAATGATGATGTCGGCGAAGAAAATCACCTTCTTGTCCGGAATCAAAATTACAGGCTTCAATCGTAAGGGTATGATTAAGGGAATCATTGATTGCCTGTTACCAGTTAACCGTTCACAATTTCCCTTTTGAACTTTCGATTTTTTTATGCACATTTGCTGCTTTATTGAAAAAATCAATTCTATTGCATAGATGTACTTGAAGCTTGTTGATCAACAGTATTTTACCTCCCCGACAAACACACCGCTTTCTAGCAGTCGTTAGGAGGAAAAATCCTTGGATCCTCCCATTCCCTCCCATTTTCTCCCAATTTACAATTCAAACACAGTGGATGTTGATTTTTCTGTTATCGTATGAATAAGGATATGAATTATCAACCACCCATATCTTTCGCAGTCACGAAGTGCTGCAGCGGCACCCATCCCCCCTTCTGCAAGAAAGGGAATGAACGCCTCCGTTCGTGCAAGCCCGACGGTGATAACACAGATATAATTTCATAGCTTAACCCGTTGGCGGAATTAATCCAGTGCGTATTTAACTCTGCCAATCGGTTTGTTGTTGATATAATTGAAATATTGAGCAATGGTCTGCGCACTGATTTTGCCGATAATGCGGGCAAACAGGCCATCGGTTTGTTTAGCGTAGTTTCTTATAACCATATATTGATCAGTTAATTGAGAGAAGTTTGTTTCAACTCTCTTTCTTGCTTTGGCAAAAGGCTGAAATGTAGGCTTCCAATCCTTTTGGTTCAAGCGGTATGGGCATTCGAGACGTATATTCGCGGTCTCAAACAGGTCGAGCTGGATGTCCGCGCTGATGTAAGCCTTGTCCCCGAAAATGCTGCAATCATGATATGTGGACTTTATGTCTTTTAGATAATGGATGTCGTGGACACTGGCCTTGGACAGGTCATAGGAATGCACCACGCCGCTTAATCCACACAGTTCGTGCAGCTTATAGCCGAAATAATAGACATTTTGAGAGGCGCAAAAGCCGAAGTCTGGAGCTGTTGAGAACTCTTCCTTTCCCATCTTGCATCTTTTTCCTCTTGAAGTCCGGCATACGGGTATGGGCTTGGAATCCACACAGAAGTAGTCCTCTCCTCCGTCTATTTCATAGGCAATTCTCTTGCGTATCTGCTCGCATAATCCGCTAGTGATTTTTCTGCGATCGTTGTATTGCCTCCGCGATATCAGATTTGGAAAGTCTGATTTGCAATGTCTTAGAAGTTCGAACAGGCGATTCTCACTGTCTATGCTTTCCGATTCTGCTGTCATGGACATGGCGATGACCTCGGGATCGGAGAATTTTGGAACAACACCCCTGCGCGGTATATTGCCCAGGTCGTTCACCAGATCTGTTGAGAATTTTTTGCAGGTTTCAAGAATTTTTGCGAATTTTGCAGCGAAGTTGTACATGATTTGAACTAATATTTTAACCGTCTTTTCAACCGCTAAAATACTAAAATTCAATGAAATGTACAACTTTTTATTCATTTATTTATCATTTTTTTCATGCAAAATCAATTCCGCCAACGGGTATGAATAATGAATAATTGGGGATGATGCCATCACCACTGTCTCTACGGGGGGATCGCGATATCATTATTATAATCATAGTTCAATAATTAATAGTGTGTCCTCCGCGCCGTAGGCGCACCTCCGCGTTACTCCGCGTCCTCTGCGGTTGACCCCGCGCCGCAGGCATCCCGAAAACTTCCAAACAGACATTCGTTTTTTAACTATTGATTGTTAAATTTCAAAACCAATTCTTGTAACAATCTTAAATAAAGTGTGATGTAATTTTTTAAAAATCGCCGTTATAGTTAATATTTTATGCTATTTTTGCCGCAAATAATAAATAAAAGAAAAAAACTATGCGATGAAAAAATCAAATGAAAATAATAATTATTTTTGCGGCTCCGAAAAAAGCGAAACCATGATACCCGAAAAATACGTCAGATTCGATTGGGCGGCGAAAAACCTGCTGCGCGACAAGGCCGACTTCGTCGTGCTCGAAGGGCTGGTATCCGTGCTGCTCAACGAGGAAATCAGGATTGAGGAAATCCTCGAGAGTGAGGCCAACCAGGAGTATGTGGCCGACAAGTTCAACCGCGTCGATATCAAGGCCAAGAATTCCAAGGGTGAGATCATCATCGTGGAGGTGCAGCAGTCGAGCGAG
>JAZRYT010000053.1:0-3613 GCA_045600905.1 Bacteroidales bacterium
GTGCCCGGCCGCCCAAAAGAGTTTATTTGACCTTTTTCAATGTGGCGCGGTGCTTCTGGCCGAAGGTTTGCGCCCAAGTGTCGGAATATAAGACGAGTTCCTTGTTCTTGTATGACTCTACCGTCCAAACTTGGTGGTCGAAGGTCAGAAGACCTGTGGATTCGTCATAATCCCAATTGAGGGTTTCCGTAACACCGTACCATATATCCTGATAGGTGCCGTCGGCGGAGAAAATGTAGGTTTGCACAGGGTCGCTTTCCGACAGTTCCTCCACCCACTCGGTGCTGTTTACCGCTTGGTGCTGGAAACTTTTGAGTTCCCATTTTCCGATAAATGTTTCTTTTGTCACCTTCTTGTCGGAACAAGAGGTCATTACGGTTACTGCGGCGAATGCCATCGCCAGGATAAAAAATACTTTTTTCATTTTTTTAAGTTTTTGATGATGAATAAAATTTGTTTAATTGATCTTAAATTGTTGGTATTCTTCTTGATCTGATATTGCTTGTAAATGGATATATGGCAGCATAGTATAAATTGTCACCTGTTATTTCTGTTTCCTTTTTGAGTGGTCAATATATCACCCACAAGCCCCAGGGGACAATTTTTCTGTCTTGCCATATCACAAAATCTATTTCGTATAGAATTATTCTCAACAGATGTTGAGATCCGTTGTTCGTTGCGACAATTGTTTTCTATTAACGCTCCTACTACATCTCGAAGGAAAATCAATGCATCTGGAATACTATCAGCCAATGCATGAATAAGATACTCCGTGTAAACCGAATCTCTTTTCATGCGGATATAGGACATTGCATCACAATCGTGGCAGGAAAAACTATTAAAAGACCTAAGTCCATGATATTCGGGCAGGAAAACCGTTTTGTCGTAATTTCCAACTTGTGCAACGGCAAATTCAAGTAATTGACACTCTAACGGTGTGAGATCAATTACGTATGATCCTGTTTTCCACTTTGGGATATAAACATTAACATAGAATCTCTTTCCTACAATGCACGCATCATAAATGAAACATTCCTGACCATAATGATCATTGGAAATCACCACGGTATCTGAAATAACACTCGCGGGCGTTAATACAATCTGGTTCAAAGTATCAAGATCTGGCTTTAAATACTTTGTCCTGCCACAATAATCATGATAGCCTCCGTCATAATAGAAAGCATATCCTTTAGATATTGGTATAATCACAACAGAGTTTTCTTGTGCAAGCAGTTGACCGCCTTGCACAAAAACAGCTCCCAAAAACAAACAAATTAAAAAGCATTTCTTCATTTAATAGTTGCCCCTCCTAAGCCATTGTTTATTCTTTGTCTTATTTCTGAATCAGATAATTTTTTCCTATAAATGCTACTCCCATTGTAATAAGCCCTTAAAATAGGCATTGCATAATTGCTCATCATGTTATTGAAACTAGCATCTTGCCGATGTTGTATTGAACTTATGGAATACGAGTTAATGAATTGTTTACAATATTGATTTAATTGGGAATTGTTTAACTTCTTGTCGTCAAAATAATCCTTTGCATCTTGATATGCATGAATAAAAAATTCATGACACAAGGCCTCTAGAACATTTCCCGCCCCGCCTGAACTTTCATGTGTGTTTGATAAGTTGATCACTGTTTTCATTCTTCCATCCTTAATGTTTGATTCTGTAGTACCTGATGCGCCAGAAGCCTGTAAATCATCATCGTTGCTAATAAAAGAAATGTCTATTCCCTTTTTATGATAGTATCCATCACTCTCATAAGTATGCCCTGCTATGGTTTGTCCTTTTTTTGCATATTTACTCAAGAAATTTTGTCCGATTTTAGTTTTGGCAAAAAATTCAAATGCTTTTACCACGGATTTGTACTTAAAAGAACCGTCGTCATTTTTCTGATACATAGCAGAAACATCTATCTCCTCCCCATTCGGATCCACCAACTTCACCGGATTATTCGCACAATACACATACGAACTCATACTCGGATACTTGTCCGCCATCGGGTCAACGCTCAGCCAGATGCTCAAGTCAGAGTTGTAGTAGCGTGAACCGAAGTAGGAATAGCCCGTTTCGGAGTCCTTCTCTTTTGCGGAGAATGTGTACATGGCGTTCCAAGTCGTGCTCCGTTGGTCCACGAAGTTCTCGCCCCAAGGGAGGTAATGCAAATGCTGGACGGCCTTACCGTCAGAGAAGGTTATCGAGGAGGAACTGCCAAGATGGTCGGGGTGGTACCAGTAGCAATCGGGCTCATACTCGTGGTGAGGGTAGTCGCTATATTTGTGGAGAATAATCAGACATTCATAGACAACGGAGGGAACATTTCCTGTGCATTCCATCGCATGATAAAGGTGGTCCAGATTATGGTCGCGTTTTTCATCAAAAAATTCCTCGTGGTAATCGTCTGTCCATAACGGGGAAATCTCCACCATGGGCTTGTCTATAAATTCTTCGATATTACGGATGAACATATCAACAGAGTCGAGGCCTCCGCCGATGCGGCTGGCCACGCGCTCGCTTTCAGCATAGTAGTGCTTGGTGTAGCCTTTAGGAGTGGCCACCATATACGGTGAGGTGTAGAGCGTTGGGTTGTCCAACACCTGGTAGGTGTGCCAATGGCCACCGATATTCTGCGACACATAGTCGCTGGTGAGCTTGTAGGTGCGCTCCCCTCCGGCATCGTATTGGTAGAATCCCGCGTTCTCGCAGTCGGCAAAGGACATCAGCCGGTTCTCCTCGTCCCAGCAGAGTGTCCGTCCGCAACCGTTGGCATCCTGGTGATATACCATATTGCCCGCCATGTCCCAGCTGAAACTCTGCCATGCATGGCCAATCTGGTCATAAACGCTCGTAACCGTGTTCGATGTTGACGAACTGTAGTAATAGCGGTTGTTGTAGTCCCTGACCGTCACGTTGCCTTGGTCAAGCACATCAGCGTACAGCTGCTTGCTCCATATTTTCCCGTTCCCATAATACTGCATCCCCAAGTTATACGACAGCTGGTTGTTGTTCCAGTCCCCGTATGCACCTGTCAGCCGGTACAGCGGGTCGTAGTCGTAATGGCTGTAGTAGCGGCCGCCCAAACCATTAGGCAAGGTAACGGCGGAGTTGGCGATGTCCGTGATGTTGCCCACATAGTCGTAGGTGTAGCTGATGCTCTGCATGGTGTCCCCATGTGAATCCCAGCTGTAAAGGTGCGACAGGCGCAGCAGGGAGTCGTATTCGTAGCCCATCTGCGTGCCGTTGCCGTATAGCTCGGATTCTTTGAGCTCAAACTTGTTATACCGAATGTCCTTCACATACGTTCTCAAATCCCCGTTCTTGTTTCCCCGTATGTTTTCAAGCATGCCGCCACGGTTGTATCCATAACTCACCACCTCTCCGTCGGGGTAGGTCATACTGTCGATGCGGTTCCAGCTGTCGTAACGGAATATCATTTTAAACGTATATGGACGGGGTTCGTTAGGAAGCGCAAACCTTAGATTTGCAGCCGCAAATTTATAAAAAATAACAACACGCCTAATACAATGTATATTTATGATTTTCAACAGATTGACATTTTTCATTCCTCAAATTGCGGATTACGCTTGGAGCGTAGCGGAAAGCGTAA
>JAZRYT010000054.1:0-68374 GCA_045600905.1 Bacteroidales bacterium
CCTTTCTCCGCCGCGTACTTGTCTGCCTCGTAATCGTAATTGATAGCCGCCATAGCCAAATACACGTTTGTATCGGCATACGACTGGAACACATCCCCGAATTTCTCCATCTGTTTGAGGAAATAATCCACATCGTCCTTGGTACAGTTTGTCTTCACCTCAACTGCCACCGCGTCCGTGGTGTCGTGCAGGAACAAATCCACCTCCATCCCGATATTCAGATCCTTACGCTTGCCTTTCATATTTTTCCAGCATTTGCTGATATCAAAACCCGCCTGTTGGAACAAAGCCAGGGCGGACGGTTCCATCAGTCCTTCCACCACGTGGCCCGTCAAGGACGAATACCTGGTAGCTTCTTCCTTCAGCTTGCGGTCTGTCTCCTTCATCTGTTGGCGAAGTTCCTCCATCTGTTTTTCCGCTTTAGCCTGACGTACCTCATACTCGGCCCGACTTTTCTCATACGCCACTTGATACTCCGCTTGACGTTTTGCGTACTCCGCTTGACTCCTTTCAGCCACTTCACGCATCATCCTGGAAGTTTCATACATAAATTCTCTAATCTCGTTCCACGAGGGAATCTCTTTCTTTTCTATAGTATTCTGCTTCATCGTTGTTAAATTTTATTATTAATAATATTGTAAACCAAACAACCTTTTTTAAGTACATATCGAATATAATTACCTATATAAGGCTGTTTTAAAATCGCAGCAAAAATACAAAATTTTCAATACACTTTAACAACAATTGTATGTTTTTTATTTTTAACTATTAATAGTTAATTTTTCAGGTAGAATAGTAGAATAGTATAAAAGTAGAATGCGGTTAATGGACCACGCGAAGAACCGTATAATGATGGATTATCTTTGTCGTGACAGCAAGACACCACCTAATACAGCGGCAGCAAAGGATGCGAGCAGGATGGCTATCTTGGCCGAATCAACCATTAACGGGTCCACGAAGGAGAGTGTCGCGATAAAGATGGACATTGTGAAGCCAATACCGCCCAGACAGCCAGCTCCCCAAAGGTGCTTGCGCGTCATTTGCGCAGGCAGCTCCGCCCAACCAAAAACCAACACCGCCCAAGAAAACAGCACTATTCCTAAAGGTTTCCCCACTAACAATCCTGCTATGATGCCCATTGCGTGCGGTTGGAAAAGATTCCGCAACATCGCTCCTTGCAGCACTATCGCCGTGTTGGATAGTACGAACAGCGGCAAAATCAAGAGATAGACTGGTCGGTGGAGCCACCCAGCTACTTTCAGAGACGGGTTCACGATACGTCCCTTTCGAAATGGGACAGCTATAGCTGTGAGGATGCCGGCCAGAGTCGCATGCACGCCCGACGTCATCATCAACGCCCAAAGGGCGATTCCCAACATCATATACACCCAAATCTTGTCCAACTTCCGGGCTTTATTCAGCCAGAGCATCACGACAAACACCAGCAGCGCGGTCAGCAGATATAGCAGATCTATACCCGATGAGTAGAACAGGGCAATGACGATCACCGCGCCCACATCATCAATGACGGCGAGAGTCAGCATAAAGACTTTCAACGACGATGGCACACGTGAGCCTATAAGCGACAAGACTCCGACCACAAATACGATATCCGTGGACATTGGAATTCCGAATCCCGTAACGGTTGATTGTCCATAGTTGACAGCCAAATAGATGGTTGCAGGGACCAACATTCCGCCCAAAGCGGCCGCCACGGGCAACACGGCCTGTTTGATGGAACGTAATTCGCCAATAAAGAATTCGCGTTTGATTTCCAATCCAACCAACAGAAAGAAGACAGCCATCAGTCCATCATTTATCCACATAGAAAAAGGATGTCCTAACACAGGCTTATTCCAGAAATTCAGATAGGTTTCGCCGAAGCCGACATTGGCCATAATCAGCGACACCACCGCGCAAATCATCAGCAGGTAGCCGCTCAGCGCGTCACTTTTAAGTAAAGCATCTCTTTTCATAAGGCGTTTGTTCAAATGTTTATGCCGCAAAAGAACAAAATTAGCCCGATGAAAAGAATAGATTTTATAGATATTGGGATTGTCGGTTTACTCGCTCAACTCAAGCCACTCCATCTCTTTTTCCTCCAGTTGAGACTTAGCTTCATCATATTGTTTGTAAAGTTCGCCGGAAGCCATTTCCGCAGCGTATTTGTCAGGCTGTGCCAGTTTTTCTTCAATCTCAGCCACTTTCTGTTGGAGGGTTTCCACCTCATCTTCGATTTTACGCAGGCGATTCTTTTTCTTCCTATCGGCCGCTTCCTGTTCCTTTCTACGTTCATAGCTTTCCTTGTTGGAAGACACGGTCTTTTCGCCAGTAGTTCCCGTCACAGTCTGCTTGCGTTGTAATTCATTCAAAGACTGGAGTTTTCTTTCAGCCAGGAAATCATACACGTCACCGGTATAGCCTTTGAGCTGTTTGTCTTTAAATTCGTATGTTTTAGTGGATAGTCCTTCCAAGAAGTCACGGTCGTGTGAAACTAAAATAAGGCTGCCCTCATATTGCAGCAGAGCATTTTTCAGCACATCTTTGGAAGGCATATCCAAGTGGTTGGTAGGTTCGTCCAGGATGAGCAGGTTAAAAGGAGAGAGCAGCAGTTTGGCCAAAGCGAGGCGCGCCTTTTCGCCACCGGACAACACCTTGACTTTTTTTTCGGTAGCTTCCGTATCAAACAGGAAACTGCCCAATATAGTTCTGATTTTGGGGCGGATATCGCCAACGGCAACATCGTCAATGGTTTCAAAGACGGTCTTTTCCGGATCCAGCAATTTGGCCTGATTTTGCGCATAGTAGCCAATCACGACCTGGTATCCGAGATTGAGTTCGCCGCTTTGAGGAGCCAATTCACCCACAATGGCTTTCACCAAAGTAGATTTGCCTTCTCCGTTACGTCCGACAAAGGCAACGCGTTCGCCGCGTTCCAAATGGAAATCGATTTTGTTCAGCACATTGAGTGCATCATAGCCAAGAGACAGTTGTTTGGTTTCCACCACCATTCTGCCGGAATGCGGTGCTGGCGGAAATTTGAAAGCGATAGAGGAGGAATCGTATTCGTCAATCTCTACCCTATCCATTTTCTCCAACATTTTCAAACGGCTCTGCACCTGACGTGCCTTAGTCGCCTTGTATCTAAAGCGTTCAATAAAGCGTTCGATTTGGGCGATTTGCTGTTGTTGGTTTTCGTAAGCAGCCTGTTGGTGTTCGATACGTTCCAATCGTTGCTCCACATATTGCGAATAACTACATTTGTAATCCTGAATCGAACCACAAGTTATTTCCACGGTGCGGTTGGTCACCCTATCTAAAAAAGCGCGGTCGTGAGAGACGAGTATGACGCAGCCATCATAGTTAGCCAGATAATCCTCCAGCCATTGGATAGATTCGATATCAAGATGGTTTGTAGGTTCGTCCAGCAGGACGATTTCAGGTCGTTGCAACAAAATTTTGGCCAAGCAGACACGCATCTGCCAACCATTGCTGAACTCTGCCATCGGGCGCGGGAAGTCGGAACGCTTGAACCCCATTCCCGTCAACACCTTTTCCGCATCACCCTCAATCATATTTCCGCCAAGATGGTCATAACGATCATTGGTGTCGGAAAGTTGCTGAGCCAACTGGGCATATTCCTCAGATTCGAAATCGGTTCTTTCGGAAAGGGCCTGCGTGAGGCGTTGCATTTTGGACTCTAGCTGTTTGACTTCCACAAATGCGGACATAGTCTCTTCCCAAACCGTTTTGTAGGATGTCTCAGCCAACTCCTGAGGCAGATAGCCAGTCTTAAACCCTGTCGTTATTACGATTGTTCCGGAAGTCGGTTCTTGAACTTTATGAATAATCTTCAACAGCGTGGATTTTCCCGCACCGTTATGGCCGACTAGGCCGATGCGGTCTTTGTCTCCCGCCACGAAGGAAATATCGTGGAAGAGGAAATCTCCTGTAAAATTCACGGACAGTTTGTTGAGTTGTATCATACTTTGGAAAAGAGTTATGTGGATAATTCAAAGGCACTCGTGCTGCAACTAGCGCTTTCGCAGCCTTATAAAAAAGGGTGAGGTCAAAGCCTCACCCCCATCATAATTTATAGTTTAAGAATTTTGAACGTTTCTTTATTAAGATTATGCCAGACCACCGCCATTCATAATGGGAGGAAGGCCGCCTTGTTGATTATCAACGATTACACCGTTTTGATCTTCAAACTTAGCAAGATTTTCGGACAAAGCGACCAAAAGGCGTTTGGCATTTTGCGGAGTCATAATGATGCGTGAACGAACGCTACCTTTTTTCACACCGGGAAGCATAGACACGAAATCAACAATAAACTCACTGGTAGAATGAGAAATAATCGCGATATTGGAATAAATACCCTGTGCGACATCTTCTGGCAAATTAATATCAATCTTTTGTTCTTGCATAATTTTTTATGAATTATAAGCCCAGATATAAACCTGGGCTTAATGATTTTACAATAAATTATTCGTCTTCTTTAGAAGCCATTAAAGAAGCATATTCTTCTTGAGAGCCGACTTCCATGTGTTGATATGAACGGATACCTGTACCTGCCGGAATCTTCTGACCGACGATGACATTTTCCTTCATACCGACCAAGTCATCAGATTTAGCATTGATAGCAGCTTCTGTCAAAACTTTAGTCGTTTCCTGGAAGGATGCAGCGGAAATGAAGCTACGGGTTTGCAAAGAAGCGCGCGTAATACCTTGAAGAATCGGCTTACCAGTTGCAGGACGTGCATCACGTACTTCAACGAGGCGTAAGTCTTTACGCTTCAGAATGGAGTTGACATCACGTAATTTCTTAGCAGTGATAATCTGACCTTTGCGTACTTCTTCTGAATCACCTGTTTCTTCGACAACTTTCTTATCCCAAATCATATCGTTTTCTTCCTGGAAATCAATCTTGTTGATCAATTCGCCTTGGAGGAACTTGGTATCGCCCGGATCTTCGATTTCCATCTTACGCATCATCTGGCGAACAATGACTTCGAAGTGTTTGTCATTGATTTTCACACCTTGGAGACGATAGACTTCTTGAATTTCATTGATAATGTACTCTTGAACTTTTTGAGCGCCCTTGATATTCAAAATATCGACAGGAGTAAGAGAACCTTCAGAAAGCGGAGTGCCAGCTTTGACGAAGTCGTTTTCTTGGGCCAATATCTGTTTGGAAGTTGGGATGAGATACGTTTTAGCGCCTTCTCCGTCATCGTTACGAGGAGTAATCTTAACGACACGGTTACCACGTTTCAATTTCTTTTCGAAAGAAACGACACCGTCGATTTCGGAAACCACTGCGGGATCTGACGGGTTACGAGCTTCGAAGAGTTCGGTAACTCGAGGAAGACCACCGGTGATATCGCCGGTCTTACCGAAGGAACGCAGAATTTTAACTAGGATTTCACCGGAGTCGATATCCTGTCCTTCTTCTACTGACAGACGAGCACCCACTGGAACGTCGAAGCTCTTGATGACCTCACCGTATTCATCGACGATGGAGATACTCGGGTTCTTCGTTTTCAGACGACTTTCGATAATGACTTTATCGTGGATATTGGTTTGTTCATCAGTTTCAACACGATAAGTAACGCCTTCAATAATATCGTTAAATACAACCTTACCTGCAACATCGGAAAGGATGACGGCGTTGAACGGATCCCAATCAGCGATCAAATCGCCTTTCTTAATGGAATCGCCGTGTTTGAAATAGAGGTTAGAACCGTAAGGCACATTGGCGGAAGTCAAAGCGATACCGGTTTTAACATCGATAATCTTGATTTCGGCGGTACGGCCGATAACCTTATAGTATTGTTTGCCAAGCGCATCGGTTTTCTCCAAAGCACGGAGTTCGTCGATACTCAACACACCGTCATAGGAAGCCTGAATGGAGCTGTTGGCAGCCACGTTACCAGCGACACCACCGACGTGGAACGTACGCAGAGTCAACTGTGTACCAGGCTCACCGATAGACTGAGCGGCAATGACACCTACGGCCTCACCGATTTGAACCATCTTGCCGGTAGCCAAGTTACGGCCGTAGCATTTTTGGCAGATACCGTGTTTGGATTCGCAGGTCGGGACGGAACGGATTTCGACTTCCTCAATAGGAGAATCTTCAATGATTTGGCAATATTCTTCAGTCAACTCTTCACCGGCTTTGATAATGAGTTCGCCAGTTTGAGGATGATAGACATCGTGCAATGTGACGCGGCCCAACAAACGGTCATAGAGGGTTTCGACCACTTCATCATTTTTCTTCATAGCGCTTACGGTCATACCACGAAGTGTGCCGCAGTCTTCTTCCATAATGATGACATCGTGGGAAACGTCCACCAAACGACGGGTCAGGTAACCAGCGTCAGCGGTTTTCAAAGCGGTATCTGCCAAACCCTTACGGGCACCGTGCGTAGAGATGAAGTATTCTTGCACGGACAGACCTTCTTTGAAGTTGGACAAAATCGGGTTTTCGATAATCTCACCACCAGATGAGCCAGCCTTACTCGGTTTAGCCATCAAACCACGCATACCGGACAGCTGACGAATCTGTTCAGCAGAACCACGGGCACCAGAGTCACGCATCATGTGGACAGGGTTGAAGCCTTGACGGTCTTCTTCGATTTCCTTCATCAAAATCTTAGAAAGACGGGCGTTGCACTGTGACCAAACATCGACCACCTGGTTATAACGTTCGGTATTGGTAATGAAACCCATATTATAGTTCATTGTAATTTCATCGACTTGGGCATTGGCTTCTGCAATCAATTCGGGTTTTGCAGCAGGAATGATGACGTCACCCAAGTTAAAGGAGAGGCCACCTTCATAAGCCATACGATAACCGAGGCTCATAATATTGTCGAGGAATTCCGTACAGACCTTATTACCGCATTTGTGAAGGACATTACCGATGATGTCACGGAGAGCCTTCTTGGTCAACAGCATATTAATATATCCGTATTCGCGCGGTACAACCTGGTTGAACATTACACGACCAACAGTTGTGTCGATAATTTTCATTGTACCATTGCCATCAACATCTACGCGGCATTTGATTTTAGCGTTAAGGTGTACTTTCTTTTCGTTATAGGCAATCATAACTTCTTCCAAACCATAGAAGATACTACCCTCGCCTTTGACTTTATGTTCAGGTGTAGAAGGTAATTCTTTGGTAATGTAGTACAGACCCAAGACCATATCCTGGGAAGGGACAGTCACAGGGGCACCATTTGCCGGGTTAAGAATGTTATGGGAAGCCATCATCAGCATTTGTGCTTCCATAATGGCGGCGTTTCCAAGAGGAACGTGGACAGCCATCTGGTCACCATCGAAGTCGGCGTTGAAAGCCGTACAGCACAACGGGTGGAGGCGAATGGCCTTACCTTCGACCAAACGAGGTTGGAAAGCCTGGATACCGAGGCGGTGCAATGTAGGAGCACGGTTCAACAATACTGGATGGCCCTTGAGGATATTTTCAAGGATTTCATATACGACAGGATCTTTACGATCCACGATTTTCTTAGCGGATTTCACCGTTTTCACAATACCTCTTTCGAGGATTTTACGGATAATAAACGGTTTGAACAATTCGGATGCCATATCTTTCGGCAGACCGCATTCATTCAAGTGCAGATTCGGGCCGACGACGATAACGGAACGACCGGAATAGTCAACACGTTTACCGAGCAAGTTCTGACGGAAACGACCCTGCTTACCCTTCAAGCTATCAGAAAGGGATTTCAAAGCGCGGTTGGATTCTGTTTTAACGGCGCTAGATTTTTTGGAGTTGTCGAACAAGGAATCCACAGCTTCCTGAAGCATACGTTTTTCATTACGCATAATGACATCAGGGGCTTTGATTTCGATGAGTCGTTTCAAACGATTGTTACGAATAATGACACGACGATAGAGGTCGTTCAAGTCGGATGTGGCGAAACGGCCACCATCCAACGGAACCAACGGACGAAGTTCAGGCGGAATGACCGGAACGATTTTGATAATCATCCATTCGGGTCTGTTTTCAGCACGTTTACGGCTGTCGCGGAAAGCTTCGAAGATATGAAGACGTTTGAGAAGGTCTTTCTTTCTTTGTTGGGAAGTTTCCTTATTAGCTCTATCGCGGAGTTCGTATGATTCAGCATCAAGATCCACGTTGCAGAGAAGATCGTACAAAGCTTCAGCACCCATTTTGGCGATGAACTTGTTAGGATCGGTATCATCCAAAAGACGATTTTCTGCAGGAAGATTATCTGCTATTTCGAAATATTCCTCTTCTGTAAGGAGAGATTTATATTTGACAGACTCGCTTTCAGCCATACCCGGTTGAATAACGATGAATTTCTCGTAATAGATGACGGCATCCACATCTTTGGAAGCTAATCCCAAGAGTGCGCCGATTTTATTTGGCAAAGATTTGAAGAACCAAATATGAGCAACAGGCACAACCAATTGGATATGACCCATTCTTTCACGACGGACCTTACGTTCAGTGACTTCCACACCGCATCGGTCACAGATAACGCCCTTATAGCGTATTCTCTTGTACTTTCCGCAATGACATTCCCAGTCTTTGGTAGGTCCGAAAATCTTTTCGCAGAAAAGACCATCACGTTCAGGCTTATAAGTCCTGTAGTTAATGGTTTCCGGCTTGAGAACCTCTCCGTGGGATTGTTCCAGGATGGTTTCAGGGGAAGCCAAGCTGATGGTGATTTTTTGAAATTCCTTTCTTGTATTATTGTCTTTTCTAAGAGCCATAATGTACAATATGATTTTATAATGTCTTATTCAAATTTAATATCCAAAGCAAGGCCTCTGAGCTCGTTCACCAACACGTTGAAAGATTCCGGAATACCGGCAATCGGCATATTGTCGCCTTTCACGATGGCTTCGTATGCTTTTGCTCTACCCACCACGTCGTCAGACTTGACAGTGAGGATTTCTTGCAAGACATTGGATGCGCCGTAAGCCTCAATTGCCCAGACCTCCATTTCACCGAAACGTTGGCCACCGAATTGGGCTTTACCACCAAGAGGCTGTTGAGTAATCAAGGAGTACGGTCCGATAGAACGTGCGTGCATCTTGTCATCAACCATGTGGTGCAGTTTCAGGTAGTAGATGTAGCCGACAGTAGCTTTTTGATGGAACGGTTCACCTGTTTCACCATCATAAAGTTGGGTGCTGCCGTTTTCAGGCAGGCCTGCCTGACGCATATATTCGTTGATTTGATCAATGGAAGCGCCATCGAAAATTGGGGTGGCAAATTTGCAACCCATTTTCTTACCGGCCCATGCCAAGACAGTTTCATAAATTTGTCCCAAGTTCATACGAGAAGGCACACCCAGCGGGTTCAAGACCACATCTACAGGACGGCCGTCTTCGAGGAACGGCAAATCTTCTTGTTTAACGATCTTAGCCACACAACCTTTGTTACCGTGACGACCAGCCATTTTGTCACCGATACGCAGTTTACGAGCGTTAGCTATATAGACTTTGGCCATTTGGACGATACCTGCAGGAAGTTCGGTACCGATGGTGGCATCAAAGATTTCGCGGGTCTTACGTGCTGTAATATCACGAACTTTAATGAGGTAGTTGCGGATAATTTCAGCCACCAGCGCGTTGATTTTACCATCGTTCGTCCATTTTGAAACGGCTACTACTGTAAAATCAACCGTATTGAGCAGTTTTTGTGAGAACTTGGCGCCCTTTTGAATAACAACGTTTTTAGCATTGTCGTGGATATTGTGAGCTATCTTGCCTTCCAAGATCTTATAGAGTTTGGAAACAGCAACATCGTGCAATTTGTCGAATTCCACTTGGTACTTGTCTTCGATTTCCTTCACGATATCCTTATCCTTGGCTTTGGATTTTCTATCCTTAACCAAACGAGAAAGGGATTTCGCCCCAATAACAACGCCCTTCATGGATGGGGGTGCCTTGAGGGAGGCATCCTTCACATCGCCTGCTTTGTCACCGAAGATAGCGCGGAGCAGCTTTTCTTCAGGAGTAGGATAAGACTCACCCTTCGGTGTGATTTTACCGATGAGGATGTCACCTTCATTTACTTCAGCGCCAACACGAATCAGACCATCTTCGTTCAAATCCTTAGTTGCCTCATTGGAGACATTGGGGATATCGTTGGTGAGTTCCTCAATACCACGTTTCGTATCGCGGACTTCCAAAGTAAATGATTCAATATGAATAGATGTATATAAGTCATCTGTAACTGCTTTTTCGGAGATGACGACAGCATCCTCGAAGTTGTATCCCTTCCAAGGCATGAACGCAACCATCAGGTTTCGTCCGAGTGCCAATTCTCCGTTTTCAGTAGCATAACCTTCTGTCAAGACATCGCCTTTCTTCACCTTCTGTCCTTTGACCACGATGGGGCGCATATTGATACAGGAGTTCTGGTTTGTTCTTCTGAATTTAAGCAGTTGGTAATTGGTTACATTAGTATCGAAACTTACGAGAGCTTCAGCCTCAGTACGTTCGTACTCAATTTCAATATGAGTTGCATCAACGGCTTTCACCACGCCAGTACCTTCTGCTACGAGAACAACGCGGGAGTCAACGGCGACTTGGTGTTCCAAACCTGTACCGACGATAGGAGCTTCGGGGCGCAACAAGGGCACAGCCTGGCGCATCATGTTAGATCCCATCAACGCACGGTTAGCATCGTCGTTTTCGAGGAACGGAATCAAGGAAGCTGCGATTGACGCGATTTGGTTAGGTGCGATATCGATCAAGTCAATTTCTTCACGCGGAAGGATTGGGTAATCGGCCAAACGACGGGCTTTCACCTTTTCGCCGAGCAGACCATTTTCATCCATCGGGGTATTAGCCTGAGCAATACGCATATTGTCTTCTTCTTCTGCTGTCAGGAAGATTGGGGGTTCGTCAAATTGGACTTGGCCGTTAACCACGCGACGATACGGAGTGGCGATAAAGCCGAGGTTGTTGATTTTGGCGAAGACGCACAAGGAGGAGATCAAACCGATGTTCGGACCTTCGGGGGTTTCGATTGTACAGAGACGACCATAGTGTGTGTAGTGTACGTCTCGGACTTCGAAGCCTGCACGTTCACGAGACAAACCGCCAGGACCGAGAGCTGAGATTCTACGTTTATGCGTAATCTCGGACAGCGGGTTTGTTTGGTCCATAAATTGTGACAGCTGGTTGGTACCGAAGAAGGAGTTCACCACGGAGGAAAGCGTCTTGGCATTTATCAAATCCACCGGTGCAAACAGTTCGTGGTCGCGTACATTCATTTTCTCGCGGATGGTACGGGCCATACGGTTCAAACCCAAGCTGAATTGGTTATATAATTGTTCGCCGACGGTACGAATACGACGGTTGCTCAAGTGGTCGATATCATCAACTTCCGTCTTTGAATTGATCAATTCGATCAAATAGCGGATGATGGAGATAATATCTTCGTTGGTCAACACGCCTGTTTCCATCGGGATATTAAGATTCAATTTCTTGTTGATACGGTAACGTCCCACTTCACCGAGGTCGTAGCGTTTGTCTGAGAAGAAGAGTTTCTCAAGGGTAGCGCGTGCGGTTTCCTCATCGGGGGCAGCCGTACTCTTCAATTGCAAATAGATGTACTCAATGGCTTCTTTGCCGGAGTGCGTAGCATCTTTCTGCAACGTATTGAAAATCACGGAGTAGTCAATTTGTTTGTCATCACTCTTATGGAAGAGGACGGTTTTGATGTTCGCATCCGTGATCATATTGATATGCTGTTTTTCAAAAACAGTTTCACGGTCAATGATGACTTCGGTACGTTCGATATTGACGACTTCACCTGTTTCGTTATCCACAAAATCCTCATATTTGGTTTTGGTGACAGCGGCGGCGAATTTTTCACCGAGATATTTTTTCAAGTTAGCCTTTGTAGCCTTCACTTCGTGAGCAATGTCGAAAATGCTCAGGATGTCCTTATCGGTTTCGTAGCCGATAGCGCGGAGAAGTGTTGTGACAGGCAATTTCTTTTTTCTGTCGATATAAGCATACATCACGTTGTTTATATCGGTAGTGAATTCCATCCAAGATCCTTTGAACGGGATGATACGGGCGGAATAGAGGGGTGTTCCATTGGTATGATAGGAGAAACCGAAGAAGACACCGGGAGAGCGGTGCAATTGGGAGACGACGACACGTTCAGCGCCATTGATGATGAACGTACCGCTGGGGGTCATATAGGGGATCATTCCCATATATACTTCTTGGATGACGGTTTCAAAATCCTCGTGTTCGACATCGTTACAGGAAAGTTTGAGTTTGGCTTTCAAGGGAACATTGTATGTCAAACCTCTTTCAAGGCATTCGTCCATAGAATAACGCGGAGCGTCAATATAATAGTCAAGGAATTCGAGGACGAAACTACCTCTTGCATCCGTAATCGGGAAATTTTCAGCAAATGCGCGGTAAAGGCCTTCGTTGTGGCGGCATTCAGCATCTGTATCAATTTGGAAAAACTCCTGGAAGGACTTCAGTTGGATATCCAGGAAATCCGGATATGGAACTTGTCTTGTGGATGCAAAACTTATTCTATTGTTATTATTGGTTGCCAAGGCTTATTGAATTTTGTTTGAGAAAATACTGATTTTAAGGAATACCAATCAGTGGGTATTAAATACAACAATAAGTACAATACTTCCACCGGAGTGGAAGTGTTGTACTATTGATAGGGCTTTAAAGAAAATTATTTAATTTCTACTTCAGCACCAGCTTCTTCGAGGGATTTCTTCAAAGATTCAGCTTCATCTTTGGAAACGCCTTCTTTAACTGCTTTAGGAGCACCGTCAACTAATTCCTTAGCTTCTTTGAGGCCGAGGCTTGTAAGTTCCTTCACGAGTTTAACAACTTGGAGTTTTTGAGCGCCAGCGGCTTTCAAGATAACGTCGAATTCAGTTTTTTCTTCAGCTGCGGCTGCGCCACCTGCTGCAGGACCTGCTGCTACTGCTACTGCTGCAGCTGCGGGTTCGATACCGTATTCGTCTTTCAAAATTTGAGCTAATTCGTTAACTTCTTTAACGGTCAAATTAACTAATTGTTCTGCAAATGCTTTTAAATCTGCCATAATTTTATTTTTTAAAAAGGTTTTACTTAATTTGTTTATTTACTAAATTTGATTTATTCGGCTCTTTCGGATAATGTTTTAACAATACCAGCCAATTTGCCGCCACCGGATTGCAATGCGGAAACCACATTTTTGGCAGGTGACTGCAGTAATGCGACGATGTCGCCAATCAATTCTTCGCGAGACTTGATGTTGCAGAGAGTTTCGAGTTGGTCGTCTCCGATGTAAGCGGTTTCTTCGATGAACGCTGCTTTGATGATGGGTTTCGCATTTTTAGCGCGGAACTCCTTGATCAATTTAGCGGGAACATTGCCTGTATTACAGAGCATGATGGAAGTTGCACCGTTAAGGGTCGGATAGATTTCGGAATAATCTGCTTCGCACTGTTCCATTGCGCGTTTGAGAAGGGTGTTTTTAACCACTTTCAACTTCACATCGCGCTTGTTGCACAATCTGCGCAACTGGTTGACTGTACTAACTGTGAAACCGGAGATATCGGTTACATATACGTGTGAATAGTTAGTCAAGTCTTGTGCTATTTCTTCAATAATTTGACTTTTTTGTTCTTTTTTCATACTAACTAAACTTGAGATTATAATGTAACGGACTTAGGATCCACTTGTACGCCAGGACTCATTGTTGTAGAGAGGTAAATACTCTTGATATAGGTACCTTTTGCGGAGGTCGGTTTGAGTTTGATGATAGTGCTCATCATTTCGCGGGCGTTGTCAGTAAGTTGTTCAGCTGTGAAGCGGTTTTTGCCGATGGAGGTATGGATAATACCATATTTATCCACCTTGAAATCGATTTTACCAGCTTTTACTTCGCTAACGGCCTTGCCTACTTCCATAGTAACAGTACCAGACTTGGGGTTAGGCATCAAGCCACGGGGACCCAAGATACGGCCAAGGGCACCAATCTTCGGCATTACGCTTGGCATAGTGATGATGACATCAACGTCGGTCCAACCTTGTTTGATCTTATCAACGTATTCATCCAAGCCTACGTAATCAGCTCCGGCAGCCTTTGCTTCTTCCTCCTTGTCGGGGGTACAGAGTGCAAGTACGCGAACCACTTTACCTGTTCCATGAGGCAGAGTCACGATACCACGAACCATTTGGTTAGCTTTTCGAGGGTCAACGCCCAAGCGAACGTCGATATCGAAGGAAGCGTCAAATTTAGTATAGGTAAGGTTCTTCACCATTTGGATAGCTTCTGGCAAAGCATATACTTTACTCTTATCAAATTTAGCTAAAGCTTCTTTGCGTTTTTTTGATATTTTAGCCATTTGAATTCTTGATTTTTACTTGTTATTAATTCTGTTCAAAAGGATTCTGACCACCTTTCACATTGACACCCATACTGCGAGCCGTACCTGCTACCATGGACATTGCTGATTCAACTGTGAAACAGTTGAGGTCCGGTAACTTAAGTTCGGCGATGCTGCGTACTTGATCCCAAGTGATGGTACCGACTTTGTTTCGGTTAGGTTCGCCGGAACCTTTTTGAAGTTTTGCTGCTTCCTTGATTTGGACAGCAACGGGCGGCGTTTTGGTGATGAAGTCAAAGGATTTGTCCTTATAGACTGTGATCACTACAGGGATGACTTTGCCAGCAAGGTCCTGTGTACGAGAATTGAACTGCTTGCAAAATTCCATGATGTTCACGCCCTTTGAACCTAGTGCAGGTCCTACTGGCGGTGACGGATTGGCGGCACCTCCCTTAATTTGTAACTTAATTAAACCAGCTACTTCTTTTGCCATTTTTTTAATTGATTTTATTGTTTGTAACTATGTCGGTGTTATATTTTTTCAACTTGCATAAAGCCCAGCTCAAGCGGGGTCTTACGGCCGAAGATTTTCACCATAATCTTCAGCTTCTTCTTCTCGGTGTCTATCTCTTCGATGATACCGTTGAAAGTGTTGAAAGGTCCGTCAATAACTTTGACTTCCTCGCCTACCGTATAAGGTTGGAGGAGTGACTCGTCTTGAGAGAGCAGCTCGTCAACTTTACCTAACAGGCGGGAAACTTCAGCCGGACGAAGGGCCACTGGAGGATCGCTTTTATGTTTGCATCCCACAAAACCCAACACGCCTGGCACTTCCAGTAACATTGTGAACACCTCTCCCGTCATTGCTGCTTCTACGAAGATGTAACTCGGGAAATAGTTGCGTTCGGTAACGACCTTCTTGCCATTTTTCGTGGTGTGATAGACCTTTTCGGTAGGTATCAAGACGTTCGTCACCAGATCTTTCAGATGGGAAAGCTCGACTTCATTTTCAATATTCAGCTTGACTTTCTTCTCCGTACCTGTGACCGCCTTGATCACGTACCACTTGCGTTCGACTTCTGCCATACTAGTTATTTTCGATATAACACTAACGATTAAAGAAAACTACATAGCCGGGAACATCAAATCCATTCCCAAATTGAAAATAGCATCCATCAAAAACACGATTAACGCGATGATAAGGGAAGCAATGGACACTACCACAACACTATTTCCAAGTTCCTGCATCGTGGGCCAGCTCGTCTTATGAGCAAGCTCATCATACATTTCTTTAAAATAATTAACTATCTTCATTTTCTTTGAATTTTATTTATTCGATATTTTTAGAAACTTTTTCTTTGATTTTTGCCAAAACCCAATCTCAATACCAACTATTTGTTGTTAAGAAAAATCGTTCACAAGATATTGTACACAAACCACTTACAACTTCCATTCCATACATTCGGACATTTCTTGCCCCGATTTTCTAACAAGTTGGCAAATATAGTATTTTTTCTTTCGATTGTTCAATAAAAAAATTTTTTTTTGTTTTATGGCATTGTTTTTGCTTTACGCGGGCTCTTCTATAATTTCCGACTGTATTCTTATACGCTAAATCCCTATTCTCACGTAGGATATTCGCTTGCCCTGCGAAAGCCACATCTTCTCATAAAATGTTTGGACTTCCGTGAGGATTGGATCGCAAGGTTGGTTATATACATCGTCCACCTTTTCCAATATCGGCCAATTCTGTTCAGGGGCTACTTCTATTACATATTCATACAGTTCCTGACTGTCGGTCTTCAAATTGAGGACTCCCCCACTCTCTTTCATCACTTGGCGGTAGTATCCTACAAATCGCGGCGAAACCAGACGGCGTCTTTCGTGCTGCAGTTGAGGATCAGGAAAAGTAACCCAGATTTCGTCCACTTCACCCGGAGCAAAATAATAGCCTATGCGGTCTATGGTTATACGCAGAAACGCCACATTGGCCATTTGGCCTTCAATCGCGTCCTTACAGCCACGCCATAAACGTGCACCTTTCCGGTCAACGCCAATAAAATTTCTGTCGGGATTGCGCTTCGCCATTGCAATCGTATATTCTCCTTTACCGCAACCCAACTCCAAAACTATCGGATTGTCGTTATGAAAATATTCCTGATGCCATTTGCCTTTCAAAGGGAAAGGAATATTCTGGCAGTCATAATGAGAACGTTGGAAAAGATTTCCAAAAGTCTCGTTCTCAGCAAATCGTTCTAATTTGTGTTTAGCCATTAAGCAAGATTTTGAAGTTGAATTAATTTTTTATATAAGCCGTCTTTATTCAAAAGATCCAAATGGGTTCCTTGTTCAACAACTTTCCCCTTATCCAGAACGACAATATGATGAGCATTCTGAATAGTAGATAAGCGATGTGCAATTACAAGAACCGTTCTATTACGAACAGCATTATCCAACGCCCATTGGACCAAATGTTCGGATTCCGTATCCATAGCCGATGTAGCCTCATCCAAAATGATAATAGGAGAATTTTTTAAAACCGCGCGAGCGATACTAATTCTTTGGCGCTGACCGCCAGAAAGATTCAAGCCCCTATCACTTAATCGATAATTCAAACCATCGGGCAAGGACAAAACAAAATCCTCCATATTGGCAATTCTGACAGCATCCATAACATCAGACTCAGCAACATCCATTCCCATTGTTATATTATTGAATAATGTGTCATTAAAAAGGACCACATCCTGTGAAACCAGGGCAAACAAAGAACGATAATCAGAAATATCATATTGGCGCACATCAACACCATCTAAAAAGACAGCCCCGGAGGTTGGATCATGAAAACGTTCCAGCAAGTCGGCCAGCGTAGTTTTACCGGAGCCAGACTGTCCCACAAGCGCTACGGTCTGACCTTTATGGATAGTAAAATCAACATCAAAGAGAACCGGAACAGCGTCATACGAAAAGGAAACGTGATTAAAAGAGACAGTGTCATTAAAAGAACGAACGGAAACAGGATTTGCAGGTTGAAGAATAATTTCGTCAGCAGACAAAACTGAATCAATACGTTCAAGAACAGCCTGGCCGCGCCGATAATTAGAAAAAGCCGTAGAAAAATTCTTTATTGGGTTAATGATTTGAGAAAATAGTGCAATATAAGTGATGAACAGTGCCGGCGTAAGAAATGTATTGGCATTCAGCACAATTGTTCCGCCAATAATCAAAACAATCATAACAACAGTAACGCCCAAGAACTCACTCAAAGGAGAAGAGAGTTCAATACGCCGGTAAATGCCGGTTTGGGTTTCGGTAAAGTTGTCGTTTAAGTCATGAAAGACTCTTTCTGAAGTAGATTGAGCATTAAAGGATTTAATGACTCTGAGGCCGCTTAATGTCTCTTCAACGTGAGACAAAAGCAAACCCAACCGCTGCTTTGACACGCGCGCACTCTTACGGAGAGAAGAAGCCAAACGACCAATTATTAAAAAAGTGACAGGGAGCAGCAATAAAGAATACAAGGTAAGCTTAGGACTAAGATAAAATAAAAAGGCAAGATAAATCAAAGCGGAAATAGGCTCCGTCATAAATTGCCTAATGGAATTCAAAATAGTAAATTCGACTTCCTGCGTGTCGTTAACCGCACAGGAGACCACATCGCCTCTACGTTGGGCGGTAAAATAGCCAATGGGCAAAGTAAGAATTTTATGAAACAACTGATTACGCAAATCGTAAATAGCATCACTTCGAATATGTGCCATGACCCATTGGGCAGCGTATGCAAAAACAGTTTTCAGGAAATACAGTAAAATGGAAAAGGCAATAAGAACGGCAATAGAGTTGCCAATGGTACTAAATGAAAAAAGAGAAGAAAGAAGGGAAACGGCGAAAGAGGAGACAGGGCTCAAATGTTGGACATCGCCATAAAAAAGCAATCTGCAAAAAGGTTCTATCATCAAAAAAACAAAAATAGTCAATACAACGGAAAGTAGATTGAGTATGAAAACACAAAGCAGCCGACCTTTGTAGTGACGAAAAATATCCAATAAAAACCTTTTCTTGAAAGACATAGTAAAAGAAAAAAAAAGGGAGTTGTGTGTTTAAGGCACAACTCCCTTGAGTTATTATAGTTTAATACTATTTCGTAATAACAAGTTTCTTAGTAAGTCTTGCTTTGTTTTCTTCACCTTGTACATAGATGAAATATTGACCAGCAGGAAGGTTATTAAGAACAGTAGTGTAGTTGTAAACTTGGTTACCAGCAGGGATAACGATAGATTCTTGAGCAATTGTATTACCTGTGAGGTTAACAATTCTAACAACAACATTACCAGAAATACCAAAGATTTCAGCATTGATTGTACGACCATTTTCTGCAGGGTTAGGATAAACCTTCATAGAAGTTTCATCAACAACAACCTGAGGTTCGTCGTTAGGATCTTCTTCTGGAATAACAATATTGTCACCTGTTACATTAATAATGATTTCGTCAACTGCAAGATTAGTGAAAGTAACCGGAGTAGTAACTGAGTTATGACCACCAATACGCAAAACTGCACCAAGATCTTCATTATAATATCTGTGGTTTAATGTATCAACATGGCTTGTAGCGACCAAAGTATAAACAACTTTATACACACCAGGTTTCTTGAATTGGTTAATCGTCTTATAAACCGGGCGATTTGTCAAGAAGTGGAGATAATAGTCGTCAAAAGCAACAGTACTAATGTTCATTGTACCAATCGGGAAATGATTAGCATAAAGATCCGTATTATTGGAATTAGAAGAATTGTAACGAGTCACAAAGTTTTTATCAACTCTATCAGGTGTTATCCAATTAATTGAATCAGAAGTAACATACAGATCTTCATAGAAAAGACTAGGATCAGCATCCATAGCAACAATATATTCACCAATGCTATCATTATCAATCAACTCACCATTATAGTAAATGTCAAAATCTACAAAAACGAGTTGATCACGGTTATAGTCACAAGGATTGGAAATCATCCAAGTATATTGGGAGTTTTGATCAGCTGTAGTAGCCTCGAAGTAGTGAGTTTCTTGACCATTGTGCGTGAAGATGAAACCAGGCATACCAGTAACAACAACTGTAACAGCATCATTAACTGCAAAAGTACGAGGATCTGTAGAACCGTTAAGAGTTTCAGTAGAAACGCAACCATTAGCATCAACAACTTCAACAGTGAAATGATAAGCACCTTCAGCAACAGGATTGAATGCATAAACATTAGAAGGAGTAGCATCAGTAACAGCTGTTTGACCGTTAAACCACTTGTAAGAAATGAAGCCCGGTGTAGCTGTTAAAATTGCAGTACCATCTTGGCAAATTGAAGTATCAGAAGAAACAGAAGGAACAGGGATTGCGTTAACAGTAATAGCAACAGAAACGGAATCGAAACCACATTCGTTTTCAACAATATAATATGCAACTGCACCATTGTAGCTCAAATCATACTTAGTTTCAGGATTAATAACTTCAAAAGCATCATTCTTACAAATCTGCCAAGAAGTAGAGAGAACAGTAGCATTATTACCAACTGTGTAAGCAGGAGCATTCAAAGTAAAGAGACCTTGACCATCGCAAACTGTGAAATCAGCTGCAGACAAAGTACCGGTAATAGAAGGAAGTGTTCTAACATTAATAGAAACAGGTCCATCAATTACGGTAGAACCACAATCATTAGTAGCTACATAACGAACTTGATAAGAAATACCATATTCGAAGTCGATATTGGCAGTCGTATCACCCCAATCAGAAGCACCAACTTTAACTTGGAAAGTAGCAGTACCTTCGTCACCATTCCACTCAACAGCAGGAGCTGTGAAAGAAGTAATGCCTGCACAAACAGTATCAGCTGCCAAGGTAGCTTCACCATCACGTTCAGGTTTTGTATTAACAGTAACAGTGACAGGAGCAACAACTTCGATCATTTCATTATCAGTACAAGCGTTTTTAGCAACGTAACGTACTTGATAAGTATGACCGTATTCGAATGAAGAACCATTAGTCCAAGCAGTCCAAGCACCATTATCAACTTTGACTTGGAATTGAGCAGTACCGTTAGCGCCATGGTAATCAACTGCAGGAACTGTGAAAGTAACAGACTCACCAGCACAAGCAGTCTTATTTTCAAGTGTATTTGTTGCAGTAGGTTGATCGGTTACAGTAACATGAGCAACAGCAACAGTATCATTACCACAATCGTTAAGAGCGATAAGACGGAAATCATAAACATTACCATAAGCAACAGTTACAGTAGCAGCACTAGGAACCCAAGCATTACTATTAACCTTAACTTGAAGTTCTGTAGTACCTTCATTATCATTCCAGTTAACTGAAGGAATAACAGGAGTGAAATCAGAACCAGCGCACAATGTATCATTTTGTTCAGCAACAATGTTAATAGCAGGTTTAGCAATTACAGAAGCAGTAGCGATAAGAGCAGTATCGTTGCCACAAGTATTAGAAGCAATGAAACGAGCTTGATAAACATTTCCATAAACTACATTCAAAGAAAGTTCTGTGGTTGTAGCCCAATCGCCCTCGCCAACCTTAACTTGGAAAATACTATCACCCTCATCACCGCGCCAATTAATAGAAGGAGCAGCGAATGTGAATGCTTCACCATTACAAAGAGTATCATTTGTAGGATTAGCAGAAATAACAGGGGAATTGTTAACAGTAATTGTAACAGGACCATCAATCAATTCGTCGGTACCACACATATTTGTAGCAACATAACGAACTTGATAAGAATTACCATAAGCGAATGAAGAACCATTAGTCCAGGAAGCCCATTCGGTATCACCAACTTTGACTTGGAATTTAACCGTACCTTCATCACCATTCCAATTAACAGAAGGAGCAACGAAAGTAACAGTACCATTGTTACAAACTACTTGATCAGTCATAGTAGGACGACCATTCAAAGCAGGTTTGTCATTAACCTTGATAGCTACAGGACCGTCAACAACTGTGAACTCAGAACATTTGTTTTCTGCAACATATTGTACGCTATAAGTGTGACCAAATGTAAATGTGATAGAAGCGGTAGTATCAACAAAATCAGCACCATCAACAGAAACTTGGAATTTCTCACGACCTTGATTACCCTTCCAATTAATAGTAGGAGCAACAAAGTCTTTAACAGTACCATTGCAAACAGTATCAGCAGCTAAGGTATGAACAGTAGCGACTGGAACGTCATTTACTGTAACAGTAACAGGACCGTCAAGAACAACTGTATCGCACATATTACCAGCAACGAAACGGAATTGATAATCAAAACCATAATTCAAAGTAGTGGTCGGAGTAACTTCAGCCCAAGTAGCAGCATTGTCAGCAGAAACTTGGAAGAATGTTGTACCAACACTATTATGCCAGTTAACATTAGCATAAGCAGGAGCAGCGAAAGGAACACTACTTCCAGCACAAACTGTAGTATCAAACAAAGTCTTGTATTGATCGGCCAATGTAGGAGCATTGGTAACATGCAATTGAACAGGAGAAGTCACAACAATGTTGCAGCTGTTAGAAGCATAAGCAAATACATACTTACCGTTCATATCTTCAGTAAGGGCATCAGTAGGATCAAATGCATCACCATTACGATGAGATAATAAAGAATCACTTTCAACCAGACGCCAGCCTGCATTTTCTGCATCAGAAGCAACATAACCTAAACCTGCTTCAATAATAGAAGTACCAGCGCAATGAGCTGCAGCAAGGTCAGCATCAATATTGCTCACAATAGTAGGATCGGTATTAATTGTGATATTATAAGTAACAATGCTATCGCAAGAATTTGCAGCAGCGAATGTATCAATCAAAGTATGATTATTCGAACCACCAGCTACATATCTGAAAGTAGTATCGATACGATCGCTTTGGTAATGATATTCGTTGCAAACAGTAATGTTTTGTGTGCTATGAGCGATAGGAATAGTAACAACATTAGCAGCGATAGGACCATAAGCACAACCATTGTTGTCAACAACCTTAACACAGAATGAAGATTGTCCAAGTTCAAGAGAATTAGCAGCTACAACAAATGAAGCTTCAGTACCAACGTGTGAGTTAGTCCAAGTGATAGTTTGGAATCCAGGATCATCAATACCGAATGTAAATTCTTTATTTTGACAATTTTCATAAGTAGCATTAGGAGTAGAAGAAGTTTGATGCATACCTTCGCCAATAAAGAAGAAATGTACAGCAGGTAATGTATCAATACAAACCTTAACTTGTTCAGTCTTTGTACAACCTGTAAGATTACTTGTAACCTTAACAGTATAAGTACAGCAGAATGCTTGATCAGCATAAATATTGGTCCATGCACCATTAGGAGTGATGTGATTACAAGAAGAAGACCATTCGTATGTGAAATTAATATCACCTTCCAAAGAAGTTTCAGCAGAAGCAATCATATAACCATCTTGTTGACCATAGCAGAAGTGATAATCTTCAGGATTTTGGTTACGATTATAAGCAGCGATAGTTACAACAGGTGTGTATTCGTTGTCATTAATAACTTCTGCAACAGCATAATAAACGCAGCCGGTATTATTATCAGTAACAGTTACATCATAATTACCTTCACCAAGGCCTGTGAAAGAACCACCATCAATAGAATAAGAGAAGTTACCTTCACCAAGGGCAGAATTAACGTAAGCAGCGGAAACATGAACTTCACCATTGAACATAGTAGAATCACAAGCAGTATTTACTTTATTGTTGAATTGAATATTAACTTGGTAAACGTCAGATTCAACTTCTACAGAAGCAATGCTAGGATAAACACAATTAGTTGTTATGTTCTTAACGGTAACAAAGTATGTACCAGCTTCAATGTTACTGAATATATTAGAAGATTGGAAGTTCTGACCATCCAAAGAGTATTCAAGAACAGCAGAAGCGTTTTCACAAGTAGCGTGTACATAAATTGAACCATTAGCACCTGTACAAAGATAATCAGGAGTAGAGCTAATAGAATCAATTTTAACAGGAACAGGGGTGAATGGAACTTCAACAGTATCATCAGAAGTACAACCAGTCAAATTGTCAGTAATTTGGATACGGTAGAGACCATCCTTCAAATCAAATTTTGTAAAATCGATAGGATCAAAATGATCAACATCATAACCTTGGCCATTAAGATATGAGAAAATGTAGTCACAAGTAGCTGCAGCAGGTTTAAGAACTTGAATAGAACCATTACCCGGACGGCTTACGGTAGGATTACACATAGAGTTCGGAAGAACTTCAAATTTACGAACGATGAACGCGCTATCAACCACAGCAACTTGAGCTTCGACTACACAATGGTTGTCTGTAGTAGCAACAATCGTATAAACACCACTATTCAAACCAGTGAAAGAAGCATTAGCAACACCATTCAAAGAGTAGAGGATAGAATGATAATTCTTAACAGTTTGTGTGTCAAGAACTGTAATAGCGCCATTCTTATCATTGGTACACATATAGTTAGGAGTAGAAGAAACTTCAAGAACAGGATATGTGAAATCAGATTCTACTTCAACATCAGCTTCATATTCGCAACCAGTCTCGGTAACAGTAGCAACAACATGATAAATACCTGGATTCAAACCATCGAGATTGAAGGATTCTTCATTGGAAGTAACAGCGAAAGTAGCAGCGACATTAGGTGTAAGGGTCGGAGTAATAACTGCTGTACCTATTTCAGAACAATCAACGTCCTTTGTAGAGGTAAGTCCAAGTGCAACTTGAGGTCTAACATATTCAACAGTAACAGTTGTATCAGATTCACAACCAGTAACAATATTACGTTTAATGATAGTATATACACCAGCATCGAGGTTGCTAAGGATATTAACAACTTCATCGATAAATTTAACAGTGTAGGTATAACCATTGGCTTCAGTAATCATAATAGAACCATCAGGTGTACCATTACAAACAGTACGAGGAGTTGTGGTGACTTCAAGAGAATCAAATGTAGGATATGTAAGAGAATCATTAATAGAAACTTGATATTGATTTCTGCAATTGGTGTTGTTATCTACAACGTACAATGTGTCAATCATTGCAGCCAAACCAGTGAATTCAACAACAGAACCAGACTTTGTTTGACCAACAAAAGTATAAGAAAAACTTGCATTAGGATTGATAACAGTAAGAGTACCATTACCATTGACACAATAATTATTATGTGTAGTATTAAATTCTGCGATAGGAGCATGAGAATTATCCTCAACAGTGATAACTGAAGAATTAGAGCAATGAGTATAAGGAGAAACAACTGTCAAAGTATATTCGCCAGGATTGAGATTACCAAATACAAGAACATTGCCATTACCACGACGAGTAATATTATTGATAGTATAGTCATAATCAGCACGGGTATTGGAGAGAGTAATAATACCATTGTGGTTTACACAATTAGTAACTGCATCAGTACTAATTTGAGGAATAACTGGAGTTTCGCGATGATCAGCAACTACAATAGGATCAGTTGTAAAGTGACAATTGAAAGTAGAAACGATATCTACAGTATAGGTATCACTGAACAAGAAGTTGAAAGTAAGCGGACTGAGAGAGGATGATTGATAAGTAATAACTTGATTACCAGAATTTTCGGCACCTTCAGAAATATGATAAACGTATCCGTCAATAGGATTTACAACTCTGATAGAACCACTCCAAGGAGCAACACAGTTAGCATTATCGGTAATTACACGGAGGTCAAGAGAAACTTGATTATCAACAGTATCTCTAAGAACTTCAACAGAGGTAATAGATTCAGAAATACAATCATGTACAGTTAACAAATCAAAATAATAAGTACCAACAGCAACATTGTTCACTGTATAAGGAAGAGTATTCCATTCTGTTGTACCACTTACTCTAACACCTACGATTTCAGGATTAAGTGCTGTAACTGTATAAGTTGCATTAGAATGTTCATTATCACAATAATTATTAGGAGTAGATTCAACTTTAACATCAGCAGCCACAGGTTTGTGGAATACAACTAAAGTATAATCTGCAGAAGCTTGACAACCATTCTCATCAGTAACAACAACATTATGAACAAGATTTTCAGTTTCAGTAGGATTAACAGTAAGTGTATTAGCAATAGTGGTGCCATCCCATTTAACTGTTACATTACCAGCAGCATTAGTCGTTGTGGTAGAAAGGACAGTTTCGTAAGGATAACAAGCGTAATTAACAGTAGCAGAAATTTCAGTAGCAATTCTAGGTTCTGGGAAGCAAGCTCTAATAGTATAATATGCAGCAGGGCCACACTTAGGAGCAACTGTAATAACAACATCTGTATTTTCAGCAACGATAGTACCAGCAACCGGAGTTTGAGTTACAACGATGTCTTCCATAGACCAACATTTATCGCTAACAGTATTAGCATTGAATAAGGATGTATAGTCAGGAATTACAATTCTACAATTATTCAAATTACGAATAGTATCTGTGGGCATATTGAGTGTAATAGCGGGAGCAACGGTATCACGAGCAACAATAAAGTATTCAGCTGTTGCTTTACAACCTTTCTTATTAGTTACTTCAACATAAACAGTATAGTCTTGATCACATTTGTTATGGTTAACAGCAATGAAAGAAGTTCTATTAGTAGAAGTATAGTCAATAGCTTCACCACTCCAAGAATAGGTGAGGTTTTGATCTATAGAGTCAGGGAGATTAGCATTATCAACAGTAATCAATTGATAGTGACCGAATGTCGGGCAAACAACGATAGGTTCACCGACATGAGGATAATCATCATTATCTGAACGTTCAACGATAGTAACATCAGGAAGAGCGTAGAAATGGATAGCATTTGAAGTATCAGTAGCAACACAACCGTATGCATCGGTAACTGTCATTATGAATTGAGAAGAAGTGTTGAATTCACCGCCTCTAACAGGAGATACGGTAATATGAACATTATCTTCAGCGACGTTAATGTTACATTGGGAAGCAGGAGTTTGGCTCCAAACAAAATTATAAGGAACAAGACCATTTTGGATTAACAAAGAATCGAAATAGATTTGAGCAGATTCTGTATTACAAAGTTCAGTAACATGATCAAATGCATGTTCGATTGTCATCTCTGCGGGTTTGTACAAATTGAATACAGGAACAACAGCAGAAGAATGGCCGCATTCGTCTTTAACTTGAGCATAAACAGTTACTAAATCAGTATTAGCGAAAATGTTTGTATTGCTATCAGCAACAACAGATTTGTTTGCATCAAGGTAGAACAACGGAGCTTCATGGCGAGTGCCTGGACAAGTAGCAGTCACATTGAAGTTTTGGTTGAAGAAGCTGAGAAGTTCAGCGTATGTATAAAGATTGCTTTCGCAATTGTTGTTCAACGGACGTACAGGTTGAAGAATAACAACTTCACCATCAATAGCAGGAACATTGTTGTTTTTAACTGTGAAGATTTGTGAAATAACATTGGAAACGTTACCACATTCATCAGTTACATTATAAGATCTTCTATATTGTTTTTCGCAAGTAGCGTAAGCAATAGTATCTTCGGTAACAGAGTAAACTGTAATATTGTTGTCACAATTATCAGTAATACGTGCATTGTCTTTGAGTTGAGCCAATGACATAGCAGCAGGAAGAACACTGAAGTCACAACCTTCCATTTCAACATTAGCGTTGAATGAAGCATTCCATGCAATAACAGGAGCAACTGTATCCAAACCAGAAACTGTGAAAGAACGTGTAATTTCATTTACACAACCATGTTCAGAAACGACAGAAGCCGTTACTGTATAGGTATCGGTTTCGCCACAACCAGGAGCGACTACGACAATGTCTTCATCGGTTGTATTGATATTAGTACCATTTTTCTTCCAAGCAAAAGTCCAATCAAGATCATTGTCATTGAAGTTGGAACTTGTGAAATTGCTGTTCAATTCGAGACCTTGAGTATGAGGACATTCAACATAGCTTTCAGTTGTACGTTCAGCACGTAATTCAGGAGTTTTCCAGAAATTGATTGTTACGCTTACACCTGTATTGGAATAAGTTTCTGTACTAGCATCGAATGAATATGCAGTGAAAACGACTTCTTTATTATTATTGTTGTCATAAAGGTCAATGAGATTCAAAGTATAAGCAGCACCATCATAGTAATGACCAGTATTGCTTGCGCCTTTGAACCAATGGATATGATCAGCACAATTGTTTTCAGCATCATTATTAAGTTTAGCCTTAATAACTAAAGTGCTATTGGAATCAATTGTTTCATTGCAGTATTCGTATGCGATTTCTGTGTTATCCAAAAGCGGAGCAATAACAGGAAGAACTTTGAAAGTGATTGTATCAACAGCACCGGAGCAGGTGAAGTCATCACCAGTTACAGCATCGTAATGGTTTTCTTGATATACATAATAAGTAGTAGTACCTACCGTACGGAAATCAGGGACGGGAACGGTAGTAGTGAAAGCTGCATCACCTTCTTTCTTCCAGAAAATCTTATAATCGATAAGACCAGGAGCGTCAGTTTCAACAGCGGGAGCCAAAGCAGCGAGGTCTTCAGCGGTGAACGGTTCGTTCACACAGATGGTAGCGTTATTAGCAACGATATCAGGATTGATACGAGTGTAGAAAGAGAGAGCGTCAATATGGTCAATTTCCCAGTGGTCGCAAGTATATTCACCAAAGAGGACATTGTATTGGCCTTCTTCAGAGTAGATAGCGGCAGGATTACCATATTCATAAGTAGAGCCGTCACAAACAGCTTTTTGGGAAGTAGTAGTTACAAGATAGTGGAGAGAGTCTTGGGCGAGGAGTTGGCCACAGCAACTTTGGTGACCACCCATAATATTACCTTTATCATCAATAAAATTGAAATCAGTACCATCTGTTCTTTGACGAACTCCAATAACCAAAGAATACGTACCAACTTGTTTCCAATTGACAACTACGATATTTTCAGTGTTTTGCAAGAAGGAAGCATAAAAATAGTCAAATGCATATTGACCACCTAAACTAGTGTAGCCCATACCCCAATCAGAATACGGAGCAAATTCTTGCTCTTCATAAGCGCCAGGATAGCCACCAGCGCATCTGTTAGGATAATTATCCGTTGTATGGCATACACCATCACCATTTACTTTACCACCCAACCAAGCCAAATAGCCACAGGTTGCAGCGATGCTTTCTGTGTTATTTAATCGGTTGTAGCGTGTGTAAATGCTAATGTCGGCGTAGCGTTCCAAGTCGTCATTTACCAACTGACCATCACGATAGAGTTTCCATTCAAAGGAAACCTTACCATAATCGCAGCCGCTGAAATGTATTTTATACACATCAGTTTGACCGGCATGGATAACAGGAGACAACGTGTTATTCAACACTAACTCATTGCCGTGTCCTGGGAGAAGCGCAGCTGTCCCAGGCTCAATCCCCAAGTTGGAGATGTCTTGCAATGTTTCAGGCTGCATGTTTTCCAGCCAGAAACAGCAATTCGTCGTTTGCGCTTTGGACGTAAAGCCCGCTAGCACAAGGACGATGCTTAAGAAGCAAATTGATAATAGTTTTTTCATACTGTTTTTTTTTGATTGTTATTAATTATATTTTTTCCTATTTTTCTTTCTATCTAGTTGTTTTTTAAGATTATACACTATTATACACTTCACTAAAAATTCAACTTGCAAAAATACATTTTTTTTTTTACACTTATCATATTTCTATTTTTTTTTTGTTTTTTTTTCTGACAATATACCTTGCACCATCTGTCAACACTGGCGACAAGCACTATATATCGACATCCAAAAATTTATATATAACACATTTTCAATATATTACATTAAAAACTTTCGGCATTTGATATAAACATCGCCTTTTTAATAATTTTGAATCATCATCTTATTGACATAATAAAAGGATGCAGTTTTCGCATCAATACATACAAAAATGCCTATTCACAAGGAATAGGCATATAAATATTATTGTATAATCTTGAATTCTGTCCGTCGGTTAGCCGCTCGTCCTTCCTCCGTGCTATTATCCGAAATCGGATTCCTCATTCCATACCCGCGATAGCTCAAACGCTCGGCCGGGATGCCTCGTGAAACCAAATAGTCATAAACCGCTTTTGCTCTGTCTTGGGACAATTTGTCATTATACGCTTCCCCACCCTGATTATCCGTATGTCCGCCAATTTCAATTTTGACCAAATTGTGTTCAAGATATGCGACCAGTCTGTCCAATTCGACAAAGGAAACGGGTTGCAAATCAGAGCGGTCAAAATCAAAGAATATGTTCTTTAGGACGACCACGGTTCCGACATCAGCTTTTTGGAGTAGAATATCTTTTTCAAAGGGAGACAATTCCGTATAGGATTTTTCCACTTGGAAGTTTTCGGAGTAAAACGGATAGTCTGGGTGCGACACATTCAGCATCAAATTCGAGCCTGTTTGGATGCAAGCCAAATATTCTCCCGTTTGTTCATCTGACTGTGTAGAAGTCAGGACTTGTTTTGTAAGAAGGTCAACCATTTCAATTGTGGCTCGCAACGGCTGCTCACTATAAGCATCTTTGACTATACCTTTGATGAAGGTGACAGGAGTAGGGCGAAGTGTTTCATCTAAATCGAAGCAATAGAGATCTAGTCCGCCAAAGCCATCATTTTTATCAGAAGCCATATAGGCTTTTGTACCAGAAGCGTTGATGAATATATTGATTTCATCAGCAGAAGTATTGATTGGATATCCCAAATTTTTAGGTTCACTCCAAGAGCCATCTTCCTGCATAGTGGAATAATATAAGTCATAGCCTCCCATACCAATTCGACCGTTAGAAGCAAAATAGAGAGACTTTCCATCGCTATGAATGAACGGTGCCGCGTCATCACCAGGGGTATTGATTGTGGGACCAAGATTTTCAGGCACCGTGAAAGCACCTTCGGAGGTCATCGTAGTTTTCCAGATATCCATTCCGCCATATCCACCGGCACGGGAAGAGACAAAATAGATTGTTTTACCGTCAGGTGCCATAGAGGGTTGTGATTCCCATGCGTTTGTATTCACTGGAGCGCCAAAATTTCTCGGGCGCGACCATTTATTCCCAATTTTCTTAGACCAATACAAATCACAGCTCCCCATCCCAAAATCAGAATTACAAATTGTATATAACAAATACAAACCGTCTGGAGAGATGCATTGAGCACCTTCATTATAGCTCGAACGGATAGGCTGGCCAAAAGCAGTTCTCGGCAGCCAATTATCTGAAACTTGATTTGAAAAATACAAGTCTTCCTCATTTAAACAAAAAGCGCAAATTGTGTTTTTGTCTTTCGGGCGATTAACTGTGAAGACCAGCATTTGGTCATCGGCCGTCAAGGAAGCCAACGATTCATCCCACTCTGAATTGATGTTGTTTCCTAAATTCTCCGGTTGAAACTTTACTGGATTTCGCATTGCATCAATTGCAAAACGACAATTGGCAATTCCTTTTTGAGCATCAGCGAGCACATCCGTATATTGCAATCCCTTTTGTAAAAATATTTCGTAATTTTTGAGGGCATCCTGATATTGACCGCATTTTAATCCTTCATTGGCGGCAATAAAATACAACATCGGATTAGGACTTCCAATAAGCTCAATTGCTTTGTTATAACAAGAAACTGCGGAATCAGAGTTCAAGGTGAAATTGTAGATATCACCCATTAATATATATATGTCAGCATAATTTGGATCTTTTGATTTTGCTTGTTTCAACAAAGTCAAAGCCTTTTCGAAATCCCTGTTATTAATCAGCTGCTCGGCTTTTGAACACAGATTCGCGACTTTAGAAGGTTTTTGAGCAAAAGTACAGTTATGTTGAACTAAAAGAACAACCAACAACAATAATATTATATATACTATTTTATAATTATTCTTCATTTTCAATTGTTTTTGCTTGCTGCCATAAGATTTCCATCTTTTCCAAAGACAAATCTGTCAGTTTTTGTCCTGCTTCTTTCGATTTCTCTTCCATATATTGGAAACGTCTGATGAATTTTCGATTAGTTTTTTCTAAAGCATCGTCAGGATTAATGTGTATAAATCTAGCATAATTGATTAAGGAGAACAGTACATCTCCAAATTCTTCTTCCGCTCTTAACGGATTCACATTCTCTTCAGCTTTGAATTCGTTGATTTCTTCCTGAACCTTTTCCCATACTTCATCTTTGTTGTGCCAATCAAAGCCAACTCCATTAGCCTTTTCCTGAATTCGGTATGCCTTTACTATAGAAGGAGCACTTTTAGGAACGCCTCCTAACACAGAACGATTACCTTCTTTCTGAAGTTTGATTTTCTCCCAATTTTCATGAACTTGCTGAGCATCTTGCGCTTCACCTTCACCATATATATGAGGGTGCCTCCGAATCAGTTTTTCACACAACTGATTCAGTACCTGAGCAATATCAAACAGTTTTTCCTCAGAGGCGATCTTAGAATAAAAGACTATATGCAACATCAAATCACCCAACTCCTTACACATATCACTATAGTTTTTATCAACTATAGCTTCAGAAAGTTCGTATGTTTCCTCAATAGTCAGGCATCTTAATGTATCAAAAGTCTGCACACTATCCCATGGACATTTAGCACGTAATTCGTCCATAATATCCAACAAACGTTGAAATGCAATAAGTCGTTCGTCCATGACACTAATAAGATCTAGCAAATAGAACGCGTTGTTTTGAAGGTTTGCCTGTCAAAATACACTTTCCTTCTTCTAAAGGATTATTGAAGGGGATGCAACGAATTGTAGCTTTCGTTAATTCCTTGATTTTATCTTCAGTTTCTGGAGTTCCATCCCAGTGAGCATAAATAAATCCGGGATGATTATCCAACAAATCGACAAATTCTTCCCATGTATCAGCTTTTCGTGTATTTTCCTCTCTGAATTTCAAAGCCTTATCAAACAAGTTCTTTTGAATATCTTTTAAGAGTTTTTGAATATATTCAATCAAATTGTCAAATGGGACAACTTCTTTTTCAAGAGTATCACGACGGGCGACTTCAGCATCATTATTTTCCAAATCTCGAGGTCCGATTGCGACACGTACAGGAACACCTTTTAACTCATACTCATTAAATTTCCAGCCTGAGCGTTTGGAATCGTCATTATCAAATTTAACAGTTATATTCAGTTCTTTTAATTTTTCGATTAAAGGCTGGACCTTATCGGCAATGGCTTGCCGTTGTTCTTCATTTTTATAAATCGGAACTATAACCACCTGAATAGGAGCAAGATTCGGCGGAAGGACGAGGCCATTATCATCAGAATGCGTCATAATCAAGGCTCCAATTAATCGAGTTGAGACGCCCCATGAAGTAGCCCAAACATAATCAAGTTGATTATCTTTATTCAAGAATTTGACGTCAAATGCTTTCGCAAAATTCTGGCCCAGGAAGTGTGACGTACCGGCTTGCAAAGCTTTACCGTCTTGCATGAGTGCTTCAATACAATATGTATCCAAAGCTCCTCCAAAACGTTCATTTGGGGATTTAACTCCTTGAACGACAGGAATTGCCATAAAATTCTCCACAAAATCCGCATAGACGTGAAGCATTTTTTCTGTCTCTTCTATTGCTTCCTGCTTAGTGGCATGAGCAGTATGGCCTTCTTGCCACAAGAATTCAGCCGTGCGAAGGAACAATCGGGTTCTCATTTCCCAACGGACAACATTTGCCCACTGGTTACAAAGAATTGGGAGATCGCGATAGGAGTGGATCCAGTTTTTATACGTATCCCAAATAATCGTTTCAGATGTGGGACGCACAATCAATTCTTCTTCCAATTTCGCATCAGGATCAACAACGACTCCTGCTCCATTAGGATCATTTTTCAATCGATAATGTGTGACAACCGCGCACTCCTTCGCAAAGCCTTCAACGTGACTTGCTTCACGACTAAAGAAAGATTTTGGAATAAAAATCGGGAAATATGCATTTACGTGTCCTGTGTCCTTGAACATTTTATCCAATGTGGATTGAACCTTTTCCCAAATCGCATAGCCATACGGTTTAATCACCATACATCCTCTAACTGATGAATTTTCAGCCAAATCCGCTTGTTTAACAATGTCATTATACCATTGAGAATAATTCTCAGCCCTTGTAGAAATATTTTTAGCCATTATATTTTTTTTTATTGAGTTAACTTTTTCGTATTTTTGCCGTCTATTAAAACTGATTTGCAAAAATACGAAAATAAAAGATATAAGGAGGAACTTATGAAAAAACTATTTTTAATCACCTTATTTTCAATGATTTGTCTTCTTACAGCTTGTACAACAGGCTCATTTGCCTATTATGATGATATTTATTCTTCATCACAAGACGAACAATATGTTAGACAAAATCGTACAGTTAAAAGCACGGAATTACAACCTGATTCCATCATATACGAGTATGATGAAGCAGGTAATCTGCTGGACACCAAAACGTATTATCCTGGGATTTCCGAACCGGTCATAGAATATTCTGAAGGTTCAACCAATGGGAACACTTACATCTCAAATTACAACTCCTACTATGATGACGACGACTATTACGATTATTACTATACTTCAAGAATACGCCGTTTTCATAGTGACGTTTATTGCGGATGGGGGTATTACGATCCCTATTTTACCAACTTATATTGGTATGACCGTTGTCCTTCCTCATGGGGCCTAAGTATCTATCTCGGCTACAATTGGTGTTGGCCGTCAGTGTATTATCGTCCATATTACTCTGGATACGGATGGTACGATTACGGTTTTTCATTCGGTTGGGGATGGTCCTGCTACAACCCTTATCACTACGGCTATTGGGGATACTACAATCCTTGGTATAACCATCACTATGACTTTATGGCTGTAAATTATTATCACAACAATTTCGACCATAACAACTCCTATTATTATGGTCATCGTAACAATGTCACCCCATCTTTAGGCTACAACAATTCCGACAGAGGAGATCGTCCTAGCGACTATGACCATCCTAACTACGGTAACAACGACAACGACAACAGATACTCCACCATAGCATCTTCTCCTACAAGCTTCAACCAACAATACAACAATTTAGCAGCCAATTATTCCACTAGCGGGGCTTCAACATCTCAAGTTGGACAATCTACAGCTTCCTCAAAAACGACTAACAAACCGAGTGTTATCAACGCAACACCGATAAACCACACTAATTCAACAAACAAGCCCTCTACACAAACATCCTCAACAATTTCCAACCAGACATCCACCAGACCCACCGCCCAAGAATCACACGCTTCCGCCCAACAAAGTACAATATCACCCACAACGGCTTCGAAGCCCAATACTATTTCTACTACCAGACCTACCTCCGCTTCCCAAAGCACATCAGTTCAGTCCAACACTCCTTCAAATAACAAGCCTGTCACTATTTCTAGAACAATTAACACTAATAATTCCTCATATACCCGTCCAACTCAATCATCCTCATCGGTCAACAGACCCAATTCTCAAAATTCAACAAACAGACAAAGTTCATCTTACGCTCATCCAAACTCAAGCTCTTCATCACCTTCCAGACAAGGTTCATCCTATTCTCATCCAAGTTCATCCAACAATTCTTATTCAAGACCAAGTTCAACATCATCCTCAAGACCTAGTTCCAGTTCTTCAAACTACAGGCCGAGTTCGTCATCCTATTCTCGACCAAGCTCATCTAGCAGTTCATATTCAAGGCCGAGTTCAACTTCTTCACCAAGAACAAGTTCTTCGTCATACTCGCGTCCAAGTTCGTCCTCTTCTTCATACTCCAGACCCAGTTCGTCAAGCAGTTCATATCATAGCAGCGGTTCCTATTCGTCTGGTTCATCCCATAGCAGTAGTTCTTCTCGCAGCAGCAGTCACAGATAATTTTCAACTCTAAAACAAACTCCTATGAAAAAAATTTGGTTCATCGTCCTATTCATAAGCGCATCATTTTCAATATTTGCGCAAGGGTCATACGAAGCTTTTCGTTTTTCCCAAATTGACTATACAGGTACAGCCCGATATTTGGGAGCAGGCGGCGCATTCGGTGCAACCGGTGGAGAGTTTTCCGCATTGAGCTATAATCCCGCAGCCGTAGGTCTCTACAAAAGACACGAATTTTCCTTCACTCCTATGACATTATCCTTTTACAAGGACAACACACTTTATAATGGTACAAACAGCTACACTCAAAATCCGAAATACACTGTTAACCAATGCGGTTTAGTTATTGCTAATCCCATAGCGAACTCAGAATGGAAGACGTGGCAATTTGCCTTTGGTTACAATCGAATTATGGATTTCAACAATGTTTTCCGCGCACAAGGGCCAAACCACTCCTCCTTTATAGATCCTATTCTCGCTTCCGCAAATGGGACATCATATCAGAACCTCACTTATGATGCTGACATTGCTTGGGACAGTTGGCTTATCGACACAGTACGCGGATATAATTCTCTATATTTTAGTCCTTTCCATGACAAAGATTTGGAGCAGACCGCCGTTGTCAAACAATCTGGTGCTATCGATGAAATGACAATCACTTTTGGTGGCAACTATAACGACAAGCTCTACATTGGTGGAGGTATCGGAATCCCTATTTTGGATTATACAGAACACACATCTTTCTCTGAAATAGCTGCTGACGGTGCCCCTATTCAAGGAATCACAGATTACTCTGTAATAACACACCAAAACGACAGAGGGGCCGGCATCAATGCGAAAATCGGTATTATTTACCAACCCGTCAACTTTTTAAGACTCAATTTTGCGATTCAAACACCTACCTATTATTGGAAAATAAGGGATTCATACTCTAGAGAAATGATTTCCTACTGGGTCGGAGCAAACAACCAGCAGGGAAGTTACGACAGCAAGTACAATTTCTCTCTGACTACTCCTTTTAGATTCAATGCCGGTCTTTCATTTATTATCAACAAACGTGCTTTTATCGATGCAGAATACGAAATGAGCGACTATGGTATGGCTACTCTATTAGCTAATGACTATAGTTTCACCTTTGAGAATGAAGACATTCGCAACCGATACGGTGCCTGCCACACTTTCCGTGTAGGAGGTGAAGTGAATCTTTCTTCCCATTTCGCTTTACGCGCCGGGTACAACTACAAATCTTCGCCATACTTGAAATCAAGCGGCACAAGCAACACGACATTCAATGCCTCAGCTCATTATGGGTCAATAGGTTTTGGATTCCGATCCAAAGTTTTCTTTGCTGACTTGGCATACGTTCTACGATACTGCAATGACGCATATACACTATACGATTGCTCATTCTCCGGATCATATAGCAATACTACAGCTGAAATCAAAAGCACCACCCATAGAGTTGTAGCAACAATCGGCTGCAAATTCTAACCAAATATGAAGAATTATCTTCTTTTATTCATACTCACCTTCGCTCTTGGCACCATTTGTGCGCAAGAGCGTTCTTCTTATATCAATAAGAAATTCGATCATTTTACAATTGATATATTAGATAACTTATATGGATGGAGAGGTGATATCCTAGAAAAATACTCTCCAAATGGTGAACTGACAGCCTCCTACAGCGATCGTTCTTTGGGTTCGATTTCTCACGTTGATGCCAGTATTCCTTCTAAAATATTAGTTTTTTATCAAGAAACAGGAACAATACTTTTATTAGACAACAAGCTAACACCCGTTGGGAACATTCTAAATATTTTTGATAAAGATCTTTTTTCCGTTTCATTGGCTGCTATTTCAAATCCAAATTCAATATCATTATATGATTTTTCTTCTCAGAGTCTTATCATTTCAGATTTTGATCTAAATATAACTCACTCTACGCCATGCAATTTCAGCAAGAATTTTTCGCCAAACCACATCTCCACACTTTTAGATAATAAGATTCTCCTATCCGATCCTTCAGGATTATATTTCTTTGATAAATTTGGCTCATTTGAGAGACACATCGCAATTCCCAACATCACATCTTCCCAATTAAGTAAAAACGCAATTTATTATTTACTAAACAACAAAATTCACAAATATGACACCTTATCCTTAGAAATAAGCATTATCCCCACTGAAATAGAAGACATCAAAGAATTTTACATCTCAAACAGTTTTCTGTATATACTTGATATATCTGGTACTATATATAAATATCGAATTAGAAAATAGAGAAAAATATGAAATTTTTGAAAAAGATATTCGTCATTTTAATAATTACAGCAAGCACCTCCAATATCTTTGCTTCGTATATCCTTATTCCGATGGACCTAGAGCAGTCAAATCACCTAAAAGCATACGGAATAGCATACTACGCAGTATCTAATCAAATCGATATGAGTTGGCTTTTAAATTATCGTGGAGGTAGTTTTATGTGCCAATACAATTCAAATATTGAAAACGAATGTGCTATTCGAGGAGTATCCTATCAGGTAATAGCAGACATTCAAGCTCAGAGCATCCTCGCTGAAATATCCGCTGTAGAAAACAATATGAACGAGGTCAGGCTGACCAAAGAGCCTAAAATCGCCGTGTATTCGCCCAAAAACAAACTTCCCTGGGATGATGCTGTTACTTTAGTTTTAACTTACGCAGAAATCCCCTATACAGTGATATATGATGAAGAAGTCATCCATGGTGAACTTCCAAAATATGATTGGCTTCATCTTCACCACGAAGATTTCACGGGACAATATGGGAAATTCTGGGCAAACTTTCGCAACGCCAAATGGTATCAAGATGATGTTAAAGAGCAAGAAAAAAGAGCCGCTCAATTAGGATTTGCCAAAGTTTCACAAATGAAATTAGCCGTTGCCAAAGGAATACGAGATTTTGTTTCTGGCGGTGGATATCTTTTTGCAATGTGTTCTGGTCCTGATAGTTACGACATTGCTCTTGCTGCAGAGGGAATTGACATTTGTGATGTTATGTTTGATGGAGATCCTATGGATCCTCAAGCTCAAAGCAAACTGAATTTTGACAACTGCTTTGCCTTTACAAATTTCACCATTGAAACAAATCCTTTCGTTTACGAAGTATCCAACATTGATGTAGAACCCACCAAACACATGACTAATAAGAGCAATGATTATTTCACATTATTTGACTTTTCTGCCAAATGGGATCCTGTTCCCACAATGTTGTGTCAAAATCATTTAAAAGTCATTCCCGGTTTTATGGGACAGACAACGGCTTTTCGAAAAGAGCTCATCAAGCCCACAGTAACTATTATGGGGGAAGCTCAGCAATTCAATGAGGCCAGGTATATTCACGGAGAATATGGGAAAGGAACTTGGACTTTTTATTCCGGTCACGATCCCGAAGATTATCAACACTTAGTAAATGATCCGCCAACGGATTTGGATTTATTTCCTAACTCGGCAGGATATAGATTGATTCTCAACAACGTTCTTTTCCCTGCAGCCAAGAAACAACAGCAAAAGACATAAAAGAAGGTGCTTTTATAGCACCTTCTTTTATTATAGCCCTATAGTTTGTTTGATTTTAGAAGTTAGTATGTCGATACCTTTTTCATTATATCCACCAATTGGGATAATAATATCTGCCAAACGTTTTGAAGGTTCGATAAATAATTCATGCATCGGCTTGACAAAATTCTGATAATGAACTATTGACTTATCCAATCCTCGCCCACGTTCAATCACATCTCGTTGAATTATTCTAATCAGGCGTTCATCAGCATCTGTATCCACAAAGACTTTCAAATCAAGAATCTCGCATAATTCTCTATTTGAGAAGATCAAAATACCTTCAACTATCAACACGTCACAAGGCAAGATCTTCACCGTATCCACACCACGTCCGCACGTCACATACGAATATGTAGGCATATCGACTGACATACCATTTTTAAGCATATTGATATGCTTTATCAATAAAGGCCATTCTATGGCATCGGGATGATCAAAATTTATTTTTTCTTTCTCTTCCTGAGGCAGCATCCCATTATCCCTATAATATGCATCTTGAGATAATACACTGATACACTCTTCCGGAATACTATTCATTATTTTTTTCACAACGGAAGTTTTTCCCGAGCCAGATCCTCCCGCAATTCCAATTACTAACATAGGTAAACTATTGATTAAAGAGTGACAATAAAAAGACAATCCAATATACCCCCACATAGGAGGCAAACAAAAAAACACGCCTTTCAGCGTGTTAACTTGTTGCCCTGATAGGACTCGAACCCATACAAACAGAACCAGAATCTGCTGTGCTACCATTACACCACAAGGCAAAATGTTTGAGCGCGGCAAAAATAAACTTTTTTTCGAATCGCGCTCAAACTTCTGGAAAATTTTTTATGCTACAAAAAGGACCTCATACCAAAGATAACCATTTACTATAACTTCCTTATAATAAACATTATCAACTTTAAAATAGACTCTTCCTTCCAACACAATGATCTGATAGTTACTCGGCAATTCTGCTATTCTAGCTCCAATAGGAGGGGCAACAACCACATAATCTTGGTGTCTTGGCAAATAAAAAGTACCATCATCATAATAATATCTTGTGTTGTTATAGACCACTATTACAGGACGCCAGGTGTGGAATATAGCGTGTGCAATAACGGCTCCAAGCGGGGGACGGCAAATCACATAAAATCCATTCATCATTGTGCAAAAGACACCATTGTAGAAATAGTAGGGAATGCCACCGTAGTGAATCGGCTGAATTCTTGAAGGAACCGTAATGTGACCTCCAAAGTTGTGAGAGTTCGGGTGCATATATGGAGATGCTCCATTGTGACCGGGAAGATAACGTTTCGCATCAGCATCGCCAGAAGGAGCCAATTGCGGAGCTGGAGTTCCAGCACCATCATAGCCTCTCTTTGCCATAGCAGAAGATGTATTAGCAGCCGATGTGGAAGTAGATGCTGTGTTTTGGACTTTTGCTGTTGAAGTAGTTCCACTAGTTGAAGAGGCCACAGATGATGACGCAGAAGAAGAAGTTGAAGATGGCTTCGTTGTAGTTTTATTTACAGTGGAACTGCTAACAGGTTTCGTGCTAGTAGCAGATGAAGATGCAGCAGTATTGGGCTTTGTTGCTGTTGAACTGCTTGTAGGGCGATTAGTACTTGTTGAAGCGGAAGAAGACGAACTCGGTCTAGCAACCGCTGTACTGGAAGAAGGCTTTGCTGAACTCGAAGATGTCGTCGTACGAGTAACTGTTGAGGCAGCAGCCGGTTTTGTATTTCTTGACGAAGTACTAGAAGGCGTAGCACTTACTGAAGATTGAGCTCTTTGATAACTGCTATTAGCCTTGCTCATTTGAGTATCTCCTTTTTTCATCTGTCTATCTGCAGTGGAGACAGAGCTTTGAGCTTTACTGCTAGACGACGGCGTTCTTGAAACAGGAGTCTGTCCAAAAGCACTCGTAGAGAGACCTACAATGCTTAATACGCTTAAAATAACAATTAACTTTTTCATAATAGTGGTTTTTTTAAGTTACGAAAAACAAGTGATAAGACAACAATAGAAGTCAATCGTTTAACGATACACAACAAATTTCTTTTTGATTGTTGAACTTTGATTCTGACCAATTAGATAATATACGCCATTCCGGAGATTTTGAACATTCAGCACACACTTTGTTCCTTGAATATTCCAATCAACATTTATTTGTCGTCCAGCGCAATCAAAAATCCGCATATCACTCAAATCTAATATCTCCGGGAATTGGACAAATAGTTTACTGTCAGCAGGATTTGGAAAAACATTAATAGATTCATCCTCAAAATCTTGAACGCCTGCAGCAGTATCCGTAGTCCAAGAGAGCGTAAAGCCGTCTCCATTCAAATAATTATCCGTCACAAACATTATTTCTATATAATTTGTGTTAAAAATTTCCGGTTCAGGAATCTCATTCCCAGAATATGATGCCATAAGAACTTGAGGAAACATTTTCCAATTATATACACGTAATTCGTCCTCTGGACTTATTCCTAATTCAGAAAAGGAAATTTTTATTTTTTCAGCTTCAGAAACTCGGATTTTCCAAAAGCAATTCATATTATCACCATACTGATTATTACCGCTACCATCGGATATTGTACCTGTAGGCGTATAAAACACATTCGAATTACAAACATCAACAGCCCTTTCAACTTCAAAATCGAATCTCCAACCTTTAGCGGTGATGGAATCATCCGTTACAAAAGTTATATATAAACTATCCACATCAAAGACGTATGTATCCGTTGAGAGTGATGAGCCAGAAAGTGTCAACAATTTTTGTCCATTATGGGGATTTCCATTCCAAAATGTAAGAGAATCTCGATCTACCTGTGTATCGAAATAATCAAATTTCAAATAATAGCGAATTGCCTGATCTCCTGCTATCACGTACGTACAATTCGTATTATTTTGATAATCCAGAATACTACTACCATCTTCTAAAGTTCCTTTAGAGCAAGAGATTGTTTTTGAAGTGCAAAAGTACGGATACGCCTCATCTGAAGGATAGAAATTTATTATTGTTCCTTGATAATTATCAAAGCCACCCACAGGATTAACAGCTCCACCTGTTGTACTTAAAGCATAATAGCCATTGCTACTTCCACCCCATCCAAAATTAAAATGAAAAAGGTCATCTGAATCATAGCCATCGCACACAAATGCGTGTCCACCATCTTGCGAATGACCCGAATAGTAGAGAGGATGTGCCATATCAAGTTCTTGCTTCAACAATTGTTTCCACGCAGACTCTTGATAATTATGTTTTCTTTCAAAAGAGCAACTATTACTATACCCGAAATACTGCTTAACCGCATCTGGAACCTGTTCGGAATATGCGCCTGATCCCTCAGGACTATACATCATATCAACAGCTGTAGCACAATGGAAAATCAATTTGGCGACCTCATTATTATAGAAACTCAGCTGATCTTCCATCGCTTCATAGTTATAAGTCTGTTGGGCAAAATTCACATAATAACTATCATAATTCGAATGAGAATTGGTATGGCTTCCTCTACCATGCTCCGGATACCGATAGTAATAAAGTATTGATGCCATTGCAACGGCAACGCAACCGTTCGGTGTTCTGCCATCATAACCAGTAGGTGATTCTCTATCTATCGGAGAATATTGATTGTAATACTTAGTTTGATCCCACATAGCAGTTAGCAAAGGAGACACCACAACCGTGGTTTGGCTGTTTTTCATTCCACGCAAAGAATTCCATTCTTCAACTATAGCTTCTGTGGCAGCTATATTATTATCTCTTACATATTGAATCTCTTTTTGATACAATTCCAACCAAAAAAGAGCTCCAGGTGCCGCATTATCAAGATTCAAATCACACGTATTCGAATAAGCAAGAACAGGCATTACCGCATCATCAGCCGAAACAACTACAAAACCAAAGTCAAAATTCAACACAGCGATCAATGGTTTTTCAACATCAGATCCCAAGAATCGAATTTCTTTAAAATGGCAACCATCAACAGACGTCCCCATTCCAGATACTTTTTTAAAAGCCTCGATTCCAATGTTTTGCAATTCATTTTTTGGTATAGGATTAGAAAAAAGGATCATTGGGACAAGTAACAAAACCAATGCAAAATGCAAAAAAAGAAAATGATGTTTCATAATTTAAAAATTAGCCGGCAAAAGTACAAAAAAACGAGACTGGAGGAACTCCAATCTCGTTCAATTAATATCGATTCTAAAATATTACAAAGAATCAATGTCCGGCAACGGATCTAAGACATCTTCTCTATCGTCATGCGAAACAAATCCTGCTGTTCTTTGCAAAGAAGCAATCAGAGAACCAATCATTTTTGTCAGTTCCATTAATTGATTACGAGAATATTCCTTCGCATTTTCACTAAGAAGTTGCATTCTAGATGCGGTTTCTGTAAAAACCACACATTCTCTCACTGAGCTTTTAGCCATTTTCAAATAATACAGAAACTGGGTTTTGTTTCTTGAAGAACCTTCAGCAGTATTCAAAGCAATTCCTTGCGCTGATTTGAAAAATGATTTTTTAAGAAATCTCAAATTAGATTCATCACCGACCGTAGAATACGGTGCCATTTCTCCATAAAGCCAAGTAATGTAGTCCATGGCTTTTGCATAGATTCTAAGGTCTTCAAACCTAAAGAAGCTCACATTGTTATCTTGCTCATTCATAATAAAGGGTATTTAGTTTAGAGGCACAAAAATAGCATATTTTTAATATCATAGACGTATTTGAATATTTTTTTCAAAAATAGCTGATTTTTTTTGTCAAAAGCATCGTTGTATCGGCGAAATTTCAAACATCTTTTTTTGTATTTTTGCCATCCTTTTTTATCAACGACATCGATTGTGCAAAAACCATTGGCAGAAATATTACGTCCAACGACATTGGATTCATACGTCGGTCAGGAACATCTGATGGGCGAAGGAGCTGTTTTGCGCACTGCAATAGAGAATGACAACATTCAGTCTATGATTTTTTGGGGGCCACCCGGTGTTGGGAAAACGACATTGGCACTTCTCATCGCCGAGCTCACCAATTCAAAATTCTTTATGCTCAGTGCTATCAGCAGTGGCGTAAAAGACATACGGGATGTCATTGAGCAGGCAAAAAAATCAGACAGCCGTTCCCTCCTTTTCATTGATGAAATCCATAGGTTTTCCAAAGCACAGCAAGACTCGTTGTTAGGTGCTGTCGAACAGGGAATTGTAACCCTTATCGGCGCCACCACTGAAAATCCTTCTTTTGAAGTCATATCTCCTCTACTTTCCAGATGCCAAGTTTATGTTTTGAAGAACTTATCCAAAGACAATCTTGAGACCATCCTTCACACCGGTATTTCATATCAGGAAAAACAGTTGAAATGCGAAATCAAGGTGGAAGATACCGAGGCCCTATTGCGGATTTCTGGTGGAGATGCACGAAAACTATTGAATGCCATAGAATTAGTAACGTGGATGACCAAACCTTCTAACGGTGTCATAACCATAACGCGGGAATCCGTCATCCAAGTCATCCAACAAAATTTAGCCACTTACGACAAAAAAGGAGAGCAGCACTATGACATCATCTCCGCGTTTATCAAATCAATGCGCGGAAGTGACCCTAATGCCGCCGTTTATTGGATGGCACGAATGTTAGTCGCAGGCGAAGACCCCTTGTTTATCGCACGAAGGATGGTCATCTTAGCCTCCGAAGATATCGGGAACGCCAATCCCAACGCCTTGTTGTTGGCCAACAACTGTTTCCAAGCCGTCAATGTTATTGGAATGCCGGAAGCGAGGATACCACTGACCCAAACTGCCATCTATTTGGCGTCCTCTCCTAAAAGCAACGCGGCAGTTATTGCCATTGATGCGGCTTATTCCATCATCAAACAAACCGGAGACCTACCTGTTCCCCTACATATTCGGAACGCGCCCACCAACTTAATGAAAGAGTTGGGTTACAGCAAGGGCTACCAATATGCACACAATTACGAACACAATTTTGTCAATCAGGAATTTATGCCGTCACAGCTCAGCGGCGTGAAAATATATGAGCCACAAAACAATCCTCGGGAGAATGAACTGCGGAAATACTTACGTAGTTGTTGGAATGAAAAATACAAGTACGTCATTCTCCTACTCATAGCCCTTACCTCTTTTTTTTTCTCCGCTAAATCCCAAAATTATCATTTTTCCCAATTCTACGAGCAGCCTGTCAGTCTAAATCCAGCATTAAGCGGCGCTTTCGACGGAATATTCAGGGCGGCAGCCACCTATCGGACGCAATGGTCTTCCGTAACGAAACCTTTCCAAACCTTTGGATTTGACATTGACGGAGCGATTTATAAGAACAACCGCCGCCAAGAGCTAATCGGATTAGGAGGGATTTTCAACACAGACAAAGCTGGAGACGTAGGCTACACCTCTTTTCAAGCTTTAGTTTCGCTTTCCTATATCAAGTACATTGGCAGGCACGGCCGGCACAAAATCGGAATCGGCGGGTACGGTGGGTTCATCAATAACGTTTTCGACTATTACGCCGCCCACTGGGACGAACAATTTGTTAACGGAATGTACAATCCCAACATCGTTCCATCCGATATTTTCGCAAACGACAAGCAATTTTTATTCGACTGCGGAGCGGGGGTGTTTTGGAGTTTCACGCCCAACAAAAACAATACTTTTCAACTCGGTGCCAGCGCATCCCATCTCAATCGTCCCTCAGATGCCTTTGGCACCGATTTTTCCAGATTGCCCATCAAATACAATCTACATTTTCTTTCCCGCATCGGACTGGCTCGAGACATAGCTTTGGAGCCTCTCTTATACGCATCCTGGCAACGCGAATTCAGCGAATACACTTTCGGCTCCAACATTGAATTTTTCCAACGGAAAAACAGCTACACCACCCTGTTCTCTTTCGGAGGCGGCATTTTCTATCGTTGGAATGACGCCGTCGTTGCCAATTTCTTTTTCGATTGGCAAAACCTGCGATTGGGTATCAGCTACGACTTGAACGTATCCCCCTTTGTCATTGCCACGCACGTCAGAGGCGGAATTGAATTCGCACTGTCTTACGTTTTCAAACGGAAAACGATAACGCGTTTAGGTAAAGAACCTTGTCCCTACAATTTAATGTAAAATGTATTTCAAGGCTTTACATATCATCTCCTTGGTGCTTGTATGCTTCTCCGTGTCTGCACAGAACAGACATCTCACAGATGCGCAGAGAGACGAACAAATCAATTTCATTCGTCAAGACACTTTGTCCGTAACCGTAGAGGCTCTTCCTGATGAAATCAACAGTCGGTTTTCCGAATATTCAGGTAAGCTTCTCCCAGACTCTACTTTTTTGTTTTCTTCTATGAGAGCTGATGCAGATGAAGATTTCGACCATCTTTTCGAAACCAGTTGGTACTGCAATCTTTATCAATCCAAATTACTCTCAGACGGCAGTTATCTTCCCGCTATTCCTTTGCCATCCATCATTAATACTCACAAAGCCTTTAACAGCAACTTGTGCTATCTTCAAGAAAAGGAACTTCTCATCTTTACCAGATGCACTCGCGCAAGCAACGGAGACCTTCAATGTTCCCTATGGCAAAGCTCACGTCACAACGGAGAATGGAGCAAGCCAAAGAAACTCCCATCGTCTATTAATGCAGAAGGCAGTTCTTCAATGCAACCTGACCTTGTATCTGAAAACGGACAAGACATCTTATATTTCGTTTCAAATCGGAAACACGGGATTGGGGGGTACGACATTTGGTATTCTATTTACAAAGATGGACATTTTAACTCTCCCATCAATGCCGGTCCCGTTATTAACACCGAAGGAAATGAAGTCACACCTTTTTATGACAAGACAAACGGCATCCTCTATTTCAGTTCCGATGAGCATCTCGGCATTGGAGATTACGACATATTTTATAGTATCGGCGCCTTGAGCCAATGGGGTGAAGTCTCCAATATGGGTGTCCCGTTCAATTCGGAATACAACGATTATTATTTCACACTGAATGAAGGTGGACAAAACGGTTATTTTTCTTCCAATCGTCCTCATGACAATATGGATGCTTCCGACACTTGCTGCAACGACCTTTTCTATTACAAATGGCATCCGTCTGATGTTCCTGACAGTATTCCCATTCCGACTGTTCCGTCACTATCTGAAAAAATAGCATCAGTTTTACCCATCACGCTCTATTTTCAAAACGACGAGCCGAACCCTAAATCCACAGCAGACACCACTAACGAAGATTACCCGACGTTATATAGAAGGTATCTGTCTGACAACAACCTATACGTGTCCGAATCCAGTCGCGGATTATCTGGGAAGCAACAAACCTCCGTTCGTCAAGAAATGTTGGAATTTCTACAGGATTCCGTCGCCACCGGGTACAATCGGTTGCAACAACTCGTTCAATATCTGAAAGAAGCCTTACAAAATGGCGAAACCGTTGAACTTACTATCAGCGGCTACGCGAGCCCGCTTCATCATAGCGACTATAACCTGCATCTGTCCGCCAGAAGAATCACCAGTTTGACAAACTACCTTTCAAAAGCAGAGAATGGTTTCTTCCTCCCCTATTTGACTCACGAGAAACAAGGACTCATCATCCGGACGAATCCAGAAGGTGCCGTACAACATTCTTTTCAAACCAATGAAGCAAGAGAGACTGTTTATGGACTTCAAGCGGCCAAAGACCGTAAAATCATCATCATAGGAAAAATTGTCACAAAACAGCCATCATCTATTAACCATTAACCATTTATCATTAACCTTTAATCAGATTTGGTGCTACGCTTTGAAGAATTTCTGCAGAGCACCCTCTCAAGCGCTTTTTTGACTATTTTTGCACCTTCAATTTTTAGAACATTTATATCATTATGCTTAAGTATTTTAAAGAACCTCCTTTTTCCGTAACCATTTGCGACAAAGATGGAAAGATTTTGGAAATGAACGACAAATCCGTTTCTACCTTTTGCAAAGACGGTCAATCCATTATCGGGAACTCACTGTTGGATTGTCATCCGGAACCCGCCAGAGCCAAACTTCTCGGTCTGCTTGCCAATCATAATGTCAATGCCTACACCATAGAGAAAAACGGCATAAAAAAACTCATTTACCAAGCACCGTGGTACGAAAACGGTGAATTCTCCGGCTACATTGAGTTATCTATGGAAATTCCTATGGAGATGCCTCATTACGTACGTAAGCCGACTAAATAGTAATCAGCGGACTGCAATATAAAGGGCTATCATTTAATCTTTAATTCTTAATTTTATTGACCACAATGTACACCAACAATCGCGATAAAGAAAAAGACACGAGTCTTATTTACGGTATGCGCCCCATCTTTGAGGCAATCGAAAGCGGCAAAACCATTGACAAAGTTCTCTTTCAAAAAGGTCTTCAAGGCGAGCTGTTCAAAGAACTTTTCTACGAAGTCCGCCAGCACAAGATTCCTTTCCAATATGTTCCGTTAGAGAAACTCAACCGGTTGACGCGCAACAATCACCAAGGCGTTGTGGCTTTCCTTTCCGCCATTGAGTATTGCAGTATATTCGACATTGTTCCCAACATTTTTGAAGAAGGCCGAACACCGTTTTTACTTTTATTGGACAAGATTACAGATGTCCGCAACGTGGGTGCTATAGCCCGTTCAGCCGAATGTGCCGGTGTGGATGCCATCATCATTCCTCTTAACGGTGGTGCCCAATTGAATGAAGACGCCGTGAAAAGCTCCGCTGGCGCGCTAAACAAGATTCCAATCTGCCGCCACTCCAATTTGGTCGAAGTCATCCAATATTTAAAGGATTCCGGCATTGAAGTCATCGGTGTGACGGAGAAAGCGAACCACGCTCTCTACAACAAGGATTTCACCGGGCCGACCTGCCTGATAATGGGTAACGAATACGAGGGAATCGCTTGGGACTACCTCAAGCACTGCAACGACACCGTCACGATTCCGATGGTCGGAACCATTCGCTCTCTGAATGTATCCGTGGCCACGGGAATCACCTTGTTCGAAGTTGTCAAACAGCGAAATCCTGTCAAAGAATGAAAAAGATAGGCATACTTTCCGACACACACGGCTATTTGCATCCCAATGCCTTTGAATTTTTCAAGGACTGCGATGAAATTTGGCACGCAGGCGATATTGTTGATGATTTCATTCTTGACGAGCTTCAGGCAATTGCCCCTGTTGTACGCGCCGTATATGGCAACTGCGACGACTGGGACATACGCCGCGAAATTCCTGAAACACAGATTTTCCAATGCGAAGGTCACAAAGTGGCCATCAAACACATTGTGGGCCACCCCGGAAAATATTTTCCCGAAGGCTATCAACTCATCCAAGAAGAAAAGCCGACCCTTTTGGTCGCCGGTCATTCTCACATTTTAAAAGTTATGAATGACACAAAGAACAACCTGCTATTCATCAATCCAGGTGCGGCCGGACGTTACGGATTTCACACCAGACTCACGATGATTCGCCTGAAAATAGACGGCAAAGAACTCTCCAATCTGGAAATTTATGACGAACCAAAACTCCAACCCATCCCATGATTACCGAAGACAGCCCCATCCTTACCGTTCTAGGTCCGACCGCCACTGGAAAGACACATATTGCCGTACGCCTCGCCGCTGAAATCGGCGGAGAAATCGTCAGTGCCGACTCCCGCCAAATATACCGAAGAATGGATATCGGCACAGGCAAAGACATTTCAGAATACACGTACAACGGCATTCCAGTCCCCTATCATCTTATTGACATAGAGGAACCAGGTGTGAAATACAATGTCTATCGATACCAGCAGGAAGCCTTCAAAGCAATACAGGACATTCAGCAACGAGACAAACGCATTGTCCTTTGCGGCGGCAGCGGAATGTACGTCGAAGCCGTTCTTCAAGGTTATAGATTCCGTTTCCAAGAAGACGAACAGATACTCTCAGATCCCGTTCCAGCTATACTCATCGGACTACGAGGCGAACGCGACCTCATCCGAAATCGCATCACTGCCCGACTGAAAGCGCGCTTGGAAGAGGGAATGATTGAGGAAATCCAAGGGCTTTTGGATGCTGGCATTCCTTCGGAAACACTTATCCGATACGGATTGGAATACAAATTCGTCACGCTCTACATCCTAGGAGAACTCAAATACGAAGAAATGTACGAGAAACTGAAGGTCGCCATCCACCAATTCTCCAAACGCCAAATGACTTGGTTCCGAAGAATGGAACGCTTGGGCATGGACATCCATTGGATTGATGTCGCACTACCTGAAGATGACAAAATGGAGGAAATATACAAATTCCTACAAGAATAAGGGAACATCCTCATCTGATAACAATATTATGAATTAGGACCAATAGGAAATCACATAATCAAGCATATTATGTGGAAATGTCAGATAAAGACGAAAAGAGTCACAGTTCCTTTCCTAATTCGGCGACCCTCCTCAACGTCAAAAACGCCTCTTTGAGGGGTTGAGAAACAGAACTATCCGGTTCATTTAAAACCAGTTCCTGATACTTGTTAATGAACAGTATTCGATACCTATGAAAAAAATGCAAATAATGCTTAATAAATCCTATACAATCTAGCACCACAAATTCTATTCCAATCTCGTTGTAAAAAGTTGCTGCATAATTCACAACTTCTTCCTCAATTGGTTGAGTAGTAATAAGGATGTAATTATCAATTTTCTTCTCAGAATTTACTATTTTATCAACACAGATTTTCACATCTTCTATAGTAACTTTCTTTTTTTTCATCTCATAACAAGTCACAACCCTATCTTCATCTTGTAATACTATTTCAACATCTCCTAAAGCTCCAGTTTGACTATCCGCCGCATTATGCGCGAACAAAGGCTTTGTTCTTTCACGTGTCAAATCTGCAACAGCCTCGTACGCTGCCGTAATAATGAGAACAGGTAAACGGCTAGATCCTCTACAACTTAAATGCTGAATTAGTAGTTTTGTTACCTCTTCACTGGAAAGTTGAAGTGAACTTTTATCTTCAGACAGTGCCTGTTTCAATTGTGTCATTCTTTGTTCTGTTTCATTTTTTATCACAAACAACATTCGAATCATTTCTGAAAGTGTGTTAAAAGCAATATCCGAATCAGCCTCAACGCATTCAATCACATCACACATTTCAAAATACACATCTTTCGGACGACATTTATTGAATTGTTCTTTTGTTAAAGGGGCCTCAATTGTCCGAAAAGCCGGGGTTAAAAAGGCAGTTGTATGATTACAAGGTAATTGATATGAATGCAAAAAAGGCCCTACAACATCCTCATCAATACTACGGCCTCTGAATGAATGATCTCCCAACGTGATATATGGCTTATGTAAATCAACTGAAGGATCTTTTATTTTCGCCAACAAACCTGCTATAAGGAAACGAACAGGTGCCCTATTTCTTTCACAGCGGCATATAGCTTCCACTTTTGCACCCAATGCATCATCATCAACCAATCTTTCATTTCTGTTCTGCGAAACAGTTTCGACAATATTTTCAAGTATCTCGCGCATTATTAAAACAATTGATAATTTACAGAGCAATCACTCATAGAATAATTAATCCACAAAACTTCTTGCCTAACATCCTTAGTAGAATGAATAGTTTTTAAAGGAGCTACTATTTTCGTCCACTTATTCTTTGGATACAAATCGTCCATCATAGGGCAATCATAATTTGACAAAGCAACCTTTGCAGCTACATTATTGAGAACTTCAGCCAATTGAACGTGGTCACAATCTGACATTTCATATCCATACGCATTACTATCTCCTCGCGTAGCATGAAGATAAGGCGGGTCACAATAAAAAAGAGTATTCGAACTATCATATAATCTAATGGTTTCTATAGCCGGCCTATTTTCTATTTGAACTCGCAACAAACGTTCTGCGATATAATCCAATTGTTCAATGCCTCCTAACCACCTACTAACAACTCCAGACATCCCAGAGCGGCTGGTGTTTTTACAATTTGCCCAGCGTCCAACGGAAGCAGTCTGAGCCAAACCTGTCCTAACCTGACGAGCACGTACATAGAACCTTCTAGCACGCTCTAAATCCGAAAGATCAGGATCTAATTCGCAAGCCAAAGAGAACTCTTCCCTTGAAAAAGGAGTTAATCCTATTTTTTCAATCAATTCATTTCTTGAATCACGCAAAACCCTGAAAAAATTCACCACCTCCCCATCAAGATCATTATACGTTTCAACAGGTGAAGGATTTCTATTAATCAAAACCGCACCAGATCCTGCAAAAGGCTCACAATAATGATGAGTCTGCGGCAAATACTGTAGTAGCCAATCCAAATGCGAGAACTTTCCACCATACCACCCAAAAGCTATCAGCTTTTTCCTTTTGGTTAAAATTGTAATAGGTGATGATTTTCGTTTTTTTTCAAGTTGCATATTTTCAATCATTTATAATTTCTTATTGCGTAATTTAAGATTTGGGCAAACGTACATAAAATTTCGAAATTCCGCGTCAGTAGATAAAGTATGTTTCCATTAGAGAAAAAGCTTTTATTTAACACCAACTTTCTCTCATTATACATATTATAAGAAATTCCACATCGAATTCTTAACTCCGACCAATTCCCCATCCCCACCAACTAAGAAATTGGACAGACATAGCGGCATTTTTTGAGAATCGACCATCAAAAATGTCTTGCTCCAAGCACATTTTTTTTTATTTTTGCGGCCTCAAAAAAAAATCAAGTACAAAGATGTAGTCCTTGCAGTTTATAATCCAGTAAGAAAGGAGGTTATTTTATGGTAGATACCATCGATTTCGGTACCTTTAAGTGGCATCACATTACAAATCCAACCGTAGAAGATTTAGATTTTTTAAGGGATAACTTCCATTTCCACCCATTGGATATAGATGACTGTTCCAGTTTTGTACAACGTCCCAAAATAGATATTTACGACGACTATTTCTTTTTAGTCTTCCATTTCCCCATTTTTGAAAAGCGCACGCAACTTGTCAAAACAGAAGAAACGAAAATCTTCTGGGGACAGGATTACCTTATCACCGTCGGCAATTCGCATTATGTCGTGCAGGATCTTTTCAACTACACCAAAATCAATCCGGAGCCGGAAGACGAAGATGATATCAGCGGAACCAGCGACGCCGTCTTATACCATATACTATATAGGATGATGAAGGAAACTTTCCTTCTCGTTGAAAGAATGGGCACCGAAATAGATTTCATCAATCGGGAGCTTTTCAACACCAAATCTGAAAAAATCATCGAACAGATTTCCAGATTCCGCAAAAACATCATCCAACTGAACACTATGTTCAAGCCTCAATTGCGGCTTTTCAAACTTTTTGAATCAGGCGATGTGAAAGGCTTTGCGGACGATATGGAAGAATACTGGGGCAACATCCTCGACTTCTACCAGAAAATGTGGGATATGATTGACGACTACGGCGAATTGGTGGACGGCCTCTCCAACACTTTCGATTCGCTGCAGACCAACAAGACCAACGAGATTATGCGTATGCTCACCATTATCTCCACCATCGTCTTGCCGTTAACTTTTATCAGCGGCCTGTATGGTATGAACGTAGTACTTCCTTTCGCCAATTCTCCGTACGCTTTCCTCATTGTCATCGGTTTTTGCGCCATCATCCTCATCATTCTCGTGCTATTCTTTATTAAAAAGCACTGGTTATAAACCATTTAACCGGTGTCAGCCTTATTTTTTCCAATTATGTACAAAACAAAACTAGATATCGTCGAGCTTGAAGAAGGCGACTTCCACACTATTATAAAAGGTTCCATTTCTGGAGAAAAAATACGCATCGTTTTAGACACAGGCGCTTCCCATAGTTGTATGGACACCGCCTTTGCCAAAACTATTCTTCCCGAACTCCAAACGGAAGAGCATACCGGTGTGACAGCCGGCATCGGAGGCGACGACTTCGAAGTCCGCGTCGCCAACATCCCCGATTTCAGAATCGGCCATTTCAAACTGAGTTCGTACGACAATATGGCCCTTATCGACTTCTCCTACATAAATCAGGCCTATTCCCGTCTGAAGAAAGAGCCTATTCAAATGATTTTGGGCAACGATTTTTTAGTGGAACATAAAGCTGTCGTTGACTACCAGTCTCGTTATCTTTATTTTGGGAAATAAATGGAAGAAATCAAAACCACACATAAGATTTTAGGTGTCGATCCGGGCACAAACGTGATGGGCTATGCCATTTTGAGCACCAACCTCAACAAATCGGACGTTGAAGTCATTAGCGTGATTCAAATGAAGAAGCTGGAAGATCATTATGCCAAATTGAAATTCATCTACGAGAAAGTCAACGCACTGGTCGAGCAGTATCAGCCTGACATATTGGCCATTGAAGCGCCCTTTTATGGGAAAAACGTGCAGTCTATGCTGAAATTGGGCCGTGCGCAAGGAATTGTCATTGCCACTTGTCTGCATGCCGGGATGGACGTTTTCGAATACGAGCCTCGTAAAATCAAACAATCCATAACGGGGAATGGCAATGCCTCAAAGGAACAGGTCGCTGCTATGCTGTGCCACATGTATCCACTTTCTCAAGACATAGAATTTCTTGATGCGACAGATGCCCTTGCCGCCGCAGTATGCCACCATCTTCAATCAAAAGTCGTTTTTGGAAGCACTCCTAAATTCAACGATTGGAAATCCTTTATCGCCAACAATGAAAAGCGCATTATCAAATAACGACCTTTTAACTACCACCATCCTCAAATATCTCGGCTGCCCGCCTAACACGGAAGCTGATATCGAGCTGTTGTCAAAAATAAAGGAGGCGGTTGAAGATGTCGCGAAAGCCAGCAACTTTCAACATCTCTATGCACACTTTAACAGATTGGAAGAAGGATTCCCCTTGGGGAATGGCTACGACGAATATCTTTCCGGTTCGACAGAATATTTGCTATGCGCCTACACATTGGGCACGCAGATCGACCGCCAGCTCAAACGCCTGCAAATAAGCAATCTGGCTTACGCACTAATTTTCGATGCTGCCGCTTCTGCCTATTTGGAATATTTGGCCGACGAGTTCGAGCACGGACTGCCGTTCGACCATCTCGGTTTCCGTTTTTGCCCCGGCTATGGCAGCACAAACATTCGCGACAACCAGGAGATTGCCACCCTGCTCCACGCCGAGCGCATCGGCATCACATTTTTGGATTCCGGACTGATGGTTCCTATGAAATCCATCGTAGGCATTATCCGCATTGGCGGAGAAAACTCCACCAAAAGCTGCCAGGAATGCGTATTGCTCTCCAACTGTCCATTTAGGGCAAAAGGAACACGATGCTTTCGCTAATCCTCAATCTGACGGTTTTGCACATAACCGCGCCATTTCTCGACAACGGCCTGGAAATCTTCCGGAAGCTCAGATTCGAATTTCACAAATTGCCCAGTTGTAGGATGCACGAAGCCAATAGATTTGGCGTGCAGTGCCTGCCGCGGCATTAAGGCGAAGCAATTTCTAATAAACTGCTGATATTTGGAAAATGTCGTGCCCTTCAAAATCCTATTTCCACCATACGAGTCATCGTTAAACAGCGGATGTCCTATTGACTGCATGTGAACACGAATCTGATGGGTACGCCCCGTTTCCAGTTGGCACTCCACCAATGTCACATAACCAAACCGTTCAATGACTTTCCAATGGGTTACTGCGTGTTTGCCCTGCTCGCTACCTTCCGGGAAGACTGTCATAATCATACGGTCCTTGGGATGTCGCCCGACATTGCCCACAATAGTGCCTTCGTCTTCCTCAAAATCGCCCCACACCAATGCCCAATATTTGCGTTCCAAATCGTGGTCGAAGAACACTTTGGCCAATCGCATCTGCGCCAACTCGTTTTTAGTCACCGCAATCAATCCGGACGTGTTTTTATCTATACGGTGCACCAACAGAGGCTTCATCGGGGAGCCATCCGGCAACTTTTCATCTTTGAGGTAATAGTACAAAGCATTGACCATCGTTCCTGTAAAATTTCCGAATGCGGGGTGAACGACCATACCCGGTTCCTTATTGATAATCATCAAGTCATCATCCTCGTAAGCAATATTTAGAGGAATATTTTCGGGCAGTATTTCCGTATCGCGAGGCGGATTAGGCATCAGAACGGAAATCACATCATTGGGATGGACTTTGTAGTTCTGCTTTTCCGCCTTGCCATTCACTATAATACAGCCTGCCTTCGCAGCCTGCTGGATTTTGCTTCGGGATGTGTGCCGGATGAGATTGAACAAGTATTTGTCTATGCGCAGCAGTTCCGTGCCCGGATCCACCACAAATCTGAAATGTTCATATAATTCGCCAGACTCCTGAGAGCCGGTATCTTCTGTCTGCTCAATTTGTTCTAATTCGTCGAGTTCTGCCATCTTTATTTTCACAAAAGTAGAGACGTGATTCCTCGCGTCTCTACAATTTATATTATATCAAATTCTATGTTTTATCGATTACAAGCTTTGCACACCAATGCCTTCACCTCTTCGTTTTCCAAAACGGAATAGGGCAATTTGTCGAACAGACCGCAAAGTCGAGCCGGATTCTTTTCGGTAGCCAACTTGACAGCCTTTGTGAAAAGCGAGCTGAGATAGGTTTGTTCGCGATGCGCCGCGATAGAGATATAGGAGAAAATGAAGTCTTCGGAAATAGTAGCATCGTCCAAGAACGGATCCATCAGGGACAAAGCGTATGAGTAGTCATATTTCTTCACGAAATAGGAAGCCAATTTATAGGCATTCTGCCAGCTATCCATTTGGGGATTGCGGATTTCCTTGATTTTGGCAAAGGTGGCCGTTGTCAATGCTGCCGTCTCTGTCGTCGGAGTCACCGTATCCAAATAGTTGACGAGTTTGAGTTGGTATTCCATATTCAAGGCATTCACGCGTTCTTTGGGCATACCGGGAGTTGTGTAGAGTTTGTCTATCAGTGCTTGGATTTTAGCCACATCCGCCGTTGTTTGGATTTTGCCTTGGAACACATCACAAACCGTTGTGTTGAACGTGAGCAGCAGATTTTCCGGATTGAGGTTGAACACCTCCTTCATTTCAGCAGCCGTTTTATCGTCAAGTTGTGAAGACAAATAATACTGCATATATAACTTGTTGTTCAAATAAGCTTGATTGGCCTTGGTCTTGGCTATCACCATTTTCTTCAAAGGAGCAGCCGTATATTGTCCTTTTTCGACTTGGTCCATCATATAGTTTTCAATAGACATTGCCAAAGAGCGGTTCTTAGCCGCCAGAGCCTGATTGAATTTCCAAACAGTGAAGTCCTCTTCTTGGACTTTGTTATCCATCAAATATGTAATATGGTATTTGACTTCATAATAACGACAGGGTTGGAGATATCCGCTGTCAATGGTTTTCACTGCCCAAGAATCCATTTTCAATTGTTTGGCACATTCATCCAACGTCATGAATCCCAAATCATAATATTCAGAACTGCTGGTTGAGATAGCCTGTTTAAACCATTCCCAGCAATAATCGTATGTCACGGTAATCTTCACGCCGGGATTTTTAGCCACAACATCCTTTTTAAAGAAATCAAGACGTTTTTGCTGAATTTTCTGATAGTTGGCATCCTTATAATAGTTGGGAGAGTTGTGTACGATGATTTCAATGCTGTCCAATTTGTATTCGGGAACATCTACCGTTTTCAAAGCAGAATCGCAGGCTGCCATCGTGTAATCCGTTTTCTTCAATTCATACGGGAAGGTAACGCTGAATTCTCCTGTTTCAGGAGTAGCGACCCATTCACCTTTAGCCTTGATGCTGGCTTTGTCTTTCAAGAAATTGATTTTTTCATCATACGCCGCATTTTTGGTTTCAACGCTTTTAGCCATAATAGTGCGGCAAATACGGTTATCCTCCTTCAACACCAAGATATGGATGTCGTAATCATCGTGACTGCTGATTTGATCGGGGAGCACGCCCAATTTGGCGATAAGCTTGCCATTCTTGAGATTCGTGTTTTCGTTGATTTCCATCATTTTCTCAAACGTGATGGGTTTCGTCACAAAACCGCGATGATACAAATCATAATCAATCACCGGATCATCACAATCATACTGGCTGTGTTGCACAAAATCCAGCGCGATGGCATCGCCTTCTTTACCAATCATTTTTTTGAGTGCCTTGTAATCATTGCAATTCAAATAGACATCACCGCTTTTGTTAACACTGACGAATTCCGAAAGTTGTTCCAATGAGGCTTCAGCCGCGCACTTTTTACATATTTTGTCATCATACCCTTTAAAGCCAGCCTGACCTTTGGTATAAGGAACCTCTTTAACATTATAACCCGGTTTATAATTATTAAAAGTTCTATCATTACCCAAAACGATGGAAAAATACATACTTTTCATCAGCAAGTCCGTATTAAAGCCGATACCGACGTAGGTATATTGTTTGTCTAAAAAGATATTCGCTGTTTTAATGTTTTTCAAGACAGACTGCAAAGTGGCCAAACAGACATCGTAATAGGAATATTCGGCTTCGCCCAAATAGGCCTTGACTTTGGCAATCAGTTCGTCGCCGTTGCCAGACAATCCATACTTGCGGAGTCTGTAATAGACGGAATGATATGGGGCGACATTGTCAAAAGTTTTCTCATCTTTTTCCGCCTGGTAATCTGCTTGAAATTGCGCCGCCGAGTCTATTCTGACGTCGTGTTTTAAGGGTGACAGGAAGCTGTATTGCTCACGAGCGATGTTAATCATATCGGTCAAACAGTTATACAATATTTTGGAATCATACGTGTTTGGCGCAAAATTACGGGTGTATTTTGTGTTTTCCTTCAAGGAAGAAGGATCAAATCCAGCGTATGGGCTTTCTGTTTGAGAAAAAGATACATTACTGATAATCAGTAAAATAAACAAAAACAAGGAGGTAAGGCTCTTATTCATACTCATAAATTTTATAATCGTGAAAAAGGGATAGCAATAATAGGAAAAAAATCGCATTCCACAACACTCCGGCTATGATAATTTTATTGTTCATATCTTTTTTAGATATATGCCACTGAACATATTAAAAAAAGTGTACTTTTGCAGCCCTCAAAAAAGTAGAAAAAATTAAACATATAAAAAGATGAAAAGAACATATCAACCGTCAAATGAAAGACGCAGAAACAAACACGGTTTCAGAGAAAGAATGTCCACCGCTAATGGTCGCCGTGTATTGGCAGCTCGCAGAGCAAAAGGTAGAAAGAAATTAACCGTTTCTGACGAAAGCCTGGGTAGAAAATAATCTAACCCCTTGCGTTTTTTAACACCAAAAAGAAGGCAGTTGTCTTCTTTTTTTTGTATTTTCGCCACCCGTTTTTGAAACAAATTTCTTTACACGAGCAAAATACAGTATGAAGAGATTCTTCTTTACCATTTTCCTACTAACCAACGCGGTCTGGCTGTTCGCACAGGGCGGCGGAGTTTCCGTTGACGGCATTGTGGCCGTCGTCGGCAAGGAAATCATTATGCAGTCCGATTTGGAAAAACATTATCTGGACTACATTTCCCAATTCAAAACCGTTGAAGACCCTGCTGAAACAAAATGCTACATTTTGGAAACGCTGATGTTCAACAAACTAATGGTCAATCAGGCAGAATTGGACAGCATTGAGGTCACGGACGAAGAAGTAGATTACCGCATCAACTCCAGAATGGCCTATTTCCTCCAATCCGTCGGTGGCAATGAGAAATACATTGAAGAGTATTTCCACAAATCCATGGCCGAAATCAAAAAGGATATGCGGGAAATGATGTACGAACAAGCACTTATCGAACAGGTCCAGTACAAAATCACAGGAGACATCTCCATCACGCCATCGGAAGTCAAACAATTCTCCACACGCATCACGGCAGACAGTATGCCTGTTGTGCCGACTTCCTACCAGTTTGGTGAAATTGTAAAAATCCCACCCGTAAGCGAAGAAGAAATCAAATCCGTAAAAGACAGATTGAATGATTATCGCGAGCGCGTGCTGCGCGGCGATAAGTTCTCTATGTTGGCGAGATTGTATTCCGACGACCCGGGCAGCGCCTCCAAAGGCGGCGACCTTGGTTTTGTGGAACGCGGCACCCTCTATCCCGAATTCGAAGCAGCCGCCTTCAACCTCAAGTCCGGCGAAATCTCCCAAGTGGTAAAAACCCAGGCCGGATACCATATTATTCAAATGATTGAACGCCGTGGCGAATCCATCCACGTGGCACACATCCTCATCCAACCCAAGCCTTCCACAGACGAGCAAGTTAAGGCAATCACCTATTTGGACAGCGTCAGAGCCATTATCATCAACGAAAAACTAAGTTTGGAAGAAGCTGCCAAACGCTTTTCCGAAGGCCCCACAAAGTCGAATGGCGGCTTGGCCATCAACCCCTATACGAACTCCAACAGCTTCGACAAACAATCTTTGGACGATGCTACTTATATGACACTCAACAAGCTGATTCCCGGTGAATACTCCGAGTGCGTTCCTTTCGTCAACGACGACGGCGTGATGGCTTACCGTTTGATTTACCTCAAAGAAAAGGTCGCCGAACACCGTGCCAACATCGTCGAAGATTACGATATGATTAAAAATGCGGCTTTGGAAGAGAAAAAATACGACGCTCTTCAAAAATGGGTGGTTGACAAAGTGAAAGTTACCAGTATAAAATTAAATGATCAATATAGAGACTGCGATTTTGTAACAAAATGGCAGATTCCATAAACCTACACAACTATGGACATAAACACAAAAAACGACGTAGAAGCTATTGAGGCTTTTGTTGACAAATACAAAGAACTACGCAAAGAAATCGCGAAAGTCATCGTCGGACAAGATGACGTAGTAAAAAACATATTGATGGCTATGTTCAGCCGCAGCCATGCCCTTCTGATTGGTGTCCCCGGCTTGGCTAAAACATTGATGATCACCACTATTGCCAAGGCTGTGGATATGAGTTACAACCGTATCCAGTTCACGCCCGACTTGATGCCATCCGACATTATGGGTGCTGAAATCTTAGACGACAGCCGTAATTTCAAATTCGTCAAAGGACCGATATTCGCCAACATCGTCCTGGCCGATGAAATCAACCGTACACCGCCTAAGACTCAATCCGCCCTTTTGGAAGCTATGCAGGAGCGTTCCGTCAGTATGAACGGCACCACCTACGCCCTACCCGACCCCTTCTTCGTATTGGCCACCCAAAACCCGATTGAGCAGGAAGGTACTTATCCGCTTCCGGAAGCCCAACAGGACCGTTTTATGTTCAACATCAAATTGGATTATCCGACCAAAGACGAGGAAATCCAAATTGTTAAAAGCACCATCAACGGCGATATGCAGGAACCGAACCGCGTGCTGACAGTGGAAGACATCGTCTTCTATCAGAAGCTGCTCCAAAAGATTCCCGTTCCCGAGAACGTCTATCGCTATGCCGTGAATCTGGCCACCTTAACACGTCCCGGCACATCCAGCGGTCATCAATGGGCACACGACTATCTTTCCTGGGGCGCCGGTCCGCGTGCTTCCCAATTCCTCATCATCGGTGCCAGAACACACGCCGTCCTCAACGGCAAATACTCGCCCGACATCGAAGATGTGAAAGCTGTCGCCTACAACATCCTTCGCCATCGTATCATTAAAAACTACAAGGCCGAAGCCGAAGGCATCACCATCGAACAGATTATTGACAAGCTGCTTGCAGCTGCCGAATAAAGCCTAAGCGGAGCTTTTACAGCTCCGCTTTTTGTATCACGACCCATCGAATACAATATTATTTATACTATTTCGTTAATTGGGCCTATCTTTTGCGTCAAAACACCTGATATGAAAAACAATCTGCACAAGCCACGATGGAAATGGTTGCTCTTCCTAACCGCAACCGTCGTTTTCTTCTTCATCATATACCACACCAACAAGCTCATCAACAACATCGCCCAAGAAGAGCGCAAACGTGTTGAGATTTGGGCCGGCGCCATTTCCTACAAAGCCCAGTTTGTGAATGAAACCGAACGATTCTTCAACTCCATCAAATTGGAAGAAGGCAATCACGCCAAAATTCTGGCATCAGCCATCCAACGAATGTCCGAAGCTGACTGGGATGAAGACATCACTTTCTATCAAGATATTATCTCCTCCAATAAAACCATTCCCATTATCGTCACCAGCAACGGAGGCAATATAGACGCCGCTGTCAACATCCCCGACAGTATCGCCAATATGAAGAGTATTCACGAAATCGGCGATGACATCAAACTTTTCGACAGCCTGAAACTTCGTTATATTGACAACAAATACCTGACTGTTTATTATCAGGAATCCCCCTTTTACGGAGACTTGCACGTGGTTATCGACAACCTCATCCAATCTTTCTTCCAGGAAACCGTCATCAATTCGGCTTCCGTTCCCGTCATCATCACTGACAGCACCCAAAAGAACGTCCTCAATGCCGGAAACATCGATTCCACGACTTTGACAGACAAACATCTGCTCAACATTCAGTTGAACAAAATGAAAGAAGAGAACACTCCCATTGAGTTAAATCTTCTCAATTTAGGCAAATGCTACGTCTTTTATGAAGAATCCTCTGTCCTGAAAAAGCTCCGCATCTTCCCCATCATCCAATTCGGCTTCATCGTTTTGTTCGTACTCGTAGCATACCTGCTCTTCAGCATAACCCGGAAAGCAGAGCAGAACCGCGTATGGGTGGGTATGAGCAAGGAAACCGCCCATCAATTGGGAACACCGATTTCCTCACTGATGGCTTGGACGGAATTGTTGAAGGAAATGCCTGTTGACCAATCCATCCCGACCGAAATAGGGAAAGACGTGAAGCGATTGGAAACTATTGCCCAACGTTTCTCCAAAATCGGCTCCGCGCCAGTCCTTGAGCCAAATGACATCGTGGTCGTCATCGACGAGTTCTCACAATATCTGCAGTCCCGCATTTCCTCGATGGTTTCCATCACTTTCAACAAACCGACTTCCGAAAGCATCATGCTGCCCCTCAACCGCTATCTCTTCGAATGGGTGGTGGAGAATCTCTGCAAAAACGCAGTGGATGCGATGGATGGCAAAGGTTCCATCACCATTGATATTATCGAAGAAAAAAACAAGGTATTTATCGATATCACCGATACGGGCAAAGGCATTCCCAACAAATTGCAAAAACGCATTTTCTCGCCCGGCTACACCTCCAAAAGCCGCGGTTGGGGCCTCGGCTTGACGTTGGCAAAACGTATCATCAACGAATACCACAAAGGCAAACTCTTTGTCAAGTCTTCCGTTATCGACCAGGGAACGGTAATGAGAATACAACTCAGAAAATCCTAATTCGGAGAAAAATCCATACTATTCAACATAAAAACGGCACTACATTCAAATGCAGTGCCGTAAAATATTATCGGAGCAAGAATCTGTTATTGGAAAGCATTTTCACTCAAGCCGTCCCCGCTGATGGCCAAACGATCCATATACGACGGGGCTTCGCGTCCGAGATACTTGTCAACGTAAATCTTAGCCAAGTACTGGCCGAGCATAAATCCGTGGCCACGCATACCGACCAGCAAGCCGTGCTCGGGATCCACGATGTAACGTGGTTCAGTGTAATAGCCTGCCCACGTTGCCTGGAAACTCACGTTCTTCAACTGAGGAATCCAATCGATGAACATTTGAGCACAAACTTCCAAGAAGTCCTGCGTATTGTACTTCAATTCCTTGCCTGCCTCCTGATTTTCAAATCGCGGAGAGGCACAACCGATAATCTGGCCGGTTTCTGCGAACTGTTGTCCATATACGGCAGAGAATCCTTTGATTTTTCTACGGTCAATGAGCATATCCAAGGCATCACCGTTTTTACCCAACATCGGCAGACGATGCGTAATGAATGCCTGATGTTTGATTGGATACAGGCCCAAATACATACCTAATTGTTCGGCAAACTTGTTGGCACCCGGTCCGAGGGCATTGGCGAAGTGTTCGCAATGGTATTCAACATATTCTTTATTATGATTCTGGACCAAAGCCATAAAACCCTTGGCTGTCTTTTGAACTTCTATGAGTTTGCAGTCTTCCAAAAGCACGCCGCCCTTTTCGATAGCGATATTGCGGATGTAGTTGATAGTCGGACCCGGCGTTGCCTGCCAACAGGCATTGGTAATACAGGCAGCCTGATACGTATCCAAGTTAGGATTGAAATACGGAGAAACCTCTTTGACAAAATCTTTTTTATCCACCATATAACCATCAGACCAACCTAACGACTTCTCTAAAGCCTTGTAGTTGGCCTCATCGTGCGCGAAGCTGACATAGCGAGTCGGCTTGTAGTTGATATTGGTGACTTTCTGAATTTCCTCGAAAATGGCACGATTGTGTACGGCGATGTCGGCGATTTCCGGAACGGAGAAGCTGGGACGTCCGCCGCCAATACAACGCCAGGAGGAACCGCGTTCGGCATTACAGAGCACGACCTTCTTGCCTGCTTCTGCAAAATAGCGGAACAAACCACTACCCGTGATACCGCCACCAGCCACAAAGACGTCGCATTCCACCTTCTTAGTCGGATTTCCATTTACATTGGTTACAAAAGCAGCAGGCTTGCCGCTCGGACAAAGTTCGCCGATGTTGAGTTGTGAGGAGAGTGGTCCACGCGGAGTGGCATCACCCACAACCTCAACGCCATAGCCGGCCAAAAGCAACTTCACACGCGGAATACAGCGCTTGCCACGGCACGGTCCCATACCTATACGGGTGATATGCTTCAATTCATCTACAGAAATGATTTTCTTTCCTTTGACAGCTTCCAAAATCTTGTCTATCTTCACATCGTCGCAATGACAAACGTATGCGGGATCTTCCTTCAAATCTTCAGCTTTCTGCCAATCCAGAAGCTTAGGATATCTGTCTTTCAGCACAAATCCGGTGACTTCCATCAGGGCATCGCCAGTGAGCGTCAGCGATTTCACGCGGGCCACATTGGTCTTATTCTCACCCTTTGTGATTTTCTCGATAATACCTTCACCGATATTTTCGCCATTGTCATTGACCAAATATACTTCGGCATTTTCTTCGGCATCATATTCAAACGGCAGGAACAACCAGTTTTTCGGGATATTGTAGCCAAACAATGCCAAACCCGGACAATGGTTGACGCACTTCATACAACCGATACATTTGTTGTAATCAATTTGCGGCACGCAGTTGGTGGCCAGCTTGGTGATAGCACCTTGCGGACAGGAGAAAGAGCACGGGTTGCAGGCAAAGCCATAAAGGCAGTCGGCCATCACAAACGGCTTGGCGAGTCGTTCGCCACACGGACGGTTTGGTTTGTCAAGCACGCGAACCGGATGTTGTTGAGAATCCGCATAATCTTTCGTCACGGCCAAATAATCATCATAATTGAAACGCACGCCCATAGATTGAGCGATTTCCATAGCGGCCTGCTTGCCGCGGAGAACAGCACACGTACCCTCGCCCACGCGTGTGGCATCACCCACACCATACGTATTGAGGCCGAAGGTGACTTTGCCTTTTTCCAAAATAAGATTGTCGGGTTTCAAGCCCGTACAAATATTAATCAAGTCAATATCTTTAATGATTTGCTCCGTGCCGGGCACCGGTTTGAAGTTCTTGCATTCCGCAATGACGGCGCCTACCACGCCGGTGTGGTCCTCGTTGGGAATAGCCTTGAGCAAAGTATGTGACGTGATGATGGGAATGCCCAGACGGCGTACGCGGTTGGCCTGCACGGGGAAACCGCCCTCGTGGTCCATCGCTTCCACAATGGCAACAACCTGCGCGCCGGCCTGCATTGCCTGATAAGAAGTCAGATAACCGATGTTGCCGGCGCCAATGGTCAGGATGCGCTTGCCGAGAAGCGTGTGCTGCAAGTTCATCATCTTTTGTACAACAGCAGCCGTATAAACGCCTGGCAGGTCGTCGTTTTCAAAAGTAGGCATAAACGGGAAAGCACCCGTGGCAACCACCAAATAGTTGGCATCCACAAAATAAATGCTGTTGTCTTCCATATTCTTGACGGCCACGCGCTTGCCCTCTAAAATATCCCAGACCGTACTGTTGAGCATAATGCCGGAATGGTCGTCGCCTGCCAAAGTCTTGGCAATATCAAAGCCACGCATTCCGCCATATTTCTGTTCTTTTTCAAAGAAGAAGAACTGATGGGTCTGCATCGTGAACTGTCCGCCAATGCGGTCGTTGTTGTCAATCACGATGTTGGGAATGCCGTACTTGTTCAGTTGTCCGCGGCAGGCCAGACCTGCGGGGCCGGCACCGATGATGGCCACTTCCGTTTTATACACAGTCGTACCGTCAGACTGTTTGGAAGCGGAGCTGTTGGGAAGATAGTTGTGCGCGATTTCCTCCACTTTTTTCACGCCATCGACTTTGGTGACGCAAATACGTTTCACTTCGCCATCGACGAGCATTTCGCAGGCACCGCACTTGCCGATGCCGCAGTCCATACTACGTTCGCGACCTTCCAAACTATGACTGTGAATAGGGAAACCAGCCTGATGTAATGCGGCAGCTATCGTATAACCTTTTTTGGATTGTACTTGCTGCCCCTTAAATTCAAATGTCACGATATCGCTCTCCGGGATATCCAAGATGGGATGATGTAAAATTGGATACATATCATTTCTGTTTTAATTAATATTGATTTTCGTTGTAGTCTTTAAAAAGTCTGCAAACCTACAAAAAAATCGTTTTTATATATCACACAATCAAAAAAAAATAAAGAAAAATTATAAGTACCGCTTACGAGCACTTGTGGCGGGCCTTTTCAGGCAACAGGGAATATGGAACAGAAGACAGCGGGAAGCGCAGCTACAGAGGAAGTGGAGCGATATGTGAGGTTGCGGATTTTCTCAATTGTGCCTTTAAAATTGATTAGAATAATTATTGTTCAACATAGCTTTTATCTTCGGTGTTGTAACACCGCATAAACCATTCGATGCCTTTCCGGATGGCAAATTTTTTCGTATGGAAAGTTGGGCGAGGTTACGGAAAATATCGTACTTTTGCGCTTCCGTTTGAAAACCGAACATATACTGATGGTTTGGAATAACAACACATCGGGAAACACAATAAGAATCGGAAATGCTTTGTTGATGAAATAATAGGAGCAGGAACAGGACATAAAGTTGAACACACAACACAAGAAAATTTTGATATAAAGTCAACAAATCCTAATGAGCCTGAAACAGTTCCCAATCAAAATCTACGTGTTATTTTATAGCAGTTAAAGGGATAAAAAATAATAACAAATGAAAATGAGAATGGCCACAATGATCTTCGCTCTTTTGGTATTAAGATATTCTATTTGTGCTCAAAACACCAAAGAGGATTCTATCCGCATTTTTATAACTCAAAATGAGGATGTCCTACTTAGAACTGAATGGTTTCCACAAGTGTTTTACACGGATTTGCTCCATAAAGGCAAAACGCTAACAGAGTTTCCTTCCGACACATTAGGCGTTTATAGTATAGAGTCATCATTAGTGCATAACACCAAACATTTGCTGCTTCTTAAAGGGGATGAATTCATCTTGGTAAATATGAACAAAGAATTATCAGATGTGTTGCAAGAGCTATGTGCATATTTGAAAGAGATTCCAAATCTAAGTAAAAACGAGGTGATTGATTGTGTTGAGAAAGTGAGCCAAATATACTATTTTAACATCCACAATCCGGGCATAGTAAGATGCACTCGCACATCTCCCAAAGATTAGTCATTTCAAAATTGAAAGGATAAAATGTGTGTTCTTATGAATAAAAAACTGCTTTTATTGTCCTTGGTTTGCAATTGTGTCTGAGTGGATGTTCCGAACTCACCACCACATCTGTAGTGTACAAACCAAGTGCCTGCAAACAAGGCTATGTACTAGAAGTCTATTCTCCGTTCAATTGTTTTGTGGTGAGAGGCAATGAACATGGTTATTATGGTTATGTTTTTTGTTCGAATAAAATCCCCGGTAAATTTTTCATTTCCAACGATTCAAGCTATGGATATTATGTCAGACATAGCAAATCAGATACTGTCGTGCAATGTGGACGTGACACTGCCTTGCGATATCATTGGCCCGAACTAACAACCCGAACCCAAGGCAGAAACTGGAAGACTGTTTATGTACTAAATCCGGAGAGAAATCACAACGATGAATTAGATGAAGTATATGGGAACAGTGTTGTCACCTATGGATATGTTAATGTTCGGAAAAAAGACAAGAAAATATATGATCGAATGATTGAAAGTGTAGTAGTCCTTAAAGACACGACCATTAAAGACAGTATTGCAATAAAACCTAAAATCCGCAGAAAGGGAATTTGCTGATTTAAAAAGTTATAGTTACATTCATCGCCCGTGAGTGAGGTCGTCTCCTCAGGCGTGAGAGGCTCTGCGGTGGCTTTTTTGAGATGTCGAGATACAACTTCCCCCACCCG
>JAZRYT010000055.1:0-22103 GCA_045600905.1 Bacteroidales bacterium
CCAACGGCTCAGGTCTCCGTTCCCACAATCCGACTGCACGTAAAAATCATACGTGGTATTGCTTGAAAGTCCTGTAACCGTGAAGGGATTGGAACTTGCTGTAACAACAGTTCCTGTTCCTTTAGTAAATCCATGCGGTCCATATTCAATGTTCCATTGTAGTGCGTTGCCAGGATCTGTCCAGGCCAGTTCGATGGAGTTGTCAGTCCTTGACAGGGATGTTGGATGAACCGGATGCGGACAAGTCGGAATCCAATCAACCTCAAGGTTGTCAATGGATGAATAAATATAAAAGTCTGAGGAGTACCCCGTATTCTGCGGTTGAAAGAAAGTGATGTATTGGTGGATACCTCCAAATCCGCTCAAACCGGACAACGGGATTTCATAATATTTCCACACGTTGTCAAAGTCTCTCAAGACAGTATCTAAAACAAATGTGGACGGATCCATCGGATCTTCCATCACACCGATTTGGAGAGCACCTCGGATTTTCCCATAGAAATAAAGTTGCAGTTGTCCTACGTCGATGGTGTCTTCCAAAGGGGGCAGCGCGGCAAGAGAATAGGTATTTGGAGTGGAGGTGAAAAACAAAGCACCGGGGGCAGAATAGGAAAATTCAACTATGTAGGGTGAGCCGGAGGTGTTCCCGCCCTGGGCCCAACAAGTTGGGAAATAGCCATCTGTTGAAGAACCGAAACCGTATGAGTCGAAGGAGTCGAAAAAGGGCAGCGATGAGATAGTGCCGCATTCTGTCGAGAAGATGACGGACTGCCACAGGCTGGAATCCGCTGGAGAACACACAGCGCGTACTCTGACCACAATCTCTTTCCCGGACGGAAGGTTTTGCAGATGTCGGAATGTGGCTGTCTGCACATCGTCCTCAATCCAAACAGAATCATCCAACGTCTTATGCTGCATTTCCCAAAATTCTTCCATAGCTCCAGGTATGATTTCCAAATCAGCCTCATTCCCGTTGATGGAAGTGACCAGCAGGTTGGGGGTCGGACAGTGGTTGACGGAGTCTTCGCATAGGACAAAGCGGATGTTGCTGCGGAACCCCGACGTGTTGTTGCCCGAATAAGTATGCCATTGCGGATAGATGGCAGGGGACGGAGACTCCGGCGGATCGTTCCACTCGGAATAGTAAATAGATCTGTTTTCGGTCAGATGCTCGGCCAAGAAAGTGTTTCCACAAGAAACCTCGGTGTTGGTGTAACCGACAACCACGATGTTGCCAGAACCCGAATAATAAAACGGAGTCTGTAGATTGAAGGCCTTCCAGGTGGGATTGTCCGCGTGATTGTAGGAGACGGTGTCCGCAAATACGAGTTGCAGACTGTCGAACGATATCCAGGAGGTATCGGTGTCAAAGGTTCTTTGTCCCGTGTTGGCCAAGTAAAGTTCCACGTATCCACTCCGAGAGTTGGAATAGTAGTATTCCGGTCCCGTATATTGGAACTCCAGTGCTGTAATCAGTCCTGACACGCCATTCGTGCGCAATTCTTCTTCAGTGAAAATCTGCTGGCAGTAGGATCGGCCTTTGTTCAGACTGAACGGCAGGTCTATGGTCTCTGAGGAACCGTTGTTAATCTGGAGATGGGAGGAACTTGCACATAAGGTGGTGAAGCGTATGGTATCCCACGCGCCGTTGCCTTCCGCACAGGAGCAGCGCACACGAAGGATGTACTCAGTATTGGGCACAAGATGTTCTAAAACAGTCTGATGTCCTGTGACGGCAAGGCTGTCCCAAATCAGCGTACCATCGGTAGGCGCATAAAGAAGAATATACTCTTGTTCCGTTCCGTACTCAACGGGAGACCAAGAGACTATGGCTGAAGTACCTAAGATGTTGGTGACGGTCAGATGCCGTGGAACACCGCAAGGCGGTGCCACTTCCAGAACAACGTCGTCAATGAGGCACTCTCCGTAATCGTGAGCGAAGGCGACATACCGACCTGAACCCTGGTAGTGGAAGAACGGCGTACTCACGATGGTCGGCTGGTAGTAGTTCTCAGCCAAGCTTATCGTATCGAGCGCCGTGAAAGTCTGGTAGTCAAATGGATTGTCCATCACACCAACACGTATGGAACCATAAAGCAGATTTACCGTCAGTTGCAGTTCTTGGAGATTGATGTTGTCCGCCAATTGGGGCAAGGCCATCCAAGCTATTTGGGAGCCGTCATAAGTGTCGTATCCGTTGAAATAAAGCATTCCCGGCTGTGATGTGGGCTGTGTCTCTCCATCGTATGACGAAAAGGACGACACAATGTGTGGAATGTAGTCATAACTGTAGTTGGCAAGCATGGAGTGCCTTTGCCAGCACATAGGGAAATTGTCAACGCCGATTCCATAAGTGTCAAAATTTTCGGTGTAGGGAATCTGCGTTATCGCCCCGCAGGTGGTGACAAAGGAATATACCCTACTCCAGACACTGGACGTTTCCCCGCATAGGGAGCGCACGTAAACATCGTAAGCCGTATTGGTTGAAAGCCCGGTCAGCGTCGGGGTTGTATGATTTTCCACAAAATGGGTTCCATCATTGTCAGGATTGAAACCGGGAGCGCCGTAAGCTATTTCCCACGAATTCTCGTCTCCTCTGTTTGATAGGATAAGGTCAGCGGAGTTACCCGCAATTGCTGACGTGGTGACGGGAAACGGATAAATGCAGGGAGGTATAGGTTCCACATAAAGTTCCCGGATAGCGCCGCTTCCCCTGAATGCGATAAATCGGCCTGTGTCAGAATAGTTCCTCAACAACACCTCTGTGTAAGTCCATTGCGAGTGCCCCTGCGTTACAACAGTGTCTAATGGAACGAAACTGGCAATATCTGTTGGGGAGGACATCACGCCGACTTCGAGAGGAAAGTCTGAAAGGAATTCGAACTTCATCATCAGATTCGAGATGTCTGTTGACGGGGAAACTCCTGGCATGGCCGAATAATCATCTTGGATGCCGCAGGTACCGTCCCAAAAGATAGCATTGGTCCAGCATTCACCATTGTTGATATTGCTGAAATTCTCATAATATGGAATTTCCAAGTATGGTGAACAGATGGTGGAAAAAGTAGCAACCGGGATGGAAGCGTAGCCCGTGTTCGATCCACAGGCGGCCTTCAGATAGAAATCATAACTGGTGTTGGATGAAAGACCGGAAATGCTTGTCGTAGGTGTGTTTGTAGTTATCCAGACCGTTGGAATGCCATTTTCGGGACAGAGGGCATACTGCCACGCATTTTCGCCGGCACGGGGCTGCCAGGTGAATGTGGCAGAGGTGTCCGAAACATCGACGGACACGGTTAGGGGACTGGAACAGGCGGAGGAACTTTCAATGGCAACTTCTGCAATAATCAGCCTTGAACTGAAGATGTGATCCGAATCATCCGGAAAAACACGGAACTGGATGAAGCGTCCGTTCCCGGAATAGTCCTGAAGATTAACCTCGTATATTCTATCAAGTTCTTGAGTGGCACACAGCATCGTATCTATGGGGGTGAAAGTAGTCTGATCAGAGGTATCCGTCCCAACTGAGATCTCAATCAAATTTACGGAGTTATCATTTGGAGTCCTGCTCATTCTCCACTTCACCAACAGGGAGCTTACGGAAATAGAAGAATCTATGGGTGGTGCTATGAGATTGGTGTGCGTCCACAGAAAATTGTTGTTTCCAACTTGAATAAAGCCATAATTGGTATAATCCTGAGTAATCGTCGTTGTCCAGCACTCCGGCAAATCGGGATAGCTCTTATTCATCTCCACCCTATACGGCAGCTGCGTGATGGTGCAGGGGGACTGGGCAAGGGCACCCAGACAGAAAAATGCCAATACAAGGGTAAGTATATGTTTTCTCATAATTTATGATTTTTGATGAATTGTAATCTGAAAACTACGGACGGAAGTGAGTGGGGATGAGAGTGCAGGACGCACCCATTGCGTAGAGACGGTGCACTGCAGCGTGTGTACAATGATAGTGCAGTGCACCGTCTCTACAATGGTAGTAAGAGGCTGCAAAGATAATGCAAAATGTTGATAATCACCCCCCCCCCCACTGTTTTTTTATCAACAGTTGTTAATATCCCATAAAGACCGTACCCTTTATCACAAAAACATCGCCATAAAGACAGGCATCATCCACACGTTGCCGTCGCGACGCAGATCTTTAGTATAAACCAGATAGCTGTCACATATACGGTCAGAAAACTTGTTTTGGAAGGCATCCAACGACACGTGCGACTTGTAACCGGAAGATTTCACCTCTATGGGACAGATTTTATTTTGGCGGGAGATTAGAAAATCAATTTCATAGTTGTGTTTTCCGCTTTCGGTTGGCCAAGTATGGTAAAACAGCTCGTTTCCTGCCGTCTTCAATATCTGGGCAACCATATTTTCAAACACATAGCCTAAGTCAGCAGAAAGTTTGTCAGAAAGCAGTTTCTGATAGATTACATTTTCCGTGTAATCCTTGTCGCGAAAAGCAAGCGTTATAAAAAGGCCGATGTCGTTCAAAAACATTTTGTACTGCAACGTATCCCTGTGCAACGCCATTCCAACATTGGGATCGTTGGCGTGATAGGCAAAGAGCACAGTCATTGAATCTTCCATATCTTGCAGCAGTTCTTCGAGTTCGCCGACACGGGCATTTGAAATAACGCTCGATACCTGATAACGTGAAGCATTGTTGTTCAACTGCGCCGGAATGGCATAAAACAATCGCGTGGCCCTTCCCGTCGGGTCAATTTTTCGGAAATCTTCAGCATAAAGTTCAATGATTTCGCGTTTTACAGCATCCACCTTTTCGAAATTGGCCGTTTCAAGATAAGCGACAACAGCCTGCGGCATACCACCTACGAGCATATAGCGCCGAAAATCACGCAAGAGGTTTCGCACGATGGTGTCGCCCAAAGATTGGTGTTGCTCAAAATAATGTTGAAGCAATGGAACCGTCGCCTCATCTTTCAATGCCCAACAAAATTCCTCATAATCCATTGGATACAATGTTATTTGTGTCTCTTCGCTGGGTATGCGGATATCTTTTACGTTTTTTCTAATAGACAGCAACGAGCCTGTCTCAATATAGTCGTAGCGATGATCTTTCACCAATTTGCGAATAGCTTGGCGGGCTTTGGGGCAAAGCTGCACCTCGTCAAAGATAATTACTGATTTTCGAGGAACAAGTGTCTTATGATAGTATAATTGCAAGAAAGAAAACAAGGCATCTAAATCTGAGATGTCCTCAAACAAATCCTTTATCGACTTTGGTGCCTCCGCAAAATCTATCAACACATACGAGTCATACTCTTGTTGTGCAAAAGTTTCTGCCAATGTTGACTTTCCAACACGGCGTGCGCCCTTAATAAGCAATGCCGTTTCCCCATTTCTTTCCTGCTTCCATTGAAGCATTTTTGCATATAATTTGCGTTTGAAAACCTGTTCCATATTCAAAAACTATTTGGAACCGCAAAACTACAAAATTCTCACCAATTATTTTGGCATTTTCCTGCAAATTCTCACTAATTTCTATCTATTCACAAAATTCTCACTAATTTTTTCACCAAATTCCTACAAATTCTCACCTATTTCAATATAATTATCATTACGCCATATTTCGTATGAAGTTTAAGGATCAAAGTTCAGTGATTACTCCCAAAAATATCTTAATTTCTAAGTTCCCTTCCCCCTTGGCACAAAAAAAGAGGAACCGGCAATTCCGATTCCTCTATATCTTTTCGCAACCCGTGAACCGCATAAAATCAGCTCACAGATCACAGTCAACTGTTCACATTATTTAATGCCGAGTTTCTTCTTAATGTCTTTAGGAAGAGCGTCTTTGTGAACAACTATATTCATAGTTTTGTAACGAACGAAAGCTTTAGAAGCATAGAACATTCCGTGATAGTCGCCATACACGCCCCAGCTGTTCTTAACCATATAATATTCATTGCCGTCTTGGTCCTTAGCGGTACCATAAATCAACATTCCATGGTCATCGGTAGTTTCCCAATTGTCGAATGCAGCCTGGCGCTCTTCTTGGGATACCCAGCGTTGCGGTGTTGGATGTTTAGCGGCTTCGTCTTGGATTTCTTTAGCGCTCATACCCGTCCAGTGTGCCATATCGCTACCAATCATAGCAGAAGATTTGGTTTCAGGAAGAACGCAGAAACCTTTCTTAACGCCCATACGGAAACCTTGTTCGCTGACATCGGAACCCCAAGCGATAGAATAACCATTTTCAATGGCGTTATCAAAAACCTGCATCATTTCATCCAAAGGAAGGTTGTAGCATTGTGACCAACGCCAGTTGTCTTGGATTTCGAGAACGAATCTCTCGTAGAAAGGATGATGTGTGTAGGAAGTGATGGAAACATAATCGTCAGCATTCAGACCGAGGGACTCGTAGAAGGATTTCGGAGTGTATTTAACGCCATTGTAAGTGAATTCCTTCGGGCAGTCGCCAAGATATACATTGTGTACAGCTTCGATAGCTTTGAGCCAGAGAGCTTCACCATTGGCGTTGGTTTGGAGTTTCTTGTGGTCACCTTCAGCGATTGCTTTAACAATAGCATCAGAAATAGCGGAAAGCTCTGTGTGGTCGGAAAGAGTGTCACCGTATGCAGCACCCGGACGCATTTCGCTTTCAGGAACGAGACCGAAAGTCTTCATACCATAGATAACATCGTAGAAAGAACCGCCTTGGGAGAAGGAAACGTCACCGTGCATACGGACTGCAGCCTTTGCACGGTCATTGTAAGTGTTGGAAACGATGTACATTTCTGAGAAATCGTACTCGCCTTTACCCATACGGAGGAGTTCGGCTTCAATAAAACCAAGTCCGGAATAGCACCAGCAAGTACCAGCGCGATTTTGATCTTTAACGGAAGTAACCGGGAGTTCTTTCACCACTGTGAATTTGTAACCCTCTTCTTTTTTGGCAGTATCCTGCTGAGCAAAAGCAACATTGCTTATCACGAAGACCGCCATTGCAACGAGTAAAAATACTTTCTTCATTTTTTTATGTTTTATTAATGAATATTTTTCCTGTGAGGGCGCAAAAATACAAAAAAAAAAGGTGTGGGAAAAAAATTCTTGAAAAAGTATCTTTTCCATACTTGTTTACGTATTGATATAAAATATCTGCAAAAACTCTTTTATCTACTGCATTTTTACTATTATTTCTGACTTTTCTCATTTTCATCAGAAAATCGCTTGTTTTCTTGAAAAAAGTGTAAAAAACGCTCTTATTTTTGCCATTTTTCGACATTTTTTGTAACAAATATTCTTTTAAATGTTTTATGTAACTTTGTATAAACAATAAAAATCGATCTTTATGACGGAAAATTCTATTATTTGCAATGTTTTCATTAAATCTGAAGAACAGCAACAGGTACTAACTAACTTATTATCAAGCTATAGGTCTATTCGACTGACTGCTTGCTTTCATCAACCCTCAGAAGCAGTAGAATGCTTAAACAAACGAAAAACAACCATTATTTTTATGGATATTGAGGATGCAAATTTTCTAAAATGCGTACAACATCCGCCATTCATTGTTGGTTTGTGCGAAAAAAAACATTTTCGTAATCTGAAAAAATACCTTAGTCTTGGCTTTTTCGATTTCCTCACCAATCCCATTACACCCGAAGATTTCCATAATATAATGGGGAAAATTTTAAATACTTACATTCCTAGCAACCAACAAAAGACCGAATATTCGGACATAGCAGCAGAAGATGAGCCTTTGTATAACAGCAAATTGTTGGAAAAAGCACTCTTCACTAAAGAATCCATTTTCTTAAACGGCAATAGAAAGAAGGAATCCATGCGGATTTTGTTTGATGATGTGGAATTTTTAGACTCTAATAAAAACCAAGTTATCATTCATTTTGAAAATGGATCCACAAAAACAATGAAAACCAGTTTGAAATATTTTCAGGAAAAATTGCCTAAAGAAAAATTTCAGAAAATCAACAAAAACACGATTATCAATTTAGACAAAATAGTGAAAATAATAAAAAAAGACAAGGTTCTTATCAAAAACAACATATTCAAAGTTTCCCGCTCATTTAAAAAAGTATTGATGAGCAAACTTGACCTATAGCACACAAAAAAGAATATTTCATATTTTGGACAATAGATTGGGGACGCATAATCAAATTTTGTATTTTTGCGCCCTCCTATTGGTTCTGTAGTTCAATGGATAGAACGAAGGTTTCCTAAACCTTAAATCTGGGTTCGATTCCCAGCGGAACTACTTCCTTGTTTTATGTAACTTATTAATAATCAATATACATTTTCGAAAAATGCCATTTTTGGGCTTTATTGTAAAAAAAAGTATTTCACCTCATTTTTTTGAAAATCATTTGATTTTCCGAAAATATCAAATTAAAATATTGATTAATAGATTGTTACAATTATCTCTGCTGAAGATAAATCATCAATGCCGCAATGTCGGCAGGACTGACACCACTTATACGAGAAGCCTGCCCCAAATTAACGGGTCTGACTTTTGAAAGTTTTTCTCTTGCTTCCTTTGACAAACTTCCCATTATTTGATAATCAAAATCTGAAGGCAACTTGATATGGTCTAGTTGCGAGAACTTCTTCACCATCTCCTCCTCTTTTTGGATATAGTTGCTGTACTTGATATTGGTTTCCGCATTGACAACTTGTTCCTCTAAAATTTTCTCATCAGAAAGAAACGTTTCAAATTTAGAATCCCACTTTATCAAATCGGAAATAGAGATTTGCGGACGCAAAAGAAGTTGTGCTAATTTAATATTCTGTGATAAAAGGGCGGAATCTATTTCTTGAAGATGAGGATTGAAAGTGTTGAAATCTGTCAAATGGTTTTGAAGATAATCGACCACTTTTTGCTGATTGGAATATTTGGATTGATAAGCAAGAAAACGTTCATCATCAATTAAACCCAACTGAAAACCAATAGGAGTAAGTCTATCGTCTGCATTATCCTGGCGCAATAAAATACGATACTCGGCGCGTGAGGTAAACATTCGGTAAGGGTCCTGCACTCCTTTGGTAACGAGGTCATCGATCAGCACACCAATGTAGGCTTGCGAGCGAGAGAGAACCAGTGGTTCTTGGTTATGAATAGAGAGATGCGCGTTAATGCCGGCTATCAAACCCTGACAGGCGGCTTCCTCATATCCGGTAGTACCATTTACCTGTCCAGCCAAATAGAGATTGCCAATCAACTTGGATTCCAAAGAAAATTGGAGTTGGGTTGGATCAAAATAGTCATATTCGATAGCATAACCGGGACGGAATATTTCTGCCTTTTCCAAACCGGGAATAAGATGCATTGCCTCCAATTGAATTTCTTCGGGAAGAGAGGATGAAAAACCATTTAGATAATACTCTATCGTATTACTGCCTTCCGGCTCCAGAAAAAGTTGGTGACGTTCTCTTTCAGCAAATCGAACTATTTTATCTTCGATAGAGGGACAATAACGAGGGCCCACGCCTTGTATCCGACCTTGGAACATGGGCGATTTGTCAAATCCTTTTCTTAATACTTCGTGTACCTCCTCATTAGTATAGGTTATCCAGCAACTTCGTTGTTCGGACAAGGAATGCGAAGAGGTAAAGGAAAAATTGGCGAGTTCTTCGTCACCGGGTTGCTCAACCATTTTAGAAAAGTCAACGGTTCGTCCGTCAATACGAACGGGTGTACCTGTTTTCAGTTTTTGGGTACGGACACCCGCTTCTTTTAGTTGATCGGAAAGTAAAAAGGATGCACCCTCTCCTATTCTACCACCAGAAAAGTTCACTTCGCCAACGTGAATGCGGCCATTCAAAAAAGTACCATTAGTCAATATAACCTTACGTGCATAGAAACTTTGTGCCATTTGTGTTTTGACCCCAACCACATTCTTTCCATCGAAAATAAGTTCGGTGACAGTATCCTGTCTCAAACGCAAGTTTTGGGTATTTTCCAGAACACCTCTCCAATAAAGGGAAAACTGGGTTTTATCGCACTGGGCGCGCGGACTCCACATAGCAGGACCTTTAGAGCGGTTGAGCATTCTAAACTGAATCATCGTATGGTCCGTAACAATTCCAGACATACCGCCAAGAGCATCAATTTCGCGCACTATTTGTCCTTTAGCTATTCCACCCATAGCAGGATTGCAGGACATCTGCGCAACCAAAGCGAGATTCATTGTAATGAGCAAAGTGCGACTACCCATTTTGGCAGCAGCAACGGCTGCTTCGCATCCGGCGTGACCCGCACCAACTACAATTATATCGTAATCAAAATCCATTTCCCGTGAAACGTCAATAAAAAGTTCTATTTATTAGTTACTTACAAAATTGTTTGTCGTGAAACATTTCCAATGAAACATTTTCCATACTTCTCATTATCACCGCCTCCTCTGGAGACTTGTCCTTATATCCACAAATATGGAGCGTGCCGTGAACGATTACTCTCAATAACTCTTCCTCAAAGGATACAGCAAACTTTTGAGCGTTCTCCTCTACCCTATCCAAACTAATCATAATATTACCCGATACAACATTTCCTACTCTTTGGTCAAAGGTTATAATATCCGTCAAAGTGTGATGATTTAAAAACTGAATATTTCTTTCAAGTAAATAAGCATCATCACAAAATAAATATAAAATGTCTCCAGGAATAAGTTGTTCCTTGCGGATGACAGCCTTTAACCATTGTTTGTGTTCAATGGTGGGCACAAAATCACAAGCAGTCTGAAATTCAAAAGAAATCATTTATTCGACTTTAAAAAATTTTCTATTAGAAATTACAACATTGTTCTTATTATAAACTCGAAGAACATATAAACCAGGTGACAAACTCGAAATATCCAAAGTGGCCGTCTGTACATTAAAACCAGAATATTTCTTTAATTCCTTACCGAAAATATCAAAAATAGAAAATAAACATTCTTCATTGAAATTATCCGTAAAGGATATATTCAAATTATTGGTGGCAGGATTGGGAAAAATTCTAATACTTGAATTGGCATAGTTATTTATAGAAAGTGTATCATCAGAAGGTAAAAAATACCAATTTTCTAATGAATCAAAAACAACTCTTTTAACGGCATTCTTAATAACCGAAATCTGCTGATTATCCAAACCGGGATTATAAGAAATTGTATTAGGATCTTCATTGAACAAAATAGTATTGAAACAACAGGCAGCAACATAAGAACCGGCCAATGACGGATGACTATTGTCAGATTGGTAAAGCTCAATTTCCGGATTGTTGTCTCGAATATAATGCCATACTCTACCTACAGGAGAAACAAGCGTATGATTATCATGCGCCATCGTCATATAACGAAGATAAAGCAAACTATCCATACCCTCATAGGTACAAAGTGGTTCAAAATATTGGCAATTCTGTTCATCCCCGTATTTTCTTCCCCAAGTCATATAGAATATAATCTTAGCGTCCGGACTATATTGACGGACCATTTCACACAATTGACGAGCATACGGGTAACATTCATTATAAAACTGACCATCAAGAAAAGAAGGAAGTTGACTTTGTTCCTGCAAAACAACATAATCCCAACCACCCTGTTGAATATAAGAAGCAGAGGAAGACAAATGATTTTGAAAAGTACAACCTCCAGGCGTATTACTGGAATACTCTATTTCATGACCGTTTGAATGCGAAACATTCTTTATTAAAGAAGGAAGATTATTTACGTCCGTATAGCTATTTCCAATAAAAAGAATTTTAGTGCTTTGTGCAAATGATAATAAACAAATGGCACAAAAGCAAATTGACAAAAAGACTTTTCCCATATTACAATTGATAATGATTGAAAACAACTGATTGATTGACCAAACGAGGTCTCTCAAACTTAGGTTTCACGTGAATCGTAAAACTAAGTTGCTTATATTCAAATTCGTAAACCAAATTATCTGATAAAGAATCTAAAATTTTGTCTTCATCAAATTGCTCAAATTCCCTGAAAATAGAAATGTACGAATCATATAGAAAAACTATCTTGTCAGAATCAATATTACATCTGAAATCAATAGAAAAATTGGGATGTTCAGACAATAAATAATCAACCACCTGCTGATTAGCCATGGATATGATACCAAAATCATTATGGAGAGAATATTCATCACAAATATTCTCCATCAGTTGCAAGGTTTTTTCATAAATATTGCCTTTATCCAGGTCAGATAATGAAATATTGATCATAATAGCAAAAATTAATCTATGTTATAAAAATAGTTGTTTGCCTTTTCTTTGTAGTAATAGTTCAAGTTGGCGGGAACAGAACGAAGCATCTCATTCTGCTGCGTTTTTTCAACATCAAAATTCCAATCTTTAGGAGGATTTAGTCTGGGTGTTTGCAAAGCTTCCGTAGATTTTCTCTCTTCATCCTTTTCACGTTGCATATCGGCACGCTCACTCTGCAATAAACGAGTAGTGATGGATTGCTGACGTTGCAAAGTTTGTTGAGTGATAGTACGATTTACCAACTCTTTTTCAGTCTTCTTCATCTCCTCAATCAACTGTTCCAAAGTCTTATCCCCTACTCCATTTTGAGATTTTTGGGCATTATCATAATCCTCCAACATCTTGCGTATAGCTTCTTGTTGAGCAGCCATTTTGGCAAATTGCTCACTCATCTTCTGCTGTTGGCCAGTCTGACCCTGCTTGCCATTTTGCTCCATAGACTTCTTCAAAGCCTCCATTTGACGATTCAATTGCTGCTGGAGCTCTCTGGCAGATGTCTTTTTGCTCTTACCTTTTCCTCCAGGCTTGTTACATGAACCATTGCCGGCCTTATTGCACTTGGACTTACATTCACTTTGCTTCTTCTTCATTTCCTGCATTGATTCTTTCAACATCAAAGCGAGATTATTCATAGAAGTAAGAATGAATTGCTGATCTTTAGCAGCAAAAGTTGCCTGTCTGTTTTGCAAAAAGTGATTATTAGATTCCATATAATCCTGAATCTTGGAAACCTCTTTTTGAATAAAAGGTTTTACAGCCATCTGACGACGAGCCAAAGCATTCAGAGAATCCTCAATCTGCTTCATATCATTCTTAACCTTATGCTGTTTAGTCATGATGTCAGAAAGAACAGGAGAAGCACCTTTAACCGTTTTGGTCTTATTCAATATTTCCTCCTGGTTGAAAGAAATATTCACCAAATTATCCAAAATTTGACGAATTGTTTCAATGTCTTCTGATACCTGCTCCAATTCACTCTCATTAAAATCCTTGTTGAGTTGCTCGGCCAACTGATCCATAGATTCAGCAGCTTTATTCTGATTTTCAGAAGATTTTGAACGATTGTTGTTATTCAAATTCTGTTGACTTTGCTGCAACTTCTGATCAATGTCATTTTGCAATTCCTGCGTGCTCTTAAGGTTCGCAGGTTCTTCCAATTGCTTGTTCAACTGGTTGATTTCATTCAAATCTTTTTTGATTTCATTGAATTTCTGCTGAATTTCATTTTGCTTTTGAAGAACTCCTTCTTTATTAGATTGACGATCGTTGGTCTTTTGGGCATTCTTTTTCAGTTCATCAGACAAATTCTGCAAATCTTGAACGGCCTCATTAACTTTCTTCTCAAGTTCAAGCTGTTTGTAAAGCTGCAATTGCTGATCCAAAGTCTTATTTATATCCTTTGCACTCTGCTTCATTTTGTTCATTTGATTCTGCGTCTGATTAGGATTTGACTTCATCATTTCCTGAATTTTCTGCATCATCTGTTTCATTTCATCGGAAAGAACCTGATCCATACGTTTTTGAAGTTCTTTTTCCTTCTTAATTATATCACTATCAATATCTTTATACTGACTTTCAAGATTCTGCTGATTTTCCTGTTGCTGCTTCAATTGATTAACTTGTTCTTCCAACTTACGATATTGATCCATAAGTTGTTCGAGTTTCTTCTTATCCTGCCAGGACATCTCTTTTTCTTGAAGCATCTGCGTTTGCAGCTTTTCAATATCCTTCATCAATTTAGAAGACTGGTCAATCAAATCATTATAATCGGCCTTAGTCTGCTTTTCAGCTTTATCCAAATCTTTGTCAATTTCCTCCATCGTTCTCAAACGGAAAGTGGAAACAATCGATTTACTAGATTTATGACCATTAACACCATCGTTATCAGAAACTTGGAAATAGTAATCAACCTTTTCACCTGGATTGAGATTGAAAGTAGAAGGATCAATATAGTAGTAAAAATCTTGAATAGTCACTCCATTTTGAATAGGAATATTTATAGACTTTCCTGATTCAACCTGCTTTCCATCAGCATTATATCTCGAATAGACAAACTTCAAACCAGAGAAACCATAGTCATCTTTTATATTACCTTTGAAATAGATTCTGTCCTGATAACTGGAATCCTTTTGACTTTCAACGAAAATTTCAGGATACATATCCTTTATCACAGTAATCTCATCAGTCAGAGTATCCGTACTGGTGAAATATTTATTCTTATTGAAAATGGAGTATGTGAAACTATTAACAGCCTTAGTTGTAATTAGATAATTATCATTTTCAGAATCTAAAACCTTTTGTACGTCATTCATAATAAAGACAAGGTTATCTGAATTTTTGGTATAGAAATGCCATTGTATCTGCGTACCTTCGGGAACGGTGGCATTACCGATATTGTCAATCACTTCATCCGGCTTATTTAAGTAACCGGGATAATGCAAATGCATTTCAAAGCCTAAAGTAACCGGTTTTGGCAATACATTCAAAGTATAGAAAGTGGATTGGACTTCATCTGTAACAAACTGAAAATCCGTATTTTTCTGTAAATTAGAAAAAGTATAGGAAAACTCAGTGTTAGAAATCTTATTGCATTTGAAACTTCTATTCTGATATTTTATAAAAACCTCATCAGGAGTTTCCTCACCTTTCACCTTCACTTTAACTGTATAGTCATCGTGCTGGAAGGCAGTAAGCTTATCATTAGTGACTTCAAAGGAATAGGGAGCAGGTTTTTCGTAAACGGTAGAATAATGGACAATACGTTTGGTGGATTCTGTGAAAATTTCGCTTTTAATGGTAAAAAGCAAAAGGAAAATAACAACAGGAATGATTATCCAGCGCGCAAACCTCATAGTTTTCTTTACAGGAACGGCCTGCACAAAAGAATATGTCTTAAAAGAATCAACCTTTGAATCAATGGCAGCAGAAAGAAGTTCAAAACTCTTATAATTGCCAGCCTGCATCTGTTTTTCAAGTTCAAAAAGATTCAACAGCTTATCATCAATCTGATTGAAATGCTTTCCAATGATTTGGGCAATTTCCTCATTGGAAATCTGCTTACCCAAACCGGCAAGTTTGCAGAGCGGCAAAATGATGTAAAAAACCAAATTGGCAGCAAAAAGTGCGATAAATCCATAAAAAAGTATCGACCTTACCACTGAATTTGAATAGGAAAAATATTCAAAAAGAGAAAAGGCTATAAATGCAGATAAAACTATAAGGACAAAATAGATAATGCCCTTATAAAGTTCATTCTGGTAGTACTTTTTTACAAACTGCCGAATTTTATCCTGTAATATTTGATTATTCGAGTATGTCATCTTCCTTATCTGGAATACTACGTGTTATGTTGTAGAATTGATTATTTTGATTGCTGAAATAATTATAGAGCGTTTTGTTCTTTCCGAAAAATCTCTTTACAAAGAAAAATCTGAAGAAGGGGGAATTACACTTATTCATCTTACTTCTTTTGGAAAAAATAGAGAATAGCTGCTTGCCTTTGGAATAACTGGAATTTGAATTAACCAAATTCATTTCATAGACCAACAAGTCAACGTGCTTGATTCCAACAGGACAAACCTCCTGGCAGTTGCCACAAAGCGTGGTTTGTTGGAAAATAGACTGGGTTCTGTTGTATTGATCAAAGCAATTATTCTTAATAAGCTGAATAGGAGAAACAGAATTTGAAGACTTCAGTACAGGACATACTTCGGAACATCTTCCACAATTGATGCAATAGAGAGCCTGGCGAAGGGAAGTATCTTGTAAAATGTAAGAAGCATTGTTTTCATACAAAATAACAGAAACCGTCACACCCTGTCTTGAAAAGCCAGAGGAATCGGAAGTATGGAATAAATCAGCCTCCAACTTATCGTAAGAACCACTCAAAATCTTCACATCTCTCGGAAAATCCTCATTACTATGGTTTTTCAATTTCAAGAACAGCGTCAAATCAGATTGAGATACAATGATTTGATCTATATTGACAACCACAATGATATTGTTGACCTTGTTGAAACAGTCTTTGGAAGCCTTATCTATAAAAAACAAGGATCCGTTTTCCGCAATGGCAAAATCAGACTGGACAACGAGGGTGTCAACTTCATTTTCATGTTCAGCAATACTTTCAACGGAAGAAACATTCATCACATTTCCCGAATCCGCAATAGCACGAGGAATCACGGGCATATCTAAACACACTCTGTTATACTGCTTTTGAGGCAGAAGGTCAATAATAGAGGAGCACAAACTTTCCTCGTCCTGAGCCCATCTGACATTGATTTGATGATCAATCAATTTGGATTCAAGTGCCAAAAGATGTGTTTCCAAACTCTCCACAAAGCTATGTCGGAGATAGGCTGCCCTATCCTTCAAGTCTTGCGAGAATTCATTTTGAAGGGTTTCATTCATAATTTTTACAAATTAATTTTTTCCACACGCCTTTGATGACGGCCGCCTTCAAAGTCGGTAGAAAAGAAAGTAGAGAAAATCTCAAAAGCTGTTTCTTCCGGAATGAAGCGGGCCGGCATCACCAAAATGTTGGCGTTATTGTGTTGGCGCACTAATGCAGCAATTTCTTTTGACCAGCAAAGACCGGCGCGAATATCCTTATGCTTGTTGGCAGTCATCGCCATACCGTTCCCAGTACCGCATATCAATACTCCGTATTGATTAGGAGTATTGGCCACTTTGTCCGCCAATTTATGTGCAAAGTCCGGATAATCAACACTTTCATTAGAATTTGTACCATAATCGTCAAATTCAAATTCAGAACCAAATTTTTCTTTGAGTCTTTCTTTCAACTCAAAACCTGCGTGATCAGAAGCGATAATAATTTTCATACCTAGTTTACCAATTAAAATAAGGCGGCAAAAGTACAAAAAAGGAGTCAAATAGAATGCAAGAAAGTTCATTCAAAAAATTCCTTTTTTTCCCTATTAAAATTAATCCCTTCTTTTTTTAAAATAATATGATGATATAAGATATGCTGTTGATAAGGTTTGTAAAAAATCAGCCTGACATTTGGAAATGTCACTTATTAAATTTAATGAACAACTTTATAGATTTTATCAACATAGTAATTGATTGAATGAAAATAACTTTGACAAATGCAAATTTTCCTTCTTTTTTTTATCAGTTGATATCTTTTCGCTTATCAACACCCTTTTTTGGTTGAGAAAAGCAGTTTAAAACTGTGCCCTTTTTGTGCAATAAATAATTGTGAAAAGAAATGCACAATTTTATCATTATATAACTCGCTGATAATTTAATAAACACGTGTTTTATGAACAATCGAATGTTTAAAACAATGTAACAATCTGTATATCAGATTTCCAATATCATCGTTAATAAGCCTGTTTTATTTTTTTATGATCTCTTTAGGGATGGATTTTTTATGTACGTTTGCCGCCTATGAAAAAAATACTCTTTTCTCTATTCATATTATTTATAGGAATGAATGTTTTCGCCCAGCAGAAAACATACACTGGAAAGGTATATGATGGCATAACATACGAGCCGTTGTCGGGAGCAAGCGTGTATAATATGAATACACAAAAGTTTGCTTTCACTGACAAAAACGGTGTTTTTAAGATGACAGTGTCATTGAACGACACACTCGTTATTTCTAAATCCATTTATCGCCAATTGGTGGTAGCTGTGAACAAGCAGATTTATTACGGAATGGAGGATTTCTTTCTCTATTACAAGGCAACTATGTTGAAGGAGGTGAACATTATAGCTATAAATCCTTCGTATGAGGGATTTAAAAAAGATATTGTCACTTTGGATCTTCCCGAATATTATAAAAGAGCGGAAGATGTGAAACTTTCCGAATTTCAAAAAGCCAACGCGGCGTATAAGCCAGATGGCAATTTGTTTTCTTTAGGAGGTAAAATGACCAGCTCCCCTATTACCTATTTGTATGATAAATATAGTAGGAAGTCTAAAATGGACAGACTGTACAATGAAATGTTGTCTTATGAAGATGAAATCGACAGAATTCAGGACAAGTACAATAGAAAAATAGTGAGTGAACTTACAGGTTTGCAAGGTGATGAGCTGATGAATTTTATGATGTACTGTCGTTTTGGATATTATGATTTGGTACGTATGAGTGACGAAGAAATAAGGTCCAAAATCATGTCCAAATATTATGAATATCAATTCGATAATATTAAAGGTGAAGACAATAATCCTACGAAGGAAGACGGAGTGGAAAATAATGAGGAAGAATTTAATTTCAAAGTAAAAGAATAGAGTATATACTTGTTTATGAATGACTTTCTACAAAAGAACTTAAACAAATTTCACATTATAGGCATTATATTCGGTGTTACTTTCAGTATGGTCTATTGGGCTAAAGTTGGAAAGTTTTCAGATAATTTTCTTAAAAGCAGTCCGGTATTGATGGCAATATGGGGAATTTTAATCGGTTATATTCTTTTTGATTTGATGTTCAATGCGAAGAACAGAAAGGATAAATGATTTTGTTATATATGTATTGGTAGAGACTGTGCACTGCACCGTCTCAATATCGCACGGATGACGTTATTTATCGTAGAGACTGTGCACTGCACCGTCTCTACAACCAGCATCAAAGCAATTCACCATTTTTTGTATTTTTGCGCCCCTTATTTTAGGATAATTTTATTCACTAAATAAATATTAATATGACAGAAAAACTACAAACTTTGAGAGACAACGCTGCCGTCAGATGGATTGCGTTGTTGCTGTTGGCGTTGGCAATGTTCTGCGCCTACATTTTTATGGACATCCTCTCCCCTATCAAGGAGTTGATGGAATCCACGCGCGGCTGGGACTCCAAGGCCTTTGGTACAATGGAAGGTGCTGAGACGTTCTTGAACGTATTTGTCTTCTTCCTGATTTTTGCCGGTATCATTTTGGACAAGATGGGCGTTCGTTTCACCGCCATTCTTTCTGGTGCCGTCATGCTCACGGGCGGTTTGATTAAGTTCTACGCCATTTCCGAGTATTTTATGGGTAGTTCTTTGGAAACTTGGTTCACAAACAATCTGAATTGGCACACGGGTGTCAGATTCATTGACGACGTTTTGCCGTTCTATCAGGGAATGCCCGCATCCGCAAAACTCGCTGCCATCGGCTTTATGATTTTCGGTTGTGGCGCTGAAATGGGCGGTATCACTGTTTCCCGTGGTATTGTGAAATGGTTCAAAGGTCGTGAAACCGCTTTGGCTATGGGTTCAGAAATGGCACTCGCTCGTCTGGGCGTCGCTACCTGTATGATTTTCTCACCCTTCTTCGCTAAGTTGGGCGGCCAGGTTCACGTTGACAACTCCGTGAAATTCGGTGTCGTACTCCTCTGCATCGCTTTGATGATGTTCATCATCTACTTCTTTATGGATAAGAAATTGGATGCACAGACCGGTGAAGCCGAAGAACAAGACGATCCTTTCAAAATCAGCGACCTCGGCAAGATTCTCTCCAGCCTCGGTTTCTGGTTGGTGGCTCTCCTTTGCGTGCTCTATTATTCCGCTATCTTCCCATTCCAGAAATATGCTGTCAATATGTTGCAATGCAACCTGACGCTCGTTCCTGGTGAAGGTTTCTGGGCAAGCAGTGCCGTTACTATCGTACAATATCTTATTATGTTGTTGGTTGCTGTAGGTTCTTTCGCAAGCAATTTCGCTAAGAAAAAACCTGCTAAAATAGCTTTGATGGCTATGGCAGTGGTTGCTTTGATAGTTTATTGCTATATGGGCTATATGAGAGGTACGGCTGAAACCATTTTCGCTGTATTCCCGTTGTTGGCAGTGGCCATTACGCCTATTCTGGGTAACTATGTTGACCACAAAGGTAAAGCCGCTTCTATGTTGATGATTGGTTCCATCCTTTTGGTTCTCTGTCACTTGACATTCGCTTTCATTCTGCCTTTGTGCAAAGGTAGCGCAGTTGGCGGTACAATCGTGGCATACGTTACCATCCTCGTTTTGGGTGCTTCCTTCTCTTTGGTTCCTGCCGCTTTGTGGCCTTCCGTTCCAAAGTTGGTTGACGAAAAGATCATCGGTTCCGCTTACGCTCTGATTTTCTGGATTCAGAATATCGGTTTGTGGCTTTTCCCGCTCTTGATTGGCAATGTTTTGGAATCCACCAATGCCAACAATGCAGCTGTTATTGCCGCAAAACAAGCTGGTGAATTCGTACCTTACGATTATACTTGGCCGCTCGTGATGTTGGCTTGCCTGGGTATTGCCGCATTGCTCATCGGTGTTTACCTCAAGGCAGTTGATAAGAAGAAAGGTCTTGGTTTGGAAGAACCGAACATCAAAGCTGAATAATCTTCAGAATTTCAATATAAGAAAAAGGCGGCCAGTCGGTCGCCTTTTTCTTTTGAAAGGGGATTCCACAGAAGTGAAGCGGTGAGAAGTGAAAGGGGGGAAGGAGCTTTTGTTAATTTTAAATTGTAAAAAGTCAATAGCAGAGGTTCCGCTTCGACCTCCTAACGTCGGTCTTGCGGAATCTCCAAAAGAAGGGGAAAGATAGCCTCCTTTTTTGCCCGCCCGACGTTAGGAGGGCATGAAGGGATCTCTTTGAGTTTTTTCCAAAATTAATATTTTTTATACGGTTTTGGAAAAAACTCAACTGAGATTTTTCCAAAATTGATGTTTTTTATATTGTTTTGGAAAAAACTCAGATTTATTTATTATTTTTGCGCGTTCAAAATTTGATATTTGGTATGAAGAATATTATTGGCAGAGAAACGGAAATAAAGCAGTTGAACGAATATGTATATTCGTCCAAAGCGGAATTTGTGGCCATTTATGGTCGTCGTCGTGTGGGAAAAACCTTTTTGGTGAACCAACTCTATGGAAAGGAATTCTCATTTTCTGTAACGGGAATATATTCTGGAACTTACGAAGAACAAATGACTTCTTTTGTGGAAGCATTGAAGGATTTCGGTTGTGATGTTCCCGCAACGCCCGAAAACTGGATGAATGCGTTTATCCTGCTAAAAAACTTCTTAAAGACAAAAATTTCCGATGGGAAACAGCTGATAGTCTTTATAGATGAGTTACCGAGTTTTGATACGCAACGTTCCGGTTTTGTACGCGCATTGGGCTATTTTTGGAACAGTTGGGCTTCCTTGCAGGATAATATGACTTTAATTGTTTGTGGTTCTGCCACTTCCTGGATGATTAACCATATTATCGATGACAAAGGCGGTTTGCATAATCGGATTACGCACGAGATACATCTTCATCCTTTTTCATTGAAAGAGACGGAACAACTTTTACAAAACAATGAATTTCAATGGGATAGAAAACAGGTGCTTTATGCTTATATGGCAATGGGCGGCATCCCGTACTATTTGTGTATGCTGAGAAAAGATGAAAGTTTTGCGCAAAATATCGACAGACTGTTCTTTTCCGAAGATTCAACGTTGCGCCGCGAATATAAGCGATTGTATGAAACCTTGTTTAATTCCCCGACAATCTATATGGAAATTGTGCGCGTTTTGGCTACAAACAAAACGGGATTGTCGCGTGAAGATATTGCAAATCAATTGAATATAGATTCTTCTGGAAATTTAAGTGCCAAATTGGAAGACCTCATCAATTGTGACATCATTAGAAAATATTGTGTTCGGACAAAGAAGATAAAATCCACTTCCGCCATTTATCAGTTAGTGGATTTCTTTTCGCTTTTTTATCTGACTTTCAATCCAAAAGCCGAAAAAGAGAACAATTATTGGCAAAACCATTTGGGCAATCCCGAATTGAACACTTGGATGGGCTTGGCTTTTGAAAAGGTATGCTTGTCTCACATTTTTCCCATCAAAAAAGCATTGAAGATAGACGGGATTGCCACCCAACATTATTCC
>JAZRYT010000056.1:0-21075 GCA_045600905.1 Bacteroidales bacterium
TTTCCGACACATCGACAACTGGAAGTCTGAGCGCAACGCCATGGAGACCTCCAGGCAGGACGGCCTTGCAGAAGGAATGGAGAAAGGAATGGAAGAAGGTATGAAGAAAGGCAGGGCGGAAGGTAAAGCAGAAGGACTCGCGGAAGGCAAATTTGAAATCGCTCGCAATATGTTCACACTGGGGATTGACATTGCCACTATTTCTAAGGCGACAGGACTAGATAAGGAAGAAATAGAGCGCCTTCGGCGCAATGGGTAACCGCGGAGGGCGTAGAGAAAGCAGAGGGATGCCTGCGGTACGAGGAACACATATTAACAGTTGTGGAATGACTGAGCATTCATTATTACATTTTTCGCGGAGCATAACATTGTATTATCGAATTATTAGGCTTCGCATTACCCTGTGTTAAGGATATGTCAGTGGATGCATAAACATTACGACGTGGAATGTGATTATTTCGCGCAATAAACTTTCGCATATATTTGTGCAAAAATGCTATTTTTGCGCGTCGAAAACAAAATCGTTCTTTGTCTAATAAAAATCATTGTATAACAAAAATCAAACGTTTATGAAAATTCTACACACCAGTGACTGGCATCTAGGCCACGTCCTTTATGAACACGAAAGAACGGAAGAACAACAGGACTTCCTCCGTCAACTCCAAAACATTGTCTGTGAACAGCATCCAGACGCCCTCTTGGTTTGTGGCGACGTATTCGATCGAGTGGCCGCACCTGTTTCTGCCCGCGATATGTATGTGCGTGCGCTGCTCGACATACACGATGTCTGTCCGAATATGCAGATTGTAGTAACAGCTGGCAACCACGACGGCAAGTCTAATTTGGAGATTGAAGGCCTCCTTTGGGAACGTCTCCACGTGAAAGTCGTAGGCCAGCCGGACTTTGATGAGGACGGGAATCTCGATGTTGACCGACACATCGTCGAAATTTGCGATGCCCAAGGCCGTGTGCAGGGCTTTGTCGTTGCTGTCCCCCATATCTACGAGTACAGCTACCCGCAAATCGGTAATGCTGAAACTAAGGAAGAACGACAAAAGCAGTTTTTTCAAACTTTACTTGACCGAACGGCGCAGCGTAATCCCAACGGACTTCCCGTGGTGCTGACCGCCCATCTGACGGTGACCGGCAGTAATCTGGCCGGCCATAACTTCGCCGACAGCATCGGCGGCATTGACACCGTGGACCAAACACAGCTGGGCAACGGCTATGATTATCTTGCTATGGGACATATCCATAACGCCAAGACTTTTACCGGAAACGGTCCGATGGCCCGCTATTGCGGCACTCCGCTCGCTATCGCTTTCGATGAAACCGGTACGCACGGCGTATCCTTGGTGACCTTGGAAAAGGACAGCGAACCGGTGGTGGAAGAAATCGCCATCAACAATGTGAAACCGCTGCTCACCATCCCCGCCAAGCCCGCACTCTTTGAAGACGCGTTGGCGGAACTTCGCAATTTGCCGAACAGCACGGCCGCATACATTAGGCTCAATGTGCTGCTCGACGGACCGATGCCCGCCAATTATGTGGAACAGATTCTACAAGTACTCGAACCCAAGAAGGCGCAGTACTGCTGCGTGAAAACCTCCTTCTATGTGGAAAACAAAAAGGCTGATGACGAGAATGTTATGAAACCCGTGGATGCGGATAATATGCCGGAACCCAAGGACTTGGCGGAATTTTTCTTCCAAAAGAAATTCAATGTCCCAATGGATACGAAACTGGTTGAGCTGCTCGGCCAGGCCATCAAAGCTGTTAATGAACAAGACAATAATTTATAAACCGGAAAACGAATATTATGAAACTGAAGAATTTAACTATTCACAACATCGCATCTTTGGAAGATGCCGAACTGAATTTCGAAAACAACCCGTTGGCAGCCGCCCGCCTGTTCCTGATCTGCGGAGATACCGGCGCCGGCAAAAGCACTTTGCTGGATGCTATCTGCCTGGCATTGTATAATAAGACCCCGAGATTGGATGCCGCCAAAGGCGGAAAAAAGGATTTCGGCAAAGACAATGTTACGGCGCAGGACCCTCGTCATCTGATGCGTCACGGAACAACGGAGGCTTCTGTGGAACTCTCATTCGAGGGCAATGACGGCAAACTATACATCGTTGGCTGGAATGCCCGCCGTACCCGTAACTTCACGCTTGACAACGTGAAACGTACATTGACCGTAGATGGTAAAAGCATCGATAAAAAGGAAATTGAGGCCACTGTCCTCTCCGCTGTCGGCTTGGACTTCGAACAGTTCTGCCGTGTGACAATGCTCGCGCAGGGCCAGTTTACGCAGTTCCTGAAAAGCGATGAAAATGCCAAAGCCCTCATCTTGGAAAAGATGACCAAAACGGAAAAATACAGCGCCATCGGTGTGATGATTTACAAGATGTTCTCCGATGCGGAAAAGGCCTATAATGCGGAAAAAAGCAAATCCGAAGGCATCCAACTCCTTTCGGATGAGGATAAGGAATCCCGCAAGAGTTTGCTGGAACAGAGAGAAACGGATGTGACGGCTCTTCAAAAACTAAGTGCGAATACCTCTCTGAAAGTGAGTTGGTTGGAAATCGAACAAGACAATTTGTCTAAAAAGGAGGAGGCTGCCAAGAAGTTGCAGACCGCTCAATCTGTCGTAGAGAATCCTACGTTTAAGACTGAGGAACAGCTTCTTGCCGACTGGGACGCATCAGCTGAAGCTCGTGTCTGTCTGAAAGATCGAAATCAAACACGCCAAGTTCTCCATACAATTTTCCATGAACAGGAACCTAAGGCGCAGCAACTTTTTGCTTCTTTGGTTTGTTCTCAAAGGGCTTTCGCTGACAAGGTGAATGAAGATAGTAAGAGTCTTCAAAATGCTGAAAATCAGGAATGTGCTGAATCTGCTCATAAGACGATGTATGCCAATGTGCAGACAGTTTGTGCCAAGTTGGAAGAGGCAGACACCGCTGAACAACAGAATGCTCAAGATAATGAACTGATCAAAAAATTGACGGACGTTTTGCCATTGCTCCAAAAGGACTTGGATGAAAATAAGAAGTTAGCATCAAAATTGAGCGAAGATCTTTCTGCCAAACAATCTGAAATCAAGCAGGCAGAAGCGGACTTGACAGCGTTGAATCCAGACGGCCTCAAACAGGAAAGAAAGGAATTGGATGCGTTACAATATTCTGTAAAATCCCTGTCTGATGCACTTGGACAATTGGAAGTCTCCCTGGTGGCGCAGCGCGTCGCCGATGATGCCGTAGCTGAAAATAAAAAGACGGAATCTGAAGCGAAAGCCAAACTTTCACAAAACGAACCTATTACCCAAGAGCGTCAGAAAAGTTTTGCGGACTCTAAGACGGCCTACGAAGCTGCCAAGTTGGCTATCGGTGACGAGGCTGAACGTTTGCGCGCGCAACTGAAGGCAGGTGATGTTTGTCCCGTATGTGGCCAGAAGATTGACACCTTGCTTTCTGCTGATGTTGCACGAAAAGCCCTCCAACCGTTGAAAGATGATTTGGATGCAAAAGAAAAATCTCTTCAAGAAAGCAAATCTATTGACTTGGCGGCTAAGAATGAAATCAACCGCTGCCAAAAGGCGTTGACTAATTTGCTAAAGTCCCAGGAAACGGCCTGCCAAGACGTTACTCAAAAGTTTAGTGCAGTTCAAGCTAAAGCTGTTGCACTTGGATTGAATGTCCCTACTGCATCTGACAAAGACATTAAAAGTACTCGTACAGCATTGGCTCTCAAGCAAAATGAAATCGCGGGCAAAAAGGATCTCATAGAAATCCGCCAATCCAAGGTGGATAATCGAAACAAATTGATTTTATCTCTTAGAAAGGAAGAATCCGATTTGCAGAAAAAACAAGGTGAAGCCAAGAAAAACATTACTGCTGCCGAAGGTGCGTTGCAAGGCCAAAATGTTAAAATAGAAAATCTTAAAACGGCTGTTCAAAAACGTAAAGATCAAGTGGCAAAGTGCATCTCGGAAGTGGAAAAACTTATGACTGTCGCTAATTGGCAGAAAGACTGGTGCTCTAACAAACAGAACTTTTTAAAAGATCTGAAAAACAGGAGCGCAGCTTATGCTTCTCTGACCGAAAGCATCCGTGCGATGTCCGAACAGTTGGATAAGGACAAGGCCGCTTTGGATAGAATGGAGAAGTGTAGAAAAGATGTCCAGACACAATGGCCTTCCTGGTCGGCTAAATCTTCTAATACCCAAATCGTTGATTTCGGTCAGCTGGAAGGCCGTTGGAATGATTTCGTCAACAAGTCCAATACCCTGTTTGTGACGAAGGCGAACATTGAACAGGAATTGACAAAACTCAATGATAGTCTTGATGATTTCTACGCTTCATCAACTATGGATGAGGATGAATTGCGGCAACTCGCATTGCGCCAGGATATGGAAGCTGTGAAGCAGAATCACCAGAATGCGAAAAACGAATTTGATGCGGCAAATAAGGTCCTGACGGCAATGAATGAGGCATACGAAAAACATCATAAGGTTGAGCATCCTGCTATAGAAGAAGGTGAAACGCTCGAGTCTTTGAAGTCTGTATTGGAAAATATCAGTTCTTCTTTGACCGGGCTAAATCAAGAAGTCGGCAGTTTGCGGGCGGCGTTGAAGGCTGATGATGAAAATCGCGGCCGTATGCTGGACGTTCTCAAACACGTGGAAGAATTGGATGCTCTTCGTCAGAAATGGAGCAAACTCAACGAGTGCTTCGGCGGCTCTGACGGACAGAAATTCCGTAACATAGCCCAAAGCTTTTTACTCGAAAACCTGTTGGTGGTAGCTAATGGATATTTGCAGGACTTGGACAAACGCTACAAGTTAGAGTGCATTCCAGGTACGCTGACGATTAGTCTGCGCGACCAATATCAACCCGATATGGTCAGCCCCGTAGATACGTTGAGTGGCGGCGAAAGCTTCTTGGTCTCTCTTGCTTTGGCACTCGCGTTGGCTTCTATGAGCCAACAGGGGCTGTCCATTGACACGCTCTTCATCGATGAGGGATTTGGTACGCTCAGTGACAATGAACTCGATACGGTGATGACGCTCCTGGAGCGTATGCAGGAACGCAAGGGCAAACGCGTGGGCATTATCAGCCACGTGAAGGAACTGCGCGACCGTATTCCCGTTCACGTGGAAGTTAAGCGCGTAGATCCCACTCGAAGCAGCATTCGCGTGGTGGACAAAGTCGCTGTGCGATAGAATGGTTTTCTTAGAACCATCTGCGGGCTGTGAATTTTTTCACGGCCCGCTTTTTTTTTGATTATCTTTGCACTTTAAAAATTTTTGTTATGAAAAGAACCTTTATCGCTTTGTTTGTCACGATGTTGACATTCTCCATTTATGCACAAGACAGCCTGCGGGCGCGACAATACATCCGCGACCTCACCTCTCCCGCTATGCACGGACGCGGCTATGCCTATAACGGCGACAGCATTGCCGCCGAATATCTCCGCGAACAGTTCCAACTGATTGGCACGGAACCTTTTGCTGATAACTACTTCCACCACTACGACTTCGATGTCTATGCGATGGAAGGCCCCGTGCAGGCAACCCTGAATGGTCGCGAACTCAAGGCCTGGGACGAGTTTTCGCTTGCCCCGATGTCGCATTCTGCGAATGAGACTTTTGCGGTACTGTCCATTCCCGTGAAAACGTTGCTTGACAAAGATGCTTTAGGCAAATTCTGCGGCAAACATTCAAAAGATATTGTGCACAGCCTGTTATACGTTGATTTGGCACATTGTGATGACAAGGAGGTGGTAAAGAAAGTCAACGGGATGATGATGCGCTTCGCGGTGAACAACGGACGACTGCCCTTTAAAGGTCTCATCGCCGGCGTGAAGGACATTCCCGTTTGGTCGTTCAACTTCGCGCACGAGCCTTGCGACTATGTTGTGGCCTACGTCAAAGCCGACCTGATGACCAAGAAGAAAGCAAAACTCTCTCTTACTTATACTAATGAGATGAAGAACCATAAGACGCAGAATGTCTGCGCGATGCTGCGTGGGGTAGGGGCTCCCGACAGCCTTGTCATCGTGGGTGGGCACTACGACCATCTCGGACAGATGGGCGACGCGGTGATGTTCCCCGGTGCTCACGACAATGCTTCCGGTACCGCCACGGTTCTCGACTTAGCCCACTATTTCATGAACCACCCGCCATATTACACGATGTTGTTCACGCTCTTCAGTGGCGAGGAGGCCGGCCTGCTTGGCTCACTTGCCTTCGTGAAGGATTCGCTTTTCGACTTCTCCAAAGTTAAGATGATGCTCAATATCGATCTTATGGGCGGCGGTGACGACGGCTTTACAGTTGTCAATTCCGATGCCGACAATACCAGGGATTTCTTCCAAAGTATGGTGGATATGAACGAACGCGAGCATCTTGTCAAAGAGGTGAAACCCCGCAAGAATGCTAATATCAGCGACCACGCGCCGTTCATCCTCAAAGGAATGCCCGCCGTGTTCGTCTATACGATGGGCGGCAAAACCGGCGGCTACCACCAACCCGATGATACTAACGATAACTGCTCCCTCTCCGCCTACGAAAACATCGTAAAGATTTTTATCAAGGCATTGGAAGATTTGCGGTAATTTAGATATTGCAGATACCATAAATGTGCTCCCATATAAAAAATGGGGTGTTTCGTTATTGTGTGGTGACGGTGCACTGTCATTGTAGAGACGGTGCACTGCACCGTCTCTACGGTGTTGTGGCGATTTCCGGGTGTCTTTTGGATTAACCCTTGAAACTATTGCTCCTCCAATGCCGCGATACTGTCCGCCAAGGCTTGCTCGGCAGCGGCGATGCTGTCTTGCATCAAACGTAACTGCTCGCGGTAGCTGTTTTTATAAAAAGCAACGATGGGTTTGCTGTCGATTTTCATTGTATGCATCACGGAATCTACAGGCCAAGTTCCGTTCCGCAGCTGTACGGCCGGAACATCCTGGCAGAAGGCAATGTAGTAGTCCCAAGTAGTGTCAGCTTTGCTGTAGGGCTTGTTGATGATGATGAAGCTGGTGTCCGTAGCAAAATAATCTGTGTTGACATTCGTAGCAACGACGTATTGCTCGTCAATGGCGTGTTTCCCGATTTCGGTTTTGTATAAGTACTTCTTTATCCAGTTGTATGACAACTTGTTGGATTCATTTGGGATGTTGAGCTCATATTTTGCGTAGGCGTTGGGAATGCCTCCCGATATCTCATTGAAATAAAGTGATGTGAGTGGTTGGTTGAATAAAATATGTCGAATGGGCATAAAGGACAACAGGGCAACCAGGCATAGTACCACGAAATTTGTGTATTTGTCGTAAATGCTTCGCAAAGTACATTCTAAGCCGCTGACCGCAATTAGCATAAACAACGGATAGATGCAGTAGTATATGGCCCACATAGTATCTGGGTTCAGATAACTGAAACGAACTTTGTGAATGCAGTAGAAAAACGGGTATAGAATGATGAATATGGAGTATGGCTTTAACGATTTGACCGCTGTTTTGAAAAAGACGAAGAAAAGAATGAAACTTATTAAAATGACAGTCGGAATCGTAATAAACAGATATTTTGACAGATAATGTTTGGGGAAGTTGTCTGGACCGATGATGTGTCCTTCAAACAGTTGGTTTTGTGCAGTCGGGTAGTTTATGGTCAGCAGCTCGAAGGCGTGCTTCGGTGTGACTGTCGATTTGACCAAAAACAGTGTGCCGATAGAGTGGATGGTGTAGATGACAATGGTGAAACCGAGGAGCATCAAACAAAGAATACCCAAAGGCTTAAGGTATTCTTTGGTATAGAATTTTTTCAGCGGATTGTATAGGATGTAATTGAGGATGACAAAGATGTTGAAGAAATTGATGAGTATGAATCCGGCATTGTATGTGGAAAGTGCCAATAAGGTTCCCAATACGATTTTCACCAGTCTGTAGATTCTGATTACAGGTAATTCGCGGCAGAAATAGTACATCTGCGTGATGGTGAAGACAAAGCCGAACGCGAAGGTCACATCCACCACGTTGCAGACGGAGTAGCCTATAAATCGGGGCGATATGAAGAGGAAAAAGGCGGTGAAGAATGCCGCTCGCCAGCTGAATGCCCTGAGTATCAGTACGGAAAGATAGACAATGAGTAGCCAGCCGAAAATAGCGCTAACTAAGTGCTTGAGCAAAAATATGTTGCTTACGTTCAGGGTCTTTCCTGCTGAGTATAGGATGATATCTACGTATTGAGCTTGCGTGCTGGCATACGGATGTGCTTTGTAGGCATCCGCATCTCCGATTTTGTGGAAGTGGTTATATACCAGCTCCGAATAATGGTTCTGCTCTATTTCTCGCGTGGAAACACCTACATTGCGGCTCATGTGAACCATAACCATCAGCATCGCGGCTAACGATATCCATAGAAGATATTTGAAGATGTCGTCGGAATTGCGAATCGAGAGGTTGAACAACCCTCTGTCAACCTTGTACTTGGTGTGCGTCTGATGGGATTTGGAAAAACGTATCTGCCATATCTCGTCATCAAAAAGGTCCTGTGAATAGGTTATCTTGTTGACGAGCTTCTTGATGAAGTAGTATAGCTTTTCAGCAAAATTCAGTTTTTCCATAGTCGATTATCGTGTCAAAGCAAGTTGGAAATGCTGGTATGCGTTATGAAGGTAGTTTGTGGATTCCGGACCGATGTTGAAAAGCAGGTCTATAACGGACAGATTGGGTACAAATCCGAATTTTTCGTTGAACACCTGATAATAGGGCTCAGCATAATGCAGAGGGTAGTCTGCTTCTGCTTTCTTTCGTGGATGAATCATCGTACGGAGATCGTTGGGCTGGATGGCGGCAAAATCTTCAGTAAGATGTAGCTCGGTGCGAATTTTCAGCAGACGCAGGATTGTCTGTAGAAGTTGCTGGTTGAAGTCAAACAGATATTCAAAATGTTGCTCGTAAAATGGCCGGAGTGCATCTTGATAGTAAAGGAAGAACGGACTGCCGCCGTAAGCGGACTCTATGGCGCGCCAATGCGTTCTTTGCCAAGGTGTCACGTATTCGATACGGGTTTGGCCAATTGGCTCTTTGGCGGAACTGTGCACCACAGGCACGGAAAGGGTCAGCGGCCCGTTGGATGTGAGAATGACAGCGCGTGTGCGAAAACTCTGCTTCTGGAAATTTTCGCACCGCTCAAGCCACACGTCATCCTGCAAGAGGAAGGCACAATATTCTATGGGAGGTAAATAGGCCGAAGACAAAATTGCGTTCATAATCAGACTGCTAGATAAATGTCAATCAGTTGTCTGCCTCCAATCGTTGGTTTTATTTGGAAATGACCATCTTGGAATGATAGACTTGTTCGCCGTCCATAATCTCAAGAAGGTAGATGCCGTTGTTGAGGTCGTTGAAATCCATTCTGATGGAGGACTCGAGTTGGACGTTGCCAGTACGTACGAGCTTGCCCATTGCGTCATAAACGTTGTAGATGCCGGAATTGGCCTCGCCAAAGGAACCTTGAATGGTTATATTGCCAGTGGTCGGATTAGGAATGACGTTGAAAATACGGGATTCACTGGTGTAATTGTTAACATCGATTGTTCCGTTGAATGTCATACCCGGAAGAACGAGTGTGCCGGTGTTGTCGGGATCCAACCAAGGTTTGAGCTTCTTGCTGTTGTTGCTGTTGTTGTTGTTGGTCCAGGAATAGGACAACTTGCCGTAATAGTCTTTGCCGTATGGTTGGTCGCAAGAACTGGAACCGTTGCTGAGGTCTCCGATGATGAACTTGTTCTGGTTGAACAACGGAGAGCCGGAGGAACCTTGTTCCGTGCAGCCTCTAGTAGGGCTGGTGTACCAGGACACTTGCCAGTATCTGTTGAAACTGGAGTTGGTGTTGACTGTTTTCGGGAAGCTGAATCTCTTATAGGCACCTGCCGGGTGGTGAACAGCCAGACCGGCGGAAGCTTGGCCGGTAGCATCCCAACCTGCAAAGTAGCAGCTGTCAGACCAGGGTTTGGAAGCAAGGTCTTTGGTGATTAACAGCAAAAGGAAGTCGGAACTGGTGTTGATGCCGGTGTTGGCATCTGCACTGATGTAGGCTTTGATTTCACCGCCGTTGAGCTTCTTGACTGGTGTCACACCTGTGCCGTCGCAGTTGGTGAACTGGTAGAAGAAGTAGAAGGTGAATGCGCAGTTCAGACCGTCCAAGCAGTGGTTTGCGGTAAGGACGTACGGTGTTTTGTCCATACGCACGTTGTTGATGAGGGCGCCGGAACAGAAGTAGGAGCCGGTTTCTCCTGTGATGTAGATTCTGACCACGGATCTGATTTGGTCGCGCCATCCGGCTCCTTCGGGACATACTGCGTGATAGTAGCAGTCGTCAGCATCGTCTACTTCTCCTTTTGTGTCACCGTCCGTGGCGTCGAGGTTCCTATAAACGTGGCTGACACGGTCGATTTCGATTTCGCCATTGAAAAGCGCGCCGGCAGGCTCGTAATATTCGAGCGTGATCTCATCACCGTGAATGAAGTCGGTGGATAGTACACCGTTGGGTTGTACATCCTCATTGGTGTATGTTCCGCCCACTTCGCTGCGGTCTCCGCTATAGACGTGCATGGTGGCTCCTTCAGGAATGTTGAAGGTGGAGAAAAAGGCAGCCATGTGGAGCGCTTTAGGTGAATGAAGCGTCAAACGCCAAAGCTTGTCGCCGTTGGGGAGAATGTCGGTACGACCGGAATTGTTGAAATTGTAACTGACGTGCTGTACTGCGCCGAAACGCAATGGCACGCCGTTTTTAATATTTTGAGCATCTTCTGCCAAGAGAGCTTCTTTGTCAACTGTCGGCAAATCTACTTTGTCAACTGAGTAGGAAATATCAGAATGGGAAAAGGTGTAAGGTACACCTACTACGTCATTTTGGGCGAAGCAAATTGAAGCGGCAAAAATGAGCGCGAATGCTAAAAAAAGGTTGTGTTTTTTCATATAGATATTTTGAATAGTTTTATTGAAAAAGGGGCGGCAAAAGTATAAAAAAAATTGTACCTTTGCGACCCAAAATTTAAACCAGACTATGGCTAACAGAAAAAAAGTAAAATTTGAAGGAACTTCATACGAAGGAAATATTGAAGAACTTATTATTCAGGCTCTTATTGAAAAACAAGGTGTTGACATCCAATGTATAAATCTTAAAAAAATCAATCACTCGCTGTTTGACTACTTCATTGTTTGCACGGGTAATTCCAAACCTCACGTGGAAACATTGTGCGATTTTGTCCAAGAACAGACGATGCGCGTGGCCAATATTGCCCCCGTTCACATCGAAGGCCTTGAAAACAAAGAATGGATCCTGCTGGATTATTTCAATGTGCTGGTCCACATCTTCCAACCTGAGGCCCGCGAATACTATAATGTGGAAGCTCTTTGGAGTGATGCCGATATTCAAAATTTCTAAATCGAAAACTTTATTATGCCCACGGATAACCAAAAGAAAAATACCAAACCCAAAATGCAATCCCCTTTGGGAAATGGTAATAAAAACAAAAATAAAAAGAAAGGCTTCAGTTTCGGAATCGTCTATGCGATTTTCTTCATCGCAATCATTGTATATTGGTTTACCTCTGGTATCGATATGCGTGCTTTGGATGTGGATAACACGCAGTTCAAGCAGATGGTCGAAAAACAGGAAATCGAGCACGTGGAATACGTGCGTCGCAACGACCGCGTCAATATATACTTGAAAACCGATGCGTTGGACAAACCGGAACACCAGAAGGTTCACGACAACCTAGAGGGTCCGCAATATTTCCTGCCCTCCGGAGATTTCCAGGTGTTCAATAACGAGCTGAAGGATATTCGTGAAAATGCCATCCAAAAAAGATTGGCAAAAGATTCCACCTTGACGGAAACGGATATCATTGACGCATACGATTTCCCTGTAAAACAGGACAATACCAAAAGCTGGGGTTTCGAAATCATATTCTGGATCTTGCCCCTCGTGCTGATTATCATCCTATTTGTGGTTTCCACCCGCCGAATGGGCGGTGGCGGCGGCATCGGCGGCGGCAATATCTTCAGCATCGGCAAATCCCGTGCTCAAGAGTTCGATGAGAAATCCGGCCAACTGGTGACTTTCAAAGACGTCGCAGGCCTGGAAGGCGCAAAATTCGAAATCGAAGAAGTCGTCGATTTCTTGAAAAATCCGAAAAAATACACCGTGCTCGGCGGCAAAATTCCTAAGGGCGTCTTGCTGGTCGGCCCTCCGGGAACAGGAAAAACCCTCTTGGCCAAGGCCGTCGCCGGCGAAGCCAAAGTCCCGTTCTTCTCCCTCTCCGGCTCCGATTTCGTCGAGATGTTTGTCGGCGTGGGCGCTTCCCGCGTACGTGACCTCTTCAAGACCGCCAAGGAAAAAGCTCCCTGTATCATCTTTATAGATGAGATAGACGCCATCGGTCGCGCCCGTGGCAAAAACGCCGTGTCCAATGCCAATGACGAACGCGAAAGCACACTTAACCAGCTGCTTACTGAAATGGACGGCTTCTCTACCAATGCCGGCGTCATCATTATGGCAGCCACCAACCGTGCGGACATCCTCGACCGTGCACTCCTTCGCGCCGGACGTTTCGACCGACAAATCGCCGTCGAACTTCCCAACCTCAACGAACGTCGAGGCATCTTCGGCGTACACGTGCGCAAACTGAAGCTCGGCCCCGATGTGGATTTGGACTTCTTCGCAAAACAAACCCCGGGATTCTCCGGCGCTGACATCGCGAATGTCTGCAATGAGGCTGCCCTCATCGCCGCACGTAATAGTAAGACGCAAATTGAGAAGGAAGACTTCCTCGCCGCTGTGGATCGTATCATCGGCGGCCTCGAACGTCGCGGAAGCGTCTTCACGCCAGAAGAGAAAAAGACCATCGCCTATCACGAATCCGGACACGCCACGGTCAGTTGGCTGCTACAGTATGCCTCCCCGTTGGTGAAAGTGACCATCGTTCCGCGCGGCAAAGCCCTCGGCGCAGCCTGGTATCTGCCCGAAGAACGGCAATTGACCAATTACGACCAACTGGTCGATGAAATGACCGCCCTGCTCGGCGGACGAGCCGCTGAAGATGTCGTGTTCGGCCGCGTCTCCACCGGCGCCCTCAATGATCTGGAACGTGTCTCCAAACAGGCCTACGCAATGGTCGTCTATTATGGCCTCGATAAGAAAATCGGCAATGTCAGCTACTACGACTCTACCGGACAACAGGAATACAGCCTTCAAAAACCCTATAGCGAGAAAACAGCGCAGGCTATCGACGAACAGGTCCACAACCTTATAGAATCCTGTTACGAAAGGGCAAAGAATATTTTGTCCGAACATAAGACACAACTCGACGAATTGGCCGCATTGCTTTTGGAAAGAGAAGTCATCTTTACAGAAGATGTGGAACGCATTCTCGGCAAACGCCCTTTCAATAAGGAAACAGAGACTCCTGAACCCAAACAGGAGGAGACTTCCTTGCTTTAAAACTTTTGATTATGGCAGATAAAAGACAAATGGATCCTGCTCTCCTAACTGACAAGGAGAATATCCGAAAAAATATACGCAACAGCTTGGCTTACAAGAGTGCTCCCCCCGTGCTTTCCAGCGATCTGGTGGGAGAACCCTTTGAACCTATTCCAAATCTGTTTAAAACATTTGTGGAAACCTTTCGTGCCGCAGGCGGAAAATATATTCCGTGCAACCCCAAGAATATGGTACAATATCTGGTGAAGATCGCGCAAGGCCAAGACTATCACACGCTGTTGAATACCAGCCCGAATTTGGGTGCCTATTTGGATAAGTACAAAGTCAGACACGTCAATGCCATCAATTTGAATGAACCTGTGGATGCGGCTTTGTTTTTTACAGATGTGCTGGTGGCACGCAATGGCGCTATCGGTTTTACCCAGTCGGTGGCACAATATGCTTCTGTGCGAAATCTGGCCAAGGACATCATCGTGGTGTCCCGCGGACGCTGTATTTTCCAGGATGTTGAACAGGCTCTGGATTATATGCAGCAGCGAAACGGTAACAAGCCCATCCCGATGGTGGAATTCGTGGCTCCAACAAAACCGGAAGAAATCAACGGCAAACAAATCTATACGCCGCGTTCTCCCCGTATCATTTTGATGCTGATGGAGGAACCGCAAGCGCCACAAGAACAGGTGCAGACTTCCGCACAACCGCAGACTCAAACGCAAGAGCCGGTTCAGACTCCTGCGCAATCTCAAGAGACAACTGCGCCGCAACCCGCCCAGACAACATTAGATTTTTCTCAAAATAATATATCCGATGACACCCAAAACTAAGAATTTAATAACTAGAACCCTTGCAGGCGCCGTGTATGTGGCCCTGATGGTGGGAGGAACTTTATGTTTCCCGCTTATGGCCGTTTTGATGTGTGTCGTCTCCTGCCTCGGAATTTGCGAATTTTCAAAAATCGTCTCCGGGCCGGTGGATAGACTTACCAGAGGATTGTCTCTTTGCCTCGCCATTGTCATCTTTGTATGGATTGGCTATTGGGGTATGACGGCGAAAGGAAATTTCTTCGTCCGCCCCGGAGAACTTACGTTGTGGTATTTCTATCTTTCCATTCCTTTGTTTTTGATGACCTATGCGACGATTTTGTCTGTGGCTGAATTGTTCAGACATCGTCCTGTACCTGTCGAACAGATATCCAAAGGCATTTTCGGCATCATCTGGATAGTGCTTCCTTTGGCCGCGTTGTTGGTGTTCTCCAATCTTAATGCACGCATTGTTTTGGCATTCCTCATTATGATTTGGATGTATGACACATTTGCCTATTTGGGCGGCTCCCTTTACGGACGCAACAAGATGTGCCCGCATATTTCCCCGGGTAAGACTTGGGAAGGAACTTTCACGGGTTTTGTCTTGACAATCATCTTGGCGATTGTCCTTTCGCAGATCCCATTCTTTGTCGTGATATGTCCCGAAATGTGGAAATGGGTGGTTCTGGCTATTATCGTTTGCCTCTTCGGAACTTTTGGTGACTTGTTGGAATCCCTGTTTAAAAGAAATGCGGGTGTGAAAGATAGCGGCAACGCCATTCCGGGACACGGCGGAATTTTGGATAGATTTGATTCTATTCTTTTTGCGACTATTCCCGTGCTTGTCTATTTTCTGACTGTAATGATTTAGATTTTGAGTGAAGGATGAAAAACGAAGTTATTTCTATACGAGGTGCCAAGGTCAACAATTTGAAGAATATAGATGTTGACATACCACGCAACAAACTGGTGGTCATCACTGGATTGTCCGGTTCGGGAAAGTCTTCGTTAGCATTCGATACCTTGTATGCGGAAGGCCAACGCCGCTACGTGGAGAGCTTGAGCTCCTACGCGCGCCAGTTTATGGGCAAGATGCACAAACCGGAAGTTAAATCCGTGGCGGGCATCCCTCCCGCTATTGCCATCGAACAACGCACGATGTCCAGCAACCCTCGTTCAACGGTGGGCACGGTGACTGAAATATACGATTACTTGAAATTGTTGTTCGCCCGCGTGGGACGAACGTTCTCGCCCGTTAGTGGTCGCGAAGTCCGTCGCGATAATCCGGACGATGTGTTCTGCTATGTCATGAAGACGGAACCGGGGTCGGTGGTGTATGTCCTCGCGCCTGTTGTACTGCCCGAAGGCCGCACCCTGTTGGAACAACTCAATATTTTGCAGAAACAGGGCTTCAGCCGCGTGGTCTATAGCCGGAAATTGTACGAGATTGATGAGTTCCTGAAAGGGAAAAAGGCATCTCGCGTTTCAGAAATGTTTGTGCTGATTGACCGTTTCAAGTCTGAAAAACTGTCGGACAATCAGGAACGATTGAAGGATTCCATACACGTTGCGATGTCGGAAGGCAAAGGCGTTTGCGTGATTCAAACAGAAGGCGAATCGGTTTCGCAAAAGACATTCAGCAATCACTTTGAAGCTGATGGTATTGTCTTTGAGGAACCATCCGTGAATCTTTTCAGCTTCAATAATCCTTATGGTGCCTGCAAAACCTGTCTGGGTACAGGTATGATTGAGGGTGTCGATCCTGATTTGGTATTTCCCAATAAGAATTTGTCCGTGGCGGAAGGTGCGGTTGCCTGCTGGCACGGAGACGTGCTGGGTGAATGGAATAGAGAGTTCATCCGCCAAGCCACCAAGTTGGATTTCCCAGTGCACCGCGCTATTGAAGATTTGACGCAAAAGGAATTTGACCTTTTGTGGTACGGCGATCCCAAACATAAAGTGGAGGGCATTGTGCAGTTCTTCAATTTCGTGGCTGCCAATACATATAAAATACAGTTCCGCGTGATTCAGGCTCGCTATCGTGGCCGCGAGTTGTGCCACGATTGTCACGGCACACGCCTGCGTAAAGATGCGCAATACGTGAAAATCGGGGGGAAGTCCATTACCGAACTGATGGCAATGCCCGTAATGGATTTGCAGTCTTTTCTGGAACATCTCAAATTTTCCACATCAGCCGAAGAGGAAATCGCACGCAACGTGATGAAGGAACTGAAAACCCGTGTTAATCTGCTCAACGAGGTCGGCCTTGGCTATTTGACGCTGGATAGAACGGCAGAATCTCTGTCTGGCGGTGAGTCACAGCGTATCAACTTGGCAACATCCCTGGGCAGCAGTCTGGTAGGCTCCCTCTATATTTTGGACGAGCCCAGCATCGGCCTGCATCCGCGTGATACGCAGAACCTGATACGTGTGCTCAAACATCTGCGCGACATCGGTAATACGGTAGTCGTGGTTGAACACGATGAAAACATTATCCGCGCCGCTGACTACATCATTGATATCGGCCCGCGCGCCGGACAATGGGGTGGGGAAGTGGTCTTTACCGGTAATTTTGATGAACTCCTCAAAGTGGATGACAACCTTACCGCTTCCTACTTGCGTGATATGGTGGGTGGCTATCCTGAGGAAATATGCAGACATATTCCGCTTCCGAAGCGCCGCCGCCGCTGGCGTAACTATGTTGAAATACTGGGCGCCAAAGAACATAACCTTAAAAACATTGACGTTAAAATACCATTGGAGTGCCTTACGGTGATTACAGGCGTAAGCGGTTCCGGGAAGAGCAGCCTCATTACCAATATCCTGTATCCAAGTCTTTTAAGAATGTTGGATAAAAACGGTCCCAAGCCGGGCCGCTGTTCCGCGGTGAATGCCGATATGACCAAAGTGTCCGATGTGGTGATGGTTGACCAGGATCCGATAGGGCGTTCCTCACGCTCCAATCCTGCCACTTACGTCAAGGCGTACGATTATATCCGCGACCTTTTCGCCAACCAACCGTTGGCAAAGCAGCGCAATTACAAACCGAGTTTCTTCTCCTTTAATGTGGCCGGCGGACGATGCGAAGAGTGCGAAGGCGAAGGCATTATCCATATCAATATGCAGTTTATGGCGGATGTGGAGATGACCTGCCCGTCTTGTAACGGTGCCCGCTTCCGTGAGGAAACCCTGGATGTGAAAGTTAAAGATAAGACTATCAGCGACATCCTCAATATGACGGTGGATGAGTCACTGGAATATTTCCGCCAGTTGCCGGTTACTGACCAAACGAAGAATATCGTACGCCGTTTGCTCCCGCTTCAGGATGTGGGACTCGGCTATCTGATATTGGGCCAGCCATCTTCCACCTTGTCAGGTGGTGAGGCCCAACGTGTGAAGTTGGCCTATTATCTCTCTTTGGATGATGATGAACAAAACAAAATCTTCATCTTTGACGAACCGACCACGGGACTCCACTTCCACGATATCAGCAAACTGTATAACTCTTTCAATCGATTGATAGAACGTGACAATACTATTGTGGTCATCGAACACAACACGGAGGTCATAAAATGTGCCGACTGGATAATAGATATGGGACCCGAAGGCGGTGATGCCGGCGGTAAGATCGTTTTCGAGGGCACACCCGAAAAATTGTTAGAACGCAAACGCTCCTATACGGCTCAAGCCCTCCAGGGAAAGTTGTAGAAGAGCAGCATTTATAAATCAATTCAATTAATTAACAATCAAAAAAATTAACATTATGAAAGCTTCAGAAATTTTAGCATTTGTTGCAGGCGCTGCAGCCGCTACAGGAATCACCCTCTTGCTTACCACCGACAAAGGTAAGGAACTTCGTGAAAAAGTATCTTCCAAGATGACCAAAGAGGAAATTGACAAACTCATCGCAAAGCTTAAATGCCAACGCGACAAAGCTTCATCCGAGATTGAAAACGAAATCGAAGAGATTGTCGAGGAAATCGAAGATGAGGTTGTAGAATAACAGTAACTTTGAAATTATGAGCCTTATTGACAAACTGACAAAAAGGTCTCCTCGTAACGCTAGGACAGCTAAGGATATGATGTCCTATCTGTCCCAGCGTTATGATTTGCTCAAACTGGAACTGCTGGAAAAATCGTCTCAGATTCTTTCCGTGGTGCTCTCTATGCTCATCGTCGTGGTGTGTGCTTTGGTCGTGGTCATCTATTTGTCCAATGCCCTGGTCAGTTGGCTGACTATCGCACTCAATGCTGGATGGGCTTATACGATTGTTTGCGGCATTTTCATTCTGGTAATAATAATAGTATTATATAAGAAGGATACGCTTTTCGTCAATCCGCTGATTCGCAAGCTCAGCCGCATTCTCTTCAGCGAGGAAGATGAAGGTCGGTCTGAAAAGAAAGGAGGTGCAGATGAGTAAAAATACGAATGCCGCTCCTTTTAACAACTTGGAGGAGATTGCGAACCGCAAACGGCAACTTCGCCAGAAAATCAAAGCACAGGAAGAAGTCCTCTCTACTGATTTCGATGATTATCAGGAAGATGTCGATGCTTTTAAAAACCTGTGGAGTGGAATATTGGGTTTTCGTAGATTTCGTCAAAACGGCATCGTGTCCGGTATTTCCAAACTCGCTTCTGGTGGATCAGCAACTTCCGTGGTCTTGACAGTGGCAACGAAAGTGATTAAATTCTTATGGAACCGTCGCAAACGGTAAGATTCCCAGTGCTATGCATATCAACCCGTTGGTAGAAATGTATGGCGTTATTGAAATTGTTCACACATACCGCCAGTCCAAGGAAGGAGTTCCTTGGACTGGCGGTCGTCTATTGGATGCTGGTGGGAAAAATCTCTTTTTAGAATAGTGTAAAATCAATCTTTCAGCGGCGAAAACACCCACCGATTTGCACCACGAATTTTTCGCTGATTTGAGCAAAGAGTATCAGAAAGGAGATTACGGCCTCAGACAACCAATCGGCACCACGAACACGCCATCAGGACGGCGGTAGGCATATTGTCCTACAGCGGTTACAATCAGGCAAAACGCCGGTTCCAACATACGTTGGGTGTCAATAATATTTCGGAGGGCATTGATGGAATGTGCGCCCTCTTCGATTTTCAATGGCAGCAAAAGTACTAAGAATTAATGAAATAACAATATTCTACGGAAAATATTCGGTAAATTGTGGTGAAAATATTCGGTAAATTGTAGTGGATTTACTTGGTAAATTGTGGTAAAATCGTATTTCCCTTTGTGCCAGCTCTGAAAAGTGGACTGCAAATGGCAGAATGATGAGAACCGTAATTTTCGCTAATTTCACCACCCTCGCTATTCGCAATTTTTGTTATTTTTGCGCCCGTTGTTCTGACCGCAATAGCCAGACAGCATTTTATTTACAATAGAAAGCGCATTTTCGCTTTGTTCCGTCGGTGAAAACTACGACACTTCACTCAAGTAAGATAGGACTGCGAAATGAGTGCTCACCTATGATTTGGAGTAGTTGCCAAGTTGTATATGGTGGGGCTTGTTCGATCGTATTCATCTTGCAGGGAGTCGTAGCCCTTCACCGAGGATATCGAATCTGAATGGCTCCACTTTCTTTTTACGTGTTTACAGCATCACAGGGCCGGGGTGCGAAAAAAAGACAAAACTTTTATGAGAAAAGTTCTATCCGTTTTTTTGCTGATGTGTGGTGTAGTATTTGCTGCCGCGCAAACCACAACACTAACCTTTACTGGTCGCGATGCCAACAACCATTTTATTCCATTGAATAGGGTGGTGATTTCGAATTTAACTAAAGGATGGCAGGAAACCATTTTTTATCCCGACACCATATTGGTGATGGGTAGTGTGGGCATTGATGATTACGATGGCATTAAGGAATTCCAATTGTCGCAAAATGCGCCTAATCCTTTTGACGGCAATTCTGATTTTTCATTATGCTTGCCGCAAAGCGGAAAGGTCACTTTGGAAGTGAACGATTTGAACGGTAAGAAAATCACATCGTATATCAATGAACTTCCAGCAGGATGCCACGTGTTCAGAGTGCTATTGTCAACACCCCAAAGTTACGTGTTATCCGCACGTTGCGGCAAGGACCTCGCAACTATCAAAATGGTAAATACGGGGAATGCCGGCGCTAATGCCTTGCACTATTTAGGCGAAGGAAATATGCGTACCTTGAGTGTTGAGCTTAATAATGCTAAAGGCCAATCACAACACCCTTTTACCATTGGCGATTTGATGGAATATGTGGGGTATGCAAATATCGATGGGATAGAGTCGGAAAGTCAACGTATTCTGCAACAACAAGGATCTTCGCAAACCTTTATACTGCAGTTTTCAGGAACACAAGTACAATTGGCAACAAGTTCAACAGACTCCATTACTAATGTAACTCAAAATTCTGCCACATGTTGTAGCCATGTGATTTCCGATGGTGGAGCCAGTGTTACCACCCGCGGGGTATGCTGGAGCACGAACCAGTACCCAACCATGGCCGATAACCATACTACTGACGGCGGTGGCACGGGCAGCTTTACCAGCAGCATGACGGGACTTGCCGCTGGCACTACCTACTATGTACGTGCGTATGCTACCAACAGCGTGGGAACGGCCTACGGCAACCAGGTGAGCTTTACCACGACACAAGTGTATCTGCCAACTGTTACGACCAATTCAGTGACTAATATTACGGAAAACTCCGCCACTTGCGGTGGCAACGTAACTGCTGATGGCGGGGCCAGTGTTACCGCC
>JAZRYT010000057.1:0-9257 GCA_045600905.1 Bacteroidales bacterium
AACCTATGAGCGACGACGAGATGAACAAGCTCATCGAGCGTCAGGGCGAACTTACGGAACTCATTGACCAATACGATGCTTGGGAACTGGACAACAAGTTGGACCGCGCAATGGACGCTTTACGCTGTCCCGAAGGCGACACACCTGTGAAGAACCTTTCGGGAGGCGAGCGCCGCCGCGTGGCATTGTGCCGTCTGCTCCTCACAGAACCGGACATCCTGCTCTTGGACGAGCCCACCAACCACTTGGATGCCGAATCGGTACAGTGGCTGGAAATGCACCTCCAGCAATATAAGGGCACGGTTATCGCAGTCACACACGACCGCTACTTCCTTGACAACGTAGCCGGCTGGATTCTCGAACTCGACCGCGGCGAGGGCATTCCCTGGCAGGGCAACTACTCGTCCTGGCTGGAACAGAAATCCAACCGCTTAGCAATGGAGGCCAAACAGGAAAACAAGCGTATGAAGACCCTCGAACGCGAATTGGAATGGGTACGTATGGCTCCGAAAGCCCGTCACGCCAAGTCCAAAGCCCGTTTGAACGCATACGACAAATTGCTCAACGAGGATGTTAAGGAAAAGGAAGAAACCTTGCAGATTTTCATTCCCAACGGTCCGCGCTTGGGCAACAACGTCATCGAAGCCATCAACGTGCGCAAGGCATACGGAGACAAACTGCTGTACGAAGACTTGAACTTCAGGCTCCCGCCCAACGGCATTGTCGGCGTCATCGGCCCGAATGGTGCAGGTAAGACCACCCTCTTCCGCCTCATTATGGGATTAGACCAGCCCGACAGCGGCGAATTCAAAGTGGGCGAAACCGTGAAAGTCGGCTACATTGACCAGCAGCACACGGTCATTGACCCCGAAAAGAGCGTTTGGGAAGTCGTATCTGAAGGCAACGAGCAGATTATGATGGGCGGCCGCCTTATCAACTCCCGTGCCTACCTGTCACGTTTCAACTTCAGCGGCACAGAACAGAACAAGAAGGCTGGCGTACTCTCCGGCGGCGAACGCAACCGTCTGCATCTCGCCCTGACGCTGAAATCAGAAGCCAACGTACTGCTCTTAGACGAACCGACCAACGACATCGACGTCAACACGCTGCGCGCGCTGGAAGAAGGTTTGGAGAACTTCGCGGGCTGCGCCGTGGTCATCTCCCACGACCGCTGGTTCCTCGACCGCATCTGCACTCACATCCTCGCCTTTGAAGGCGACTCCCAAGTCTATTTCTTCGAAGGCAGCTACACCGAATACGAAGAGAACAAGAAAATGCGACTCGGCAACGTCGAACCCAAGAGAGTACACTACAAGAAGATTACCATTATATAGGTATTCTGGTGTGGGGGCACAGTATCTGCGTCCGTATAAAGTATAAAGTTTAAAATGTAGGGGCACGCTGAATGCGTCCTTCAATAATCAAACATCCTGATATTTTCGTACATATTTGCAGCACTAAAATCCCCCCACCCTATGATGAGCATTGTCGTTTCCCGGCCTACTTTATTCCTTGACACGGGAAACGATTATACAATCAACCGATTCATAGGCTTACTTTTAAGCATACCTGCTCTTATCACGTACGACATCATTTCAGCTTTATTTAATGGGAACGAATTATGGGAAAAGGTGTTGGCTATCTTTTTAATAATCGTTCTGGGAACACTCCTTTTGCACACCATCTTATGGAGGCTCTTTGGCAAAGAAACCATAACCTTCGACGACGAGAACTTGATTATTGTCCGTGAGCTTTTTTTCCTAAAAAAGAAAATCATCATCTCAGGGAAAGATATTCAAAGCGTAATGGAAAACCCACGCCCGCTGTCGCAAAAACGCATCCTCATCCAATGTTCCGGCAACGTCAAATATGTATGCGGCTATAACATCGATTCCAAGGACCTCAATGATATCTTTGATGTCTTTGAGATACTGTTCTTTATCGAAAAATAGCGAACACCTCCGCAAACATCCGTCAGTCCATCTCTCCATTTTCGCATTATTGTATCAACACATCATCACAATATTTTTGTACATTTGCGCTCGTTATTTTCTACAAACATTATGAGAAACATCCTATTCATCAACTTATTGCTGCTCGTCACCACCTGTTTTGGGAGTGGCATTGGAGAAGCGAACGGCCACTCCGAAAAGCGCGTGCTCCCCTATTTCAATGCTTTATGCAACACCTCGTGTTTAGATATCGAATATGTTCAAAGCAACGAGTTCAAAGTCTTGTTAGTAATGGATGAAGACATTGCTGAGAATGTACATACGGAAGTGGTCAGCAGCACTCTCAACATCTATGTCAAAGGCAGGATAGCGCTCAAATCCACAGACAAATACAGAATCATCGTCTATGCGCCCGTTATTGTAGATATGCGCAATGTCGGCCCTGGGAATGTCGATTTGGGGGATATCACCTGTTCCTCCTTCTATGTCGAAAACTCGGGGGCGGGAAATGTTTGGTTCACATACGCCAGATACAACGATTTGGACTCCTACAGGGATTTGGAAATCAAGAACAGTGGCAGCGGATTCATTCATTTCGAGTGTTATGCCAACACCGTGAGGATTGAAAATTCCGGCACAGGTGAAATCGTTGCAGAAACGGGCGAAACCGACAATCTCATTGTGAAAAGCACCAGTTCTGGGGAAACCGACATTCTGGCTTTGTCAGCTGAACGCGCCAACATTTCCAATTCCGGTTCTGGCGATGTGTTCGCGTACGTTACAGGGCTCGCCTACGCTTCCCAAACCGGCTCCGGTTATATCATATTGTCCGGTGACGCGCCCATCACGTGGTATTAATAGATTACGGCTCACTTTACTATTTCCACAATTTTGTGCTGTATGCCGTGAGCTCCCAAAATCTGCTTGACACGGTTCTCATCGGTATCGGAAATGAAAACCTGTCCGAAATGGTCTTGCCCCACCATATTAAGCAATTCGGCGATGCGCGCGCGGTCCAACTTGTCGAAAATATCGTCCAACAGCAGGATGGGCTTGACTTGCTTGCGTTCGTAGGAATAGTCGAACTGCGCGAGGCGCAATGCCAACGAGAAGGATTTCTGCTGCCCCTGCGAACCGAAACGCTTCACAGGCTGGCCGTCTATCAGGAATAGAAAATCATCCTTGTGAATGCCGAAATTGGTGAAACCGCTATGGAGGTCGGCTGCAGAGGTGCTTTGCAGTCCTTCCGCGTAGGTGCTGGTCAGCAATCCAGACTGATACTGAATCTCTACTTTCTCCTGTCCGTCAGAAAGCTGTTGGTAATGTTTTTGGAATATCGGGGAGATATTCTGTATAAAATCCTGTCTTCTAGTAAAGATGAAGTTACCGAGCGGAATCATCTGTTCGTCAACAATTTGCAATAGCGAAGCGTCAAAAGTCTTATTGTCGAAGAACTGTTTGAGCAAGGCATTGCGTTGCTGCAGCAGCTTACGGTAGGAAATCAGTTGTTGCAGGTATTCGGCATCGAATTGGGAGATGATGGTGTCGAAGAACTTGCGGCGCGTCTCACTGCCCTCGTTGATGATATCGCTGTCGTACGGCGAGACCATCACCACTGGGAAAAGGCCGATGTGCGCGCTGAGCCGCTGATATTCCTTCTTGTTGGCCCGCATCGACTTGTGTCCGTTCTTGTAGGTGCAGCTCACCTGCGTGTTGTTTTGAGTTTCTCGATTGCAGAATTCGCCGTGAATGGCAAAAAAGTCCGTGTCGAAGCGCACGGAAAAGACATCCTGCGAAGCAAAGTAGCTTTTGCAAAATGACAAATAGTAAATCGCATCGAGGAGGTTGGTTTTGCCGCTGCCGTTCTTTCCGACAATGCCGTTGACATTCTCGTCAAACGAGAACTCAGCCTCTTCGTAGCTTTTGAAATTCGTTAGTTTGAGATGTTTGAGATACACTTTAAAGCAATTTTGACATACAATTTTTCAGTATGGTTATCTATTTTTAATTGTATGTGGCTCCAAATATGCGCCACAGCAAACTCGTGCATAATAGAGGATTCCATTCAGTTTGTGGCCTGGTAAGGAAACATAATTCCAAGTCTCAAAAGTGGTTTGGGCATTAGAAAGATTTTCCTTCACCAATTCAAAATTATAATATGGCACAACGTCATCAGATTCAGCATGAATAAAATGGACTGGAGATTCAGGGCTCCAATCTTTAGCAAGCTCGCACGCCTCTGTAGCCTTCAATAGCTGCTCATACAATTTGTCACCGGGTTTACAGGCACCTTTGCTCAGCATCAAAGACGTTTGGACAGACATTCCTTTGGAGGAATTGAAAATCCGACATATTTCCTCATTCAACTGATCCGTAGTAAATTGTTTGGATAACACCTTATCCATAATACCCGAATTCAACATCTTTTCCGATAAGAATTTCTCATAATCATCTTTGATGATTTTTGGAAAAGCAGTTTTCAAACCAACTATCATAAGTGGAACTGACAACGGATAAAGACAGTTGTCAGTTTCGATATAATCCTTAAACATAGTTGCCATACTATATGGACCGCCGCCGCAATAAGAGCCCGCCAAATTAAATTCGGACTGCAGACGAGCTTTTGTTTGAATATATTTGGCCACGGCCAATGCGGCTGCTCCACCTTGCGAATATCCGATATTATAGATTGGAAAACGAGAGCCTACAGAAAATCCATTGTCTTTCATTAATTGTTTGGCTGCACGAACCATATCCAAAGAATTACGGGCCGTAATTTCAGGAACGCAATACGGATGCACTTTATCTATTGACACTCCATAACCTAGATAATCCGGCACCACAACGATCCCTCCATTATGCACGATTCCCGCTTCCACACCTATACTTTGAGACGGAATCCGGCTATTGTCGCACTCCGTATGATGATTCGTCAAAACAATATGATTCGGTTCCACCATATTGCCTGAAGCATCAATTCTATAATATAGGCGCCCCGACAGCCATATTGGTCTTCCAGAGACATCAACACTACGATACTTTATTGCAACCGTTTTATAGGGATACTCATCGGAAAAAACATCATTAAGGTTGTCAAGTCCCTCAATTCCAAGATATTGAAAAAGAGCAAGAGCGGAATCAAAGTTTACGCCATATTCGGCTGAGAGACTTTCTTTAAATTGTGTCAACGTATAGACGGACTCTGTATCTGGCAATACTTCGTATGCAACTTCTTGAGGTTCTCTATGACAACTAGAGAACAGCACAATCAATGCTAAAAAAAAGAATAGGATTTTCTTTGTCATCTATATAATAAACAAAATGAGTTATGAGTGAAACAATAATTCATCACTCATAACTCATAATTAATATCTGTCTAACGCATTATTTCTTGAGGCCTAAGACATCGAGACCTTGGTTGAAGCGGATATCGCGAGGAATGCCGGCCTTGTTGATACGGTCGAGGTCTTTTTGAAGATTGCTGCCAATCGTGCCGTGTTCCTTACTGAATTGGGAAGCGAATGCAAAGTCGCCGGTTGCCTGTGTCTTGAGGATGGTGGCAATCCAAGCGTCTATTGCTTTTTCTGCTTTATCGTAATCGATGTGGTAGGTGCCGTTTCCATTGCGTTTGAAAGCACCTTGTTCTTCAAAGAAGTTGTAGCACATCATATTAGCGACGCCGTGAGCGTCAGCAGCGCCGAAACGTACGGAACGGAGCAAACCGACGATGTAAGTTGTAATGGCGTCTTCCTTGGTGATATTGGTGATTTCGCCTTTGTCAACCAAAGCGCAGACGAGATGCAGACCGAGGATGTCAGCCTTGGCTTCTTCCCAATTGGTGCTTTCGGTCTTCATAGCAGCATCAACGGAACCCTTTCCATTGATAGTTTGTTTAACGCCCAAACCATGACCGACTTCGTGGAAAGTGACATTCCAGAAGAATGCGTCAAAGTTGATGTGGCTTTGTTCGGACAGTTCAATCACCATTTCGCCAATCGGTTCCATGATTTTGACGAACTTAGCCTGCATAGCATTGCGGAGTTGGAAACGACGGGATCCCTTAGCGGCTTGTACTCTGTCGTCGTTCGGCAAGTTGATAGCGATGGTCTTACCACCGGCATTGCAGTCGCCGCCGTAGAAAATCACGTCATAAACATTGAGGTCGGAAGATGTACCCGGAACGTAGTTGCGGTATTTGGCATCGCAGGGAAGTTCCTTTTGGAGTTGCGGAAGCATAGAAACGAACTTCGTGAGTTTGTTGCTTTCTTCGTCGTTCTTAACCAAAACAAAAGCCTCGTATGAAGTCTTCAACACGTTGAGTTTGTCATCATAGCATTCAATCGGGCCGACGACGAAATCGAGTTTGGTGTCTTTCATATCCATCCAAGCCATATCGCTTTCGAAATAGTCATCGGTTTGGAGGGCTTTCTTACGCAGGGTAAGATACTTCTTCATAGCGGGGTTTTCGCAAATGTTGATGGCTTTGTCGAGCAATGCGCAAACCTTGTCGATTTTTTCCTTATAGAATTCGTGATACCACACGGATTTGAGGGAGCCGTCATTGTTGCGGACGAGCACGGTGTATTGGGAATCCTTGTTCTTGTCCGTGCAGGCTTCATATTCCTCCAAGGTGCAGTCTTGCGGATAATAATTGCAGGTGGCGGGTTTCGCACCGAAGCCGGGAATGAACGGTTTGTCATTATCCAAACGGTCCCATGCGCCGTAATTGATGATGGCGAATTCCTTCATCCATTGGTCTTTAATGGTATCCAAAGAGGATTTCGGGCCGAAGGTCTGTTCCCAGAAAAGGTCATCCATAATCTGACCGATTTCAAAGAAAATAGGAATCAGCTGTTTGTCGTTCTCACTGAGTTTGGACAAATCCGTGGTGAGGTCGAAATAAGCGTACTCTTCCACTTTCTGTTGGAGTTCGCTCTTCGTAGTTTCCTCAGGAGTTTCGGTTTTCTTGTTTTTACAAGAAGGCATCAGGAGCGCAAAGCATCCGAACGCAATAACCATAGTTGTAAGTTTTTTCATATAAATACGTATTAAAATGATGTGCATTAGAAACGGGTGGCAAACGTACATAAAATTTCGGAATTTCACGCTTGCGGATAAAGAAAAAACAAAATCCGTCAATTTGAAAGCCAAACAACATAAGGTATGAAACCAGGAACCATAACGGACGCAATGAATTGCGTCCCTACCTGAACCCGCCTACAGTCTGAACGTCACCGGCACTTGGAAGAAGCACCGAACAGGCTTAGCCACAGCATCTTTTCCCGGTATCCATTTGGGCATAGCCTGAACCACACGCAAGGCCTCCTCATCACACTCTTTAAACAAGGGCACTTTAACTCTCGCATTGGTAATGGAACCATCTTTTTCAACCACGAATTCCACTAAAACAGTTCCCTGAACATTATGTTCTCGAGCATACTCAGGATACTGGCAATTGTTATGGAAGAATTCCTGCATAGCGTCAGTCCCTCCTGGAAATTCCGGCATCACTTCTACAAAATAGACAGGAGGCTCTTCTCCCTTATATTCAAATGCCCAATCCGGATCATCAATAGGCTCAATATCACCGACATACAATATATCATCTAGAAGCTCTGTCGTTGTTTTTGTTTGAAGAGTATCCGTTTCGAGGTCTAATACGATTCCTTCGGGATTAAGATTGAGACATTTCACTACTGATTCCGGCTTACTACTGTCAGCCGGTTTGCTTTGTGGTTCAGCGGCAACCGTTTCCACGGTGTTCTCTGCTTCAGGTTCACCTGCGAGTTTATCTCCCTGTTCCGCATTACAGGAAGCGAAGGTGGCGGCCAGGCCCAATGACAGGCCAGTCACCACGGCGGCCTTGCCCAATTGGCGACGACGGCGGAGTTCCTCTTCCAAATAGCGCAGTTCCGACTCGCACTTGGGGCACGTGCCGGAGCAGTCGCCCTGGTATTTGCATTCGGAGGTCACGAAGGCGATGTCGTTCGCCTCGGCAATCTGCCGGCGAATCTCCTTTAAAATCTTACAAGTTTTTTTTCCTTTGGCCATAATGTTAATGTGTTTGTGAGCAGTGAGCTGTGAGCAGAAGAAGTCAACAGAGCAGTTCAAAAACGAGTGGCAAACGTAATACGAGCAGTACGTTTATTGCTATCAGTAAATGCCTGAATATAGGGGATCCATAACACTGAATTCTGAAAATCGGCGCAAAAATAGTCATTTTTTCATTGTTATCGGCTCAAATTGAGCCAATAGACTCACTTTTTCGTCAAGAATTGAGCCGATTTTGGTTAGAAGACATCGGCAATACAAAAAGCCGAGTCTTCGCAAATTAGACACAGTCCATTCGCACTATATTCCCCAATATTTTTTCACCACCTGCGCCTCTATTTCGTTTTCGACGGCATCATCCAAATTGTGGAAAAGGTCGAGATGGATGATGTCTTCCAGCTCATCGATGGACATGGAAGACGCCTTCAGATCCTGGTGTTCTGGGACATTCTGCATCAGGAAGCCGATGGCGGCATACGTGCCGTTCGATTCAATCAGGAAGGCCTTGAAGAAGGCATCTGGGACAGCCACTTTGTCTGCCCCGATAGTACCGAATTGGTGGTTCGTGTAGATTGGGCCACAGACGATATAGACCTTGCCATACTGCTTTGCGATGCGGCGTCCCATCTTTTCGGTTGTTTCCCAAGAGCCGCCATTAAACTCCTTATCTTGCGGGCACATATTGGAGAGATAGAAGCTCTCGTCCATAGCTTGCGGCGACCATTTCATATCGGCGGCGGGCGCCAGATGTCCCCTGTCCCAGCCCGAGCCACGGTAATCGTCCAACGAAGCCTGTCGTCCTTTGATATCCGGGTCTTCGGCATAGCAGTTGCTTCGCGGAACCTGTCCGTTTGCTTCCTCAGCGGTCAGATCGTACGCCACCCAGTTGGGGGTGAGGTTCTGGTGGTTGTAAGAGAGGGCGTAGCCGAGGTGGGAAATGATAGTCCCTTCGGAGCCACCTTGAGGTATTTCGAGGAGGGAAAGGTCTATCGAACGGGAAGCAGAATGAGTACTGTTATCTTCAACCGTTTTTGATTCCAATATTGGACGCGCAACTGTTTTGGGGGCATTCTCACAGGAATAGAGCGAGAATAAGCCAAATAAAAATAAAAATGCTGAATTCAAGTTATAAATGCAACTTTTCGGTTTTCATTTTCAATCAATGGCGCAAAAGTACGAGAAAAAAATTCAATTGGAGTCAAAAAATTCAATTTTTTTCTAGGTCTATTGTTTAACTTACTCTGTATCAGTTGA
>JAZRYT010000058.1:0-24307 GCA_045600905.1 Bacteroidales bacterium
CTGGAGATTTCCGGGCTGCGTGTGAATGCGAAGTCGAACAGCCGTTTGACGTGGTAGCGCTGCTCAAACGGGATGGAGTTCCAGGTTTCAGCGTCAATGCCGGACATTGCGGCGTAGAAGTCCGTTTCATCGCCGTTTCGGTTCATCCGACATAGGGCGAGCAGTTGTTCCCGCCGCATTTCGTCAAAGCAGGATGGCGCGTTGTAGGCGGACTCCCGTCCGTCTATGATGATTCTAATCTCGTTCATAGGCTTCTCCATTTGCTGTTGTCGGTTTCGTTCCAGAACGGGGTCTTGGTGGTGAACGTGTAGCGCACGCCGACATACCTTTCCCGCGTGTTCTGGATTTGGATGGCGGAGGCCTCGTCAAGCAGGACGTCCTTGACTTCCATGCACTGCGAATCGTATTTGTCGCAGTTCATCCGCGAGTTCGAATCTCGCCCTCTCCGCAAAACAAAAGCAACGCCTAAAGCGTTGCTTTTTTCGTATGCGAAATGCAGTCGGCAGCTTGCTGACGTAAGGCATTTCGCATACGAAAAAAGACGTTGCGACAGCAAGGTCTTTTGTTTCGCAAGGATGCCCACGGCAGTGCAGAGATATTTAATCTCGCCCTCTCCGCAATTTTACGTATAATCATCGCCCGATATTTAAGAATGATAGAAAAGGAATTGCTATGATTAGGGCTTTTCAGGTCTGCTTTTTTTTAACTCTATACTGTGTTTATTTTTTTTAAAAGAGAATGCCCTGATAGAGATTATTATGTAACTTTGCCGCTCAAATTTAAGCGTATGAAGTATCTCGTATCCCAAATCGCTGAACTCCTTTCAGCTGAGGTTGTCGGTGACCCTCAAGGCGTTATTACAACCGTTTGTAAAATAGAAGAAGGCTTTCCCGGCGGATTAACCTTCCTCTCCAATCCGAAATACACCCCCTATATTTATGAGACCAAGGCTACGGCTGCCATCGTGAACAAGGATTTCGTTCCCGAAAAAGAGGTTCCCTGCACGCTTATCAAGGTGGACAATGCCTATCTTGCATTTGCCAAACTCCTCTCTTTCTACAATGAGAACCAGAAACCCAAAGTCGGCATTTCCGACAAGGCCTGCATCGCCCCATCTGCCAAGATCGGCGAAAATGTCTATATCGCCGAATTCGTCAGCATTGGCGAAAACGTGGTGGTGGGCAATGGCGCCCGCATCTTTCCGCAAGTGTGCCTCTGCGACAATGTCAAGGTCGGCGATAGGACAACCCTCAATTCCGGCGTTAAGATTTACGCGGATTGCGTCGTAGGCAATGACTGCATCTTGCACGCAGGCGCCGTCATTGGAGCTGACGGCTTCGGATTCGCCGCTCAGGACGGACAGTATATGAAAATACCGCAAATAGGCAATGTCGTTATCGGCAACAATGTCGAAATCGGCGCGAATACCTGTATCGACCGTGCCACGATGGGCTCTACTAAAATAGAAGACAATGTCAAAATCGACAATCTCGTCCAAATCGCCCACAACGTGGTAGTAGGCGAGGGCACGGGTATGGCTGCCCAAGTCGGTATTGCAGGCTCCGCCAAAATCGGCAAACACTGCATTCTCGCCGGACAGGTCGGCGTGGCCGGACACCTTACGGTTGATGACCAAACCGTCGTTGGCGCGCAGGCAGGCGTCTCCCATTCGCTCAAACCAGGCATCTATCTCGGTAGCCCCGCTATTCCTGTGAAGGAAGAACGCAAACTCATCGTCTATCGGCGCCATCTGCCAGATTTGTTTGACGATGTCCGCGAATTGAAAAACAAATAGTGAAAATATTGTGTGATTAACGAAACGCTAATGACGAAGCGCTTCATATAGTAGAAGAAAACAATGAAATACCAAACCACTATTGAATCCCCAATATCAGTGTCGGGGAAAGGCCTTCATACTGGCCAACAAGTTACTGTTACTTTCGAACCCGCCCCTGCAGATTATGGTGTGCAGTTCGTGCGCGCAGATTTGCCCGGCGAACCCGTCGTGAAAGCAGTCCCCGCCAACGTATTTGATACCTCGCGAGGAACTTCAATAAAAGATGGCCCCGCCGAAGTTCATACGATTGAACACCTAATGGCTGCCCTTTCCGGCCTCGGCATAGATAATGTCAAAATCCTCACCTGCGGCCCCGAAACCCCTATCCTCGACGGCAGCTCCCGTATATACGTCGAAATGCTGCGCGAAGCCGGTATCAAACAACTGGATGCCCCGAGACACTATGGCTGTGTGAAAAAGGAAATCTCTTATGCTATCCCCGAAAAAGATATCCAAATCACCATCAGACCGGCCGAACATTTCAAAATGACGGTCAATGTCGATTATGGGACCAAAGTCCTGGCCGCCCAACAGGCAGTGCTCAATAATCTGGAAGATTTCTATCCCGAAGTCTTCAATTGCAGAACCTTCGTGTTCCTCAACGAACTTCAATTCCTGATTCAGAATAATTTGGTGAAAGGAGGGGATTTGGACAATGCAATCGTCTTTGTGGATAAGATTCCTGAAAAAAATGTTCTCAAACAGCTGGCTGTCTTTTTCAATAAATCCAATATTGAGGTCACCCCCGACCACGTGTTGAACAACATTTCCCTTCGTCATCCCAACGAACCCGCCCGACATAAGCTGTTGGACCTTGTAGGCGACCTCTATCTTTTAGGCATTCCGTTGCGGGCCGAAATCGTTGCAAATCGCCCTGGACACTTCGCAAATACGGCCTTCGCAAAATTTTTATTGGAAAATGACGATTTTTGTGTAACAAATGAATAAAACCTACGTATAAGCACATTGTGATTTTAGAAAACACTGCAAAGTTTTCAATTATCTTACATAGGTTAATGGTTTTAAACAGCGGGGAGAGGTCCTCGCTGTTTTTTTTATGATGAGCCGCTGCGTTGATCGCAGCGGGATTGATGAGAAACAACGAATAATAATGTGATTCCACATCTCACTTGAAAAACTTATTCGGTTAACTTTTTTTGTGTAAATTTGCCGCCTGTTTTTAAAATGACCTAAGCTATGTTCCAGAATATCAAAAATTACTTTTTGAAAAAATATCTTGCTGAAAATAAGCCAAATAGACGTAAGCAGATATTGTCTTTGTCACAAGCGAAAAATATCGGGATACTATGCGAAATTACGGATGAGGATTCTTATAAGGATATTTTCCGTCTGTTTACCCGACTACAGGAACAAGGCCGAAACGTGAAACTGATAGGTTATGTCAATGATAAGGAAGTCCCGTTCTATTGCCTGCCGCAACTGACGGCCGACTATTTCTGCTTGAAACATCTCAATTGGTATGGTCTTCCCAATATGGAACAGGTGCGCGATTCTCTCAAGGTGGAGTATGATATGCTGATAGATTTCAACTATAGGTATCATCCGGCCGTTTCGGCTGTCCTCGCACTTTCACACGCGAAATTCATCGTGGGCCGCATGTCACAATGCCAGAATCTCTACGATCTCTTCATAGATTCCGAAAAAAGCAACAACTCCCAATTTTTGGAAACTGTTGGTGTATATACGCTAAAACTCACAGGCAATGACAGATAATATATCTAAATTCAAAGGCCTCGGCGTGGCAATCATCACACCGTTTCTGCCTTCAGGGAAAATCGATTTCCCAAGTCTTGAAAATCTAGTCGCGGATTTGATACGCAACCACGTCGATTATTTGGTCGCCCTAGGAACTACTAGCGAGGCCCCGACACTTACCTCCCAGGAAAAAACCGATGTCGTGAACTGTGTGGCCAATGTCAATCAGGGCAGACTTCCGTTGGTGATGGGACTCGGCGGCCCCGATACGTTGGGCGTGGCCCGCGAATTGGAAAAAGTTGACCAACTCCCCATCGATGCCGTGCTCTCCGTGACTCCTTATTATAACAAACCCAGTCAGGAAGGCCTTTTCCAACATTACAAATTCCTGTCGGAACATACGCCTCGCCCGATTATCCTTTACAATGTGCCCGGCCGTACTTCCTGCAATGCTGATGCCGATACTACTATCCGCGTCGCTCAAGAATGCCACAATGTGATTGGCATTAAGGAGGCTTCCGGTAAAATGAAGCAGATCCTGTATCTCCTCAACCACAAACCCGAGAACTTCCTCATCATCTCCGGCGATGACTTGATAACCCTTCCGCTGATGACGGTGGGTATGGACGGCCTTATATCTGTTGTGGCTAACGCCTATCCGGCTGAAATGGCCAATATGATGCATCTGGCTATGAATGACCAGCATATCAAGGCAAGACTCTATCACGACAAATTGTTCGACCTGATGCAGGCCTGCTTCCAAGAAGGCAATCCCTCCGGTATCAAAGCCGTGATGGCCGTCCAGAATAAAATCCAAAACGTCCTCAGATTGCCGAATGTCTCCGTCTCGGACAAACTCTATCAGAAAATTACGGAATTAGTGAAACGATAAGGTCTGAAATGTAACTGTTTTGTGAAGATTTGTTGTATGTTGCTGTAGTCTTAAAGGCTTATGAAAAAAATTCTGCTTTCTCTGGGCTTGATTCTCGTTTGCGTGTTGGCTCTCGCGCAGAACCACCGGCCGGTTTTTAACAGAACCCAGCCGGAAACGTATGTTTCTGCCATTTTGACCCAAAGTCAGCTGCGTGCCGTCTCCCAAAACTTTTCTGTGGATAAAGTTACGCCCAATCCTGACGGGACGATGAATGTCCGATTGTGCGTCGGCCATCGCGAGTATGACAGGTTTGAGGCTCTGGGACTGCCTTTTATGATTTTGACACCCTCTAAGGCACGGGTGTCTATGGCCTCGACATACAGCCAGCTCGTATCCGCGTGGACACGCTATCCGACCTACGAAACTTACCTGTCCGCAATGCAGACGTTTCAGGAACAATTCCCGAATTTGTGCGATATTGACACGATTTTGGCGAACACACCCGGCGGACACGCACTCTTGGTCGCACATATCAGCAACAATCTCCAGGATAGAGGAGGCAAACCGGCATTCTTCTATACTGCCACGATGCACGGTGACGAACCCGTCGGCTACTATCTGATGCTGAGACTTATTCACTATTTGCTGAACAACTACGAATCGGATGCCCAAGTGCAAAACCTTGTGGATAATGTCGATGTTTGGATTTGCCCGCTCGAAAACCCGGACGGCACGTATTATTCCGGAAACAACACTTTGAACGAATCTCCGATTTCAACGCGCTATAACCGTAACGGATACGATTTGAATCGATCTTTCCCCGAAATCGGACAGCCGCTGATGCGTTCCTATCCTGCCGAGGTGCAGGCTATGATGGATTTCGGTGCGCAAAAGCAGTTTACGATGTCTGCCAACTTCCACGGCGGCTCGGAAATCTTCAATTATCCCTGGGATACGTGGGAAACTATTCAAAACGCACCCGCAGACCAGTCTTGGTGGAATCTGATGGGTCGTCAATTTGCGGACACCTGCCATCAGTATTCCTATTATTATATGCGGGATATGAACAACGGCGTTACCGAAGGCGGCGACTGGTACTGTATCACAGGCTCCCGACAAGACTATTATAATTTCTACCTCCATTGTAGAGAAGTTACCGTCGAGGTAAGCAGCAACAAAGTGGTTTCTTCCAACCGTCTTCCGGATTATTGGAATTACACTTATCGATCGCTGTTGAACTATATGGCTGAATCTTTGAATGGCGTGCGCGGTGTCGTCACGGATTCTCTGACGGGACAGCCTCTTGAAGCAATGGTGTTTGTTCAAAATCACGATGAAGATAATTCACAAGTCTATTCGCATCTTCCCGCCGGCGATTATCACAGACCCATTAGAGGCGGCACGTACCAATTTACGTTTTCCGCTGAAGGATATCGCCCGAAAACACAAACATTGACAGTCGCCGATGGCCAGTCTTTGGTTTGGGATGTGCAACTCGTCCCCAATGATATGTCTGTTGCCGCGCTTGCCGAGTATGAGATAACGATGGCACCCAATCCCGTTGTCAATACGATGGTGATCTCCGCAGGCGAGAATATGCTGAGTAGGGTAGAGGTCTATTCACTCTCCGGCAAAATGCTGATGAAAGTTGAGCCGGCTGCCACTTCCTGCCGGTTGGATGTGGCCACATTGCCGACAGGAATTTATCTCGTCTCCGTAACTTGTGCTGACGGCGCTATTCGAATGATGAAAATGGTGAAGGAATGAGGCGCGAAGTTCAAAGTTTAAAGTTCAAAGTTTAAAGTTCAAAGTTTAAAGTTCAAAGTTTAAAGTTTAAAGTAAATACTCATAGTATCTTAATTTCTAAATCTCCCTTCTCCCTTCTCCCTTCTCCCTTCACACTTCACACTTCACAGCTCACAGTTTACAAAAATATTACAAACGATAACCCCTAAAATAGAATTATGGCCTTCCTATTAATCGATGCAGGTGCAACCAAAACGGACTTCACGCTTGTCGTGGGCTCCAAAATATCGTTCCGTCACAGTGGCGCCGGAATCAACCCGAACTATTGTTCCGATGTTGATATGATGCGTGTGTTCTCTGACTTTGTCGGCTCCTATAAGGGTGACGATGTGGTCGAGGATGTTTTCTATTATGGCGCGGGCTGTGCTTCGGCGCGCAATGCGTCAAAAATGGAAGACCTGATTTCCAAGTTCTTTCCCTGTGCCAACATAAAAGTCTATTCCGATTTGGTCGCGGTTTGCCACGCCCTGAGTATGGGAACAGCCTCGGTGGTTTCTATTTTGGGTACGGGCTCGGCTTCTTGTCTGTTCGATGGAGAGCAAATCGTCCATCGCGCGCCTTCGTTGGGCTATATGCTTGGTGACGAAGGTAGCGGCACCAATCTCGGCAAACGCCTTCTGACGGCCTATCTTCGCGGTCAACTCTCTGAAAGCCTTACCGCCGAACTGGAAAACACGTACGACTTGAACTTTGAAAAGGTTATTCATCGCATTTATAAGGAACCCGAGCCCAACCAACTGATGTCCCAACTGGCTCCCTTTGTTCAGAAACATATAGATGATGCCTTTATCAGGGAGCTGACATTGTCCGCTTTCAATGATTTCTTCGCTACGCAAAAGGTCCATTATCCGGCATACGCGAATCTATACTGGCACCTGTCCGGTTCGGTGGCCTACTATTTCCGCGATATCATCAAGCAGGCGGCGGAAATGCAGCAGTGCAAGTTGGGTATGATTGTGGCTGCCCCTATGGAAAAACTAATTGATTACTATATCTTGAAATTCGCGAACGTATGCAGACAATAACCGCTTCTGAAAACCAGCTCTTTGAGGTGGCAAAATCTATCTTGGGCGCCTATCCGAAAGAACGTGTGTTCGGCTTTTATGGAGAAATGGGTGCCGGCAAAACCACACTCATCAAAGAAATGTGCAAGGCATTAGGTGTCACCGATGTGACATCATCGCCCACTTTCGCCATTATTAACGAGTATTGGACGGAAAGCGGCCAGCCACTCTATCATTTCGACTTCTATCGAATTGATGAGCCGGCCGATGCGTCCCGCGTGGGATTTGAGGAATATCTCTACAGCGGCCACTACTGCTTTATCGAGTGGACCGAGAAAGTTGAGGAAATTCTGCAAGACGATTTTATTCCCGTTACCATTGAACGGGTGGATGAGCAAACCAGACGATTCGTTTTCTAATATTAATACAATAAAAAATACAGCCATGATGCAAAACCCAATGCAAGAGGATTCGTTGTATGCCACACAGGAACAACAGGAAGTGTTGGACTTCCAGACTGACTTTTCGGCTGTCGGATTTGTCAGAGATGAACAACCGGCGGGTGAATATGTGCTGCTGACACCAAATGCGGCCAAAGCACTTATCGACAAAGATATTAAGGTGTTTATGCAACACGGGTTCTCAGAAAGTTCGTCTTATACGGATATGGATTACGCCGATGTCGGGGTGGAGTTTGAAGATGATTTGTTCCAACTGTCCAATATGGTGAAGGTCTTGGTGAAATATCAACCCTTCAGCGAGTACCAAACGGCTTTTATCAAGGACAGACAGACGATATTGTCTGTTCAGAATCCGGCTGAAATCACGGCTTCCCAAATGGAACTCCTGACGATGAAACGTATCACTATGGTGGCTCTGAATCTCATTGAAGATGAGAACGGACGTTCTATGACCGAGAAGATCCTGACGGAAACGCTTTCCGATGTGGGCAAAAGTATCGCCTTGTCCAATTTCGTTGTCCCTGTCTTGGCCGAACTGACTACCGCCCCCATACTCCGTTTCGCCTTGCAAAAGATTCCCGCCTTGATGGATGGTATCATCTGCTTTGACGGCGAGGTGTGCAATAGAGATGTGGCTGATCTTTTGAATCTTCCGTATAGAAACATCGTTTCCCTGTGCTGGGATTTGAATTAACCTCCTTTGACTCTTTCAAAAGAGAAGTCCTTTCTTGTTGTCCTGTATAATTTATCAACAAATGAAAGGGGAAGGATTCCGTTAACTAGACACTAGCCGGACTTTTAGAGGTGATAGCACAGTCCGCGGTCTTAGCAATGAAGCATAAAAAAATCAAATTTTAACAATTATTGTTAAAATTTGATTTTTTTATGCTAATAGTTGTTTATTTGAAATATTTGTTTATTTTTGCCGCCAAATTAGAAAGCAAATTAACATACGACAACAAAACAAATATAAACGAATAACCGATATGGAACAATCATCAACTCCCGCACAACATATCCCTACGTACAAAGAGATAATGACTATGATACACGAAACCCAGCGCATCACGCGCGTGCATACAGAAGAATTTGACCGCCGAATGAAGGAAAGCGACGAAAAGTTTGAAAAGAGTTTACAGAAGAGCCGTGAGGACTTTGACCGAAGCCTGCAAGCAAGCCGCGAAGACTTCGACCGCCGGATGAAGGAAGAAGAACAGGCAAGGTTGAAGAGTCGTGAGGACTTTGACCGAAGCCTGCAAGCAAGCCGCGAAGATTTCGACCGCCGGATGAAGGAAGAAGAGCAGGCAAGGCAGAAGTATCGCGAGGAATATGAACGTGAGTCGAAAAAAACGGACAAAATCATAAGGAAAATGTCCGAGAACTTCATATCCCAGTCTGGACACATCGTGGAGGGCCTGATGGAACCGTGCGCGATGAAAATATTTCAAGACTACGGCTTCGACTTGGACAAATGCTGGAAGAATATGGAGGGCAGAGATAAGATGACGGGCAAGGAGATGGAGGTGGATCTCTTTCTTCACGATACGACGGACTCTATTGCGGTTGAGGTAAAAATCCATTGCACGAAGAAAAAGATAGTGCACTTTTTGGAACAGATGCGGATGTTCAAACAAATTTTCACCGAATTTGCCAATAACAAGGTGTATGTGGCGATTGCGGCCATAAACTTCGACAAGGAGGCTGTTGCCTACGCAAAAGAAAAGGGTGTGTTCCTCATCCACTGTAACAATGACGTCTTCACTCTCGAACCGATGGAAAAAGAGAAATTGCTGACGTTTTGAGTTTATCCACTTAATCCTTGTCTCCCCTGAAACTCAGCAAACGCAGCTGGCATCCCGCATTCCATAGCAAGATGTTCTCTCCGCGTTCCTCCGCGCCCTCGGCGGTAAAAAAACACCCTCTGCGGTTTAGTCCCTCTTCATCGGCAGGTAGATGATGAAGGTGCTCCCTTTCCCTTCTTCGCTCTGTACCTCTATCTTGCCTTTGTGTAGGGAGATAATCTTCTTGACGTATCCCAGTCCCAAACCATAGCCTTTTACGTTGTGGACATTTCCTTTGGGTACACGGTAGAAGTTTTCAAAAATGTGCTCAATGGATTTCTTGGGTATGCCGATGCCCTTGTCCGTGACAGACAGCATAAAGTATTGTCCCTGTATTTGCGTGTTTATCAAAATCTCGGGAGCTCCGTTGGAGTATTTGATGCCGTTTTCCAATAGGTTGATGACCACGTTCTCCAAGTGGGAACGGTCGCCGAAAACGGAATACTCGTCCGCGTTGAGTGCCAAATTCAAAGTGCCTTTGGCTGCCGAAATTTGTAGCGAAATACTATCCGTGACTTTTCGTATCAGCTCATGCATGTCTAAAAGCTCGATGTTCATCTTGACCTGTCCTTTCTTCAGTTGGGCGATTTGCAAGATGTTGGTGACCATATTCTTGAGACGGTCGTTCTCGTCGTGGATGATGTTGACGTAAGCTTCACGCATCGTGGCATCGCTGTGCAATGTGGGGTCGGATAGCGCTTCGCAGGCCAACGAAATGGTCGAAATCGGTGTCTTGAACTCGTGCGTCATATTATTGACAAACTCATTGGTGACCTCGGACAACTTCTTTTGACGGTACAAAGAATACAAAGCTACAAACGAGATTGTGAAACATACGGCTATCAGGCTGAGAATGAGGATGACAATCGTACTCATTCGCTCCAGGTAAATGCCTCGCTCGGTCGGAAAATGAAGAATGATGTAATGTGGCGAACTGACTTTCTCGTTATATTTCAAACGAAAGACATACTCGCTTTGAAGCATTAGCTCAGGAACAATGCTTTGCGGCTCAATGATGAAATCCGTGGTGAATGCATTGTATAAGGCAAAATCAAAGCGCGCGTGAATGTTCTCGGCCTGTAAGGCCTCACTGATGATTCTCCGCAATGTTTCTTCATTCAAGAGGGATATGGTGCCACTGTCCAACTGCACGAGATTGGGGTCTGTGAAATTTACAGTGGGAGTGTTGCTCTTTCGTATGTTTTCAGGTAACCAAGGGTCGTTATATAAGGGAAACAGCTTTTGGAATGCCTCACTGAAATATTCGGTGTCATTATCGACTATGCGCGCATTATTCTCCTTGACAAAAACCACAGACTTGATGACGCCGATGGGTTGGCCGGATAACGAATCTAGAACGAATTTGCGCGTGTGCAGAATATCTACAACATCGGAGGTGTCTGTGATTTCGGTGCTCGAAGTGTCAATGGACAAATCCAAGGTGTCGTTCTTGATGACCGCGTCAATGCGGTCGATGATGGCATCTCCGGCGGTCAATACTTCGTTGACGAAAATACTTCGCTGTACCTTCTCAGCTTCTTTGTATAGATTGAAGATGGCGAGAATCAGTAGGATGGATGTGAGACCTACTACAAAGAACAAGGTGATAATAATGCGTTTTTTCATAATCTTCCTAAAAATTGCATAACGTCCATATCATTGGGATAATCCAGCAATGAAGGATAATGGGCTTGGCCAAATGGATGCTTGCCGTTGGCCCTTTCAACAATCTGCAGCGCGCTGTCCGGTAAGGCAGGCATACTATGATAATATGTATAATATAAAACCGATATGGGCGTGTCGAAGCCGTCGTTTTCTTCAAAAAGGAAAGTCCCGGCATCCATATAGTATTTGAAACTCATCAGTCGGATGGCCTTCTGGTAATCCAAATTGTTGAGGTATTGGTTGTGGTCGGCAATGGACTGGCTTTCCTCGTTTAGAATGTGGAGTAGGGGAACGAAGTCATAGCCCTCCGGAACGTATAGTTTGGTGACGGAACGAGGCGCAAGGCCGAAGTACAGGTAGATGTCCTGAGCTAAGGCGCTCAACTCCTCCGTTGTCTCTTTGCCAGTTAGAAAGGCTGTTGTGTGTTGTTGCTTTCGGATGATATTCGGAAAACGCTGGAAATAGCGCTCGAAGGCTTCTCCGCCACAGACTTTCCCGTCAGCTATGACCGCATCAAATCCGGATAGCTTTTCGACAAAGCAGATGCGTGCCTGCAAGTCGGCATCTTGTTCAATAAGCATACGAACAAGGACGGGCAGTAGCAACGTGTCTTGAGGCACCTGCTTGCAGACAAAGTCGTTGCCGCTCAATAGGACATAGAGCATATCCCGAAAGGCGGAAAACGGAAGGTCGCCAGAAGGAATAACGGCCACTTTTTTACGCTGGTTCCAGTATAGGTCTTGCTGTTGGTAATGTTTGATGAAGGATAAAAGTGACTCTTCGGTCAGGAGGTCGGCAATGGTGCTTAGGGCCTTTTGGCAAAAGAGTGGGGTGAACCAGGCGTTGCGCTGGTTCTGGCAAATGAAAGCCGCACCGAAATGCTGCTCCACGAGGGAGGCATTTCGGAGGGCTTCGCCCAGCTGAATGAACGGCCGGACAATATGATTTAGTAAGGAGTTGCTCATTAGAGTTCGGCACACACTTGGTTGACGATTTCGCGGATGGTTTCTTCAGGGAATTGTTGGATGAATCCTTCCTTTTCCAGAAGATGAGTGATGGAGTGCGTCTCATCGATATCTTTTTTGGCGATGTCATAAACCTCCTGCCAGGTGCGTGTTTTGCGGGCAACGCCGTCTTTGATGGCCTGCATAGCCACGTCGGCAGCCACGTTCGGGAAGAGGTCGTCGTCCATCATTGTCGGCATGATGTGGTCGGCGGTGATACCCTGGCGCTCTGCGTAATTGGCGATGGAATGTGCGGCGCAGATAGCCATACTGTCCGTGATTTTGCGTGCGGAGACCAATAACGTGCCCTTCAGAATGGACGGGAAACATACGGAGTTGTTGACCTGGTTCGGGAAGTCGCCACGACCGGTGGCCACGATGTAGGCACCGGCTTCTTTGGCCTTGTACGGATAGATTTCCGGCACGGGGTTGGCGCAGGCAAACACGATGGACTTCTCTGCCATCAGGGAAATCCATTCCGGCTTGATGGTGTCAGGACCCGGCTTGGAGAGGGCAATCAAGACGTCGGCGTCTTTGAAGGCTACTTCTTGTTCTTCCACGCAATCGGGGTTGGTGGTTTGGCAGAGTTCCCATTTGCGGTAGAAACGTTTGTCGTCGCGGATTTCCGTTCTGTTTTTGTGCAAGGTTCCCTTGGTGTCGAAGATGATCATATTCTCAGGACGTACGCCGTCGGTAATCATCAGGCGGGCGATGGTGGTGTTGGCGGCGCCGGCACCGTAAAGCACGACCTTGATGTCTTCCATCTTCTTGCCCACAATCTTGAGGGCGTTGAGCAGTCCGGCGAGGGTGACGCAGGCGGTGCCTTGAGCGTCATCGTGCCAAACGGGAATGTCGCAGGCTTCGCGCAAGGTGTCCAATACGCGGTAGCAGTTGGGCTGGGAGATGTCTTCCAAGTTGACTGCACCGAAGCTGTGTTGTACCATCTTCACGAATTCGATGATTTTGTCGGCTTGGTGCTCGCCGTTCTCGTCGCGGCTGTCAATACAGAGGGGCACGGAATCCACGCCGCCCAAGTATTTCATCAGCATGGCTTTGCCTTCCATCACGCCGAGACCGCCCGGTGGTGTGCAGTCGCCATCTCCTAACACGCGCGTGCTGTCACTGACCACGGCCACGAGGTTCGCACGGTTGACCAATTCGAAAGATTTGTCGTTGTCTTCACGAATAGTTGTGGATACGGCCGAAACACCGGGCGTGTACCATACGTTGAACCAGTTGAACCCGTAAATGGGCGCTTTGGGCAGTGTCTGCATCTTGCCACCGTAAAAACGATGTGCGGCAATAGACATTCTTTTGTAAAATAGAGTCTTGGCCTTAGCCTTCTGCTCCTCCGTGAAATTGGCCGGGAACAGTTCTTCAATGTGATCGAGATTTGTAATGTTCATTGATATAATGTGCTAATGTGTTAATGCGATAATGCGATAATGCGATAATGTATTTATGGATGAATGAATTATTGTAGAGTATCTTTTAAACTTTAAACCTTAAACTTTAAACTTTGAATGGTTATCGGACGCAATGAATTGTGTACCTACATCTTGAAACCTGAAACCTGGACCCCTAGTACTTCTCATCGCTCATAGTTTCATCGTAATACATCGTCACCTTGTGGGTGAGTTTGCCGGTCTTGTCGTAGGCTTTAAAGTCGCCGTGCGATAAATCGTAATAGTAGTTTCCTTCGTAGGCCTTTTGGCCGTTTTCGTAGTAGAGTTCGTATGTGCCGTGCAGCAACCCGTTATGGTAGTTGGCACGTCTGCAGATTTTGCCGTTGGGATAGTAGAAAATATAGGTGCCTTCCAATTTTCCGTTTTTGAATTCGGCGGATTCGGCTGCCTGTCCGTTGGTGTAATATACTACCCACGAACCGTGGAGTAAGCCTTGTTCAAGGTTTGCCACCAGTGCGGTCTTGCCGTTGGGATAAGTTGCGGTTGCGCTTTGTGCCTCTTTCTCGATGGCGACAGGTTGGCTCATTTGTCCGTTTTGTTGAAGTGAGGAAAATTGGAAAAGTTCCCCGTTGTAGTAATCAGCTTCAAAAAGGATTGTTTTCCCCATTGGATCGTAAAAGTTCCAAGTCCCTTCTTTGTTGTCTTGGATGCAGTTCCCTTTTTGTGATATTTTGCCATTAGGGTAAAATACCGTCCAAGGACCTTGTGCATTACCCATTTCAAAGGTTATTTCTTGCAACATTTGACCGAGCGGGTCGAAAGTGCAGAATTTGCCATCAGTTTTTTCGAGATAACTGTTGGTGACTTGATATTTCTCGCCTGTCGGGTAGTAATTCCGAGCAATACCATTGATTGTTCCGTTGAGATAAAATGTTGTATCAATCGCTTCCCCATTGATGTTGTAAGTGATGTTGGGACCTTCGCGTTTTCCTGCTTTGACGGTGCGATAACACGTCATTTTTCCAGATAAGGAATATATGCTGTTCTGGCCGTTCCCAAACAGCGTGGTGTCGCAGTGAATGATATTGCCGTCCTTGTCGTAAGAATAGGTCAGCAGTGGCATTCCTTGATAATATCGGATTTCACGAGTGATTTTACCATCGGGAAGATAGTGGGCATAGTAGGTCATATCGCCATTGTCATCGTAGCATTCCTTCATATTCAAAGAACCATCAGGATAGTAGGTGTAAGATGCGCCGATGAGCGTGTCGTTACGATACAAAGATTCTTTGTTGATATGGTGCGCGTCATCAGTGTAGTAGTCTATGCTGAGACCGTTGCGGGTGTTGTCCTTGATTTCCGCGTAGTTGAGAAGAGAACCGCTTGCTGTATATTGTTTGTATATGCCATTCATCAATCCGTCTTTGAAATTTGTCTCCCGGCAAATGTTTCCGTTGGAATAATAGGTCTTTCGGGAACCTTCGTATAGTCCTTTGGCATTGCTGGTGGCTGTATAGTGTAGATGTCCGTTCTCATCGTAAACATCGTAGGTGACGGATTTGTTTTTCACAGGGTACGTCTCTCTAACGGAGTTGTCCGGGTTGAACGTCGTTACAGAAACTAACGTGCCGTTATTGGACGTGTATTTGACGATGGGATGGCCGCCAATGCCGTATTCCGTACATTCGCCGTCTGTCTGGCCGTCTTTGTAATTGTATTTTTTATAGATATTGCCGTTGCGGAAATATTCGATGTCTTCACCCTCCAAATTGCCTTTGTCGTTCAAAGTGAGGGTTTCCTGCAATACACCGTTAGGATATCGGACGGTGTTAGCCCCAACTGGTTTTTTGTTCTTGACAAATCCTTCTTTCTGAACTTTGCCGTTGGGATAGTATAGTTTGGCATCGGTTGTTTCGTCTGAAGCCCCAACCGTGTATTCGGACTGTATTTGGCCGTTGGGGTAGAAATACTGCTGTAAGCCGGCGTAATCTTGGTCTGCGTAGTGCTCAATGCTGTATATTTGTCCGGTCTCATAGTAATTGCGGAGTTCGCCCTCGGGCGCTCCATCTTTGGTACGCCCTTCTGTCGTTAGGATGCCGCCCTGATTGTACTGCTTGTAGTTGCCGGACAATTTGCCGTTTTGAATGTCTGCCTCCATAGTCAGGATTCTGTCTTTGGTCAGCGGATTGTGATTGTAGCTTCGCACAATGCCTGTGGGCTTGCCGTGCTCGAAATCGAACTCTTCGCTTATCTGGTTGTTGTTGAAGCTCTGATGATGACCGTGCAAGATGTTGTGCTCGTATTGGTCAATGCTGGAAAGTTGTCCGCTGGGGTCGATGAAATGCCAAGTGCCCTCGCGTTGGACTTTCCCGTTGGAATTTCTCGAACCAATGCCCCAGGAAGACAATTTGTAGTTGTCATATACATATAATGTGTCAGACGGAACCTTGCCAATCCCATTGGCGCAAATGTCATCTAACTGGTTGATGAGCTTCTGTTGGACGGCCTCGATTTCTTTCTGCATCTTTTCAGCCTTCTTTGCGATTTTCCCATCTTGCAGATCGGTGTTGCCAAACTGATAATAGGATAGGGAGTTGTACTCCTTGTCAGCCAAAATCTTTTGGAAGAAGGGTGCGTAAATCTGGTCTTCAATCTCATTGGAGTTGGGGCGTACGTTGATGTGCGAAAGCACCACGTAATTGTTTTTAACCAATGGATAATCAATTTTGGAAGGACATTTTACGGATTTCGGAGAGATGATGGCAAGGTTGAGAGCCGTTGAGGCTTCTTCATAAAATTTGTTTTTCTCTTTGTACTGTTGTTCCACATATACCTTGTTGTCGGAATTGTAGGCAGCAATGCCGCCTTCGTAAATGTTGTCCAATTCGCGAAGTGCCAAGATGGCGTAGTTGGAGGTCGGGTTGATGAGGATGCTGTAGTTCAATGCCAAAATGCCGGGCATCGTGTAGCCCAACAGCAGGTAGCAGTGGCCGTATTGGAAATGGCTGCCCTGGTGAGCCGGACAAAGGAAGATGGATGTCTTGAAACACGCAAGAGCTTCTTCGTATTTTTCCTGCCTCATTAAAGAAACACCCTTGTTGAAATGCAGATGATAATAATAGGGATGGTTCTCCAAACCTTTGTCATACATTTCCACGGCTTTATCGTACTGCTCGAGATAGTCGTAGCAGTTGCCCAATTCGGTATAGATGTTGACGTGCGGAACAGTCGTGGATGGGTCTTTTGCCAACTCGTTGAGGATGTTCAGCGCTGCCGTGTATTTTTCCTGCATTTCGTAAACGTAGGCTTTCTCGTATTGCGCGTCGTCGTACATAGGGTCCCCATAAGGAATCTTCTCGTACTGTTGGATGGCTTCATCCATCTTGCCCTGATCGGCCAACCGTATGCCCTGTTGGAAAACGGCTTTGGAGTTTTGGATGACTTTTAGGTTCTTGGTGTTCTGGGCTGAAAGTCCCGCCACAAGAAACATTGCGATGATAAGGATAAATGATTTTTTCATAATGATAATGTGATAATGTGATAATGCGGTAATGTGATAATGTGGTAATACGTTAATGTGATAATGTGGAAAGGTAGAGTGGTAGAAAAGTAGAAAGGTAGAGAGGTAGGTGTGTGTTAAACCTGAAACTTGAAACCTGAAACTTGAGTCCTCTCACCTACCTATCATCCTGTCCAAGTGCTTTTTGGCAAGTTTCCAGATAAAGATGAAGAAGATGAAGAATCCGATGCTGAGGAAGGATACGGAGGAGGAGGATGTCTCGACCAGAAGGTTCTGGTACATCAAAATAAAATCGTAGAGGCCGTGCATTAGGACGGGGCAGATGAAGGCCAGGATGAGGTTCTGCTTTTTCTGCCAGGGTCTGAATTTGGCCAAAGCGAAAAAGTATCCCATAATGATGGCGAAGAAGAAGTGCGCGGGCACGGCGAAGATGGCGCGGCTGATGGCAACGCCCATACCGCCCTGCATCACGTACAATATGTTTTCCAGTCCGGCAAAGCCCAACCCCACGCAGGCGGCATATTCGATGCCGTCGTAGTGCTCGTCAAAATAGGGACTTCTCCAGATAAACAGGTATAGGAAGAACAATTTGCAGGCTTCTTCGGGCAGCGCGGCCTGACAGAAAGCCTGATAAAGAGCCTGCGTGAATCTGCTGGAGAAAATTTGTATCTCGGCAAAACTGAAAGCGGAGAGGAGTATGATGACCGAAAGTCCGGCCAACACTCCGCCCAAGAGTGCTTTTAAAAGCATCTTCAACGGCTCCTTCTGATAACGGTCCTTTACGTAGATGTAAATCAAAAGGAGGACTATAGGGGCGAGTGAGGCGATGAGGACGGTGGACATGTTAATGCGATAATGTGATAATGCGATAATACGATAATGTGATAATACGATAATGTGATAATGTGGTAATGTGAAGATGTGAAAATATGAAAATGTAATAATGAATAAATAAGCTTTAACAGAGTATCTTTTAAACCTTAAACATTTGCCATCAAGTAGAGACGGTGCAATGCACCGTCTCTACTGTGTTTTGAAATCTATATCTTCATCCACTTGTCGTAATCCTCTTCAGACACGAGTTTGAGTTCGAGGGCGGATTCGCGGAGGGTGAGCCCGTTGGCCAAGGCGTGTTGTGCGATCTTGGCGGCATTGTAGTAGCCGATGTGCGGGTTGAGCTTGGTGACGAGCATCAGAGAGTTGTTGAGGTGCATCGCGATGCGCTCGCGGTTGGGCACTATGCCTTGCAGACAGTGGTCGTTGAAGGAGTTGATGACGTCGGCGAGCAGGCGGGAGGATTGCAGCACGTTACGGCCAATCAGTGGCATAAAGACGTTGAGCTGCAAATGCCCCTGCATAGCGCCGGTGGCGATGGCCACGTCGTTGCCGATGACTTGGCAGCAGACCTGCGACAGTGCCTCGCACTGCGTGGGGTTTACTTTGCCGGGCATGATGGAGGAACCGGGCTCGTTGGCGGGCAGGATGACCTCGCCCAGACCACAGCGCGGACCCGAGTTGAGCAGACGGAAGTCGTTGGCAATCTTCATCAAAGAGACGGCTAAGCGTTTCAGTGCGCCGGAGACCTCTGCCAAAGAATCGTGGGAGGCCATAGCCTCGAACTTGTTGGGCGCGTTAACAAAGTCCAGTCCGGTGAATTGGTTTATATGTTGCAAGGCCAGACGGTCGTAGCCTTCCGGGGCGTTGATGCCGTTGCCGACAGCTGTGCCGCCGATGGGCAGTTCCATCAGGTGTCGCATCGCGTTGCGGATGGCTTCCAAACCGTGCTCCAGTTGGCTCAAGTGTCCGGAAAGCTCTTCGCCGAGGGTGAGCGGCGTGGCGTCCATCAGGTGCGTGCGCCCGATTTTCTTGATGTCTGCAAATTCGGCAATCTTCTCCTGATAGGTCCGCATCAAGCGCTCGATGGCGGGAATGGTGTTGTCTAACAGCATCTTGGTGGCGGCAATGCGCATACCGGTCGGGAAAATGTCGTTGGTGGATTGCGACTTGTTCACGTCATCGTTTGGCGCGACGTAAAGAGGGTAGTCGTCGAGTTGGCCGCCGTGCAACTGCTGGCAACGGTGGGCAATCACTTCGTTGACGTTCATATTGGTCTGGGTACCGGAACCGGTCTGCCAGATATGCAAGGGGAATTGCTCGTCCCATTGGCCGGCCAGTATCTCGTCACAGGCCTTGACGATGAGGTCGCGTTTGTCCTGGGACAGCACGCCGAGTTCGCAGTTCGCGATGGCGGCCGCGCGCTTGGCTGTGGCAATACCGTAAATGATTTCAATCGGCATCTTCTTTTTGCCGATGACGAAATTCTCCATGGCGCGTTGCGTCTGCGCGCCCCAAAGTTTGTCGCTCTCTACTCGCATTTCGCCGAGCGTGTCCTTCTCAATTCTGTAGTTCATATAGGGGGGGTGGGGGGGTAAAGTTTAAAGTTTAAAGTTTAAAGTTCAAAGTTCAAAGTTCAAAGTTTCAGGTTTCAGGTTTCAAGTTTCAGGTTTCATATTCTCCATATCATTGTCAATTATTCATTATTCATTATTCATTATTCATTGTACATTAGTCATAGAATCTCCACGAAATGCCCAACGAGATATTTCGTCCTTGCATCGGATAGTAGGGGGTGGTGAAGTAGTTGTATTTGATATTTCCGAAGAGCCCTTCGAATAAGTTGTTGACGCGTAAAAAGAAAGATAGGCGTTCGACTAGGAGTGTGACGTGTGCGTCGAAATAGATGAAGTTGCCCATCTTGTCATTGTCCTGGTGGTAGAATTGGTGCAATAACGGATTATATCCGTCTGCGTAATAAGCCGTGTTGTACATCATATCTGCGCCGACTTGGAGGCGGAGCCTGTTTTTGAAAATGCGGAAGCAGTAGGCGGCCTGCAGTTTGCCGGCAAAAAGAGGAACGGCAATGGCGTCGTCGGTGGAGTGTTGCAGGGACACGTTCAAATCCAAATATAGATTCTTGATGCGTAATGGTGCGAATGCGCTGAGCTGTACGATGTTGATGGATTTCTCGGCGACTTCAGGATCGAAATCGCTGTTGAGATACACGTGGTGACCCATCATAAAATAGTTGAAACTCAACTTGTAGTCGAAGATTGTCCAGAAGGCGCTGAGTTTGAGGTTGTTCTCTTTCTTCAGCGTGAGATACCATTTGTTGTTGTTGCCGTAATAGTAGGTAAAGAGAAAATCAGGGGAGACGCGGTAGAAGTCTGCGCCCAGGCCTATGAAGTGTTTTTGTTTGCGATTGATGGAGAACGTTGCCGCCACGTTTGCGATAGCATCGTTCTGGTTGTAATTGTTGAAAGAATAGGAAATGTTGCCGTAAATGTCCCACACTTTGAAGAGGCGGATGCTGGTACGGGCAAAAATTGAGAAGTTGTTGCCCGTATAGAACGGCATCAACGAGTGCACGTACTCGTGGCGCACGCCGGCGGCGATACGGAAGAAGTAGGGATTCTCACTCTGCTTGGCCAGCGGTTCGTAGTTCGACCACTGCAGCGTGTTGATGATGCTGTAGTAGTTGAGGGAGTCGTTGGTGGAGTCCGCACTGATGTAATATCTGTCTCGATAGAAGTCGTTGTTCAAATTGAAATCGGAAAAGGCGCTGCTGTTTAGCTTGAATTGGAAGGTGTGCGAGATGGTTCCGAAATAGTGTTCTTTTTTATCTTTCAGGTTTACATATTGTTGAAACAAAATGTCGTGTGTGAAAAGCTCGGACACGGCATTTTTGAAAAGGACGCCGTAAGAACCCAAATCGTTGGAGGAAGATTCCAGCGAGTTACCTCGGTTTAAGAACAACAGATAATCTTCCAAACCGCCGTTTTCAGCATATTTCCCGTGGTTGAGAATGTAGGACGCAATGAAACCGTACGTGTTCTTAGGCGTGGCGTAATGGGCGATGATGTCCAAATTGAACATATTAGTGCCCTGATGCAGGAAATACCCCTTGTTGCTGTATCCGTTGATGTCGAAGATGAACTCGAACTGCTTGATTTTCTGGGCGTGTGTGGCCTGAATTCGGTTTTCCGTCGCCGAACTGTTCTCGAAGGAGATGCCGAAGGTGTAGGCTATGTTGGTGAAGGAGGTCTGCACATCGTAATATTTGAGATCCTTTTGTCGCTTGAAGTAGAGCGGATAGGGGAGGGTGAGCATCGTAAAGCCGATTTCGTGGCCATAGTCGAAAATCATAGACTTGTGTGCCTGAGAGTAAATGCCGAGAGTCTGGTAGATGTTCTCCGGTCGGAGTGTGGGGTCGCTTTGGGAAGTGTGGAAAATGGAGGTGTCAATAGGCATGTAAACCAATGGGTTGAAGTATGTTCCGGGCAGTGTCGCCGTATATACGGGCATAAATTTCGGCGAAAGGGCCATTGCGGAATCAATGGTATGCTCGTGAAAGCGGTCGTGCCCGTTCTCCTCCTCATTGGTCTGTGCGCAAAGCATACTGCCTGCCCCAAAGACAAACACTATAGTAAACAAGAAGATAAACGCTTTACGCATAGACTTTATACATTATAATAATAAGGCCGCGAAAATACAAAAATATTGTGGTAAAGCGATAATGAGGTAATGCGATAATTTTACATTATTCATTGTTCATTAGAATTTCCTCTGCTGTCAATTTGGTAGTCTTAATGATGATTTCCATGTTGACCCCTTGCTCTAACAAAGATTTCGCCATAGCAAGTTTGGCCTTCGCTTCTCCTTCAGCAAGACCTTCAGCAAGACCTTCAGCTTTGCCTTTTGCTTCGCCTTCTGCACGACCTTTGGCAAGACCTTCCTCAAGACCTTCCGCATGACCTTTGGCTTCGCCCTCCCACATTCCTTCCAGACGGGAGTCCTTTATCGCGCCGCGCGCGGAGCGCAGGTGGTCGATGTGCCGTTCATAGAGCACTCTCTCCTCTTTGGTCATCATCATATACTGCAATTTCGCACGCGCCTCCTGCAGGCCCGGAGCCGCCGTGTCATCCTTGATGCGCCCGTTCTTCAGATAGTCCAGCCACTCCTCCAACGGCGTGGCCGCCTCCTTGACGAACTCGTTGACCCTGACGATGTAGTACTCTGGGAAGATCTCCTCCGGCGTCTTGACCGTCAGGGCCTTCTGCTGCTTGGCGGAGAGCTGAAGCTTGTCGTGCGTGTGCACGCCCGTGAAGGTGGTCCTACCGTGGTAGAGATAGTCCGCACCCACCCCGAAGTCGAAGTACAGGATGTTGATGCTATAGACCTTCTTGACCTCCTCGTAGTTGTCGCCCATAGCGATGTGCTCCGTGATGTTCTTCGACACGCTGTACAGAATGCGCTTCAGGAAGGCGTACTCGGTTGACTGCTGCACCTCCACGATGATGATCTCGCCCTTGGAGTTCTTGGCCTTGATGTCCACGCGGTTGAACTTGTCGGCCACGTACTCCTGGTTGGCCTCGCTCTCGAGGATTTCCTCTATCTTGATTTCCTCGTTGAGCAGCACGGTTATCAGCCCCTCGAGCACGACGAAGTCGGCCTTGTCGCGCAGCAGGTTCTTGGCCGCCCAGTCGAATCTGACGTATTTTTCGGGTATCATGGTTTCGTTTTTTTTAGAGTCGCAAAAGTAATTATTTTTTTTATTTGTTTGCTTCATCGTATGGAGTTTTTCTTTTTTTTTTATTTTTTGCGGCAAAAATACTACAGAATATTAACTTTGGTGCCTATTTTGAAAAAAAATATTATGTTTTGTTTTAGATTGTTATAAAAAGCGGTTTTGAAAATTAACAATTAATAGTTAAAAAACAAACACACGTTTGGAAAGATGAAAGTGGAAAGTGGAAAGTTGAGAATGGAAAGTGGAAAGAGGAGAGTGGAGAGATGAAAGTGGAGAGATGAGAGAGGAAAGTCGGCAGTAATTGCCACCCCGCAGCCTGTACAGACGGTGCACCGCACCGTCTCTTATCATCTCTCTCTCTCACGATGCGCGCACACGCCATTCCGCTTCGACCGACGGTAGCCGGTCGAAGCGAAACCTCCAACCGAAACAACAAACAAAGCCAATTATTCACTGTTCACTGATGAAAAAAAACTGTTTGTCAAAGTAAAAGAAATATTTGCCTAAATTCCGCAGAATGAGAATTTGCTAATTTGAGAAGGAGTGCCTACATTCAACGCGTACGTGCGGGGGCGTTGAACTGTACTGATGTTGTTCCGGAGGGGCGTTTTTTAAAGTCGCCGGGCACGACTTCCCCCACCCGGCGTGACCGGGGAATGGTTTGAGCCAAGGAGACGGGCTGTCAGAGTTTCAATTTGTCGTATGGTCTGTCGGAATAGATATGCAGCAGCCACCTTCTTCCAGAGTGTGTCCAGCGGAACGGGACCTGTATGAAGTTGAAGAGGAACCTCTTGGCTCTGGAGGTTGCCTCTATTCCGAAGTTCCCTGACTCGGCGACCCGCCTGACCAGAAAGGCGAAGAAGTTGCCGATGAGCGCAGTGAGTATCATGAAGACCGTGTTCTGCCGCATGAACGAGCAGGGCAGGTGTTTCCAGCCGAAGTCGTTGTTCATCATGTCGAAGGTCCTCTCCGAGCGTCCCCTCCCGTTGTAGAACTCCACGACCTCCCGCTCGCCGCTGCCGGTGTCGTTGGTGAGGATGCAGCGGTAGACGTAGCTGTCGAAGAGTGTGGACTGCGGGTCTGAGACGAGCGTCCTCTGGGCCACGAGCCTGTAGCCCTTTTCGGCGAGGAACGCGGTGAACGGCAGCGAGGCCAGCTGGCATCTCTGGCAGTTGATTTCGCACTCCGTCCAGTCGTCGTCCGGGATTTCCTCCAGCCGTGCTGCAAGCGAGGCGCACTGGTTGGCGCGGATGTAGAACAGCCGGCTGTTGGCGGCAGCCACCTCCACGATGTCCTTGGCGTAGGTGCCGCAGTCCATGCGTGCCTTGTCCACCTTTATGCCTCTGTCGCGCAGCAGTCCGAAGGCGCGCCTGAGTGTGTCGGCCTGTCCGAGCTTCACCTGCGCGTTGCCGTCCCTGTTCTCGATGTGGAAGGGGCGCAGGTTTACCTGGGCGATGCCGGGAAAATAGCCGAACGCCTTCTTGTAGGAGTACTTGGCGTCGTACTTCTCGGCGGCCACGAACTGGTTGTCGTAGTCGAACACGACGGGAGCGTCCTCTTCCACCAGGCCGCAGAGCAGCAGGCTG
>JAZRYT010000059.1:0-6936 GCA_045600905.1 Bacteroidales bacterium
AAACAACCCCGCCGGATTCGTGATGATTTCATCGTACTGGATGGGTATGATGGTGTCTTGGTCGAAATTCACGCATCCCCACAAACCGTCTTTTTTGACGAGCGCCAGGTCTCCGAATGATTCTATATTATCCCATTGAAACGGAATTGCCACCTCGTTTTGTCGGTTGGTGAGTCCCCATTGACCACCTAAACAGGCTGGGAAAATTGGAAAGTAGAGCTCGCCGATGTCGTTACGGAAATCATATATGCAGGGCGCGATAATGTTTCCTGTGTGGTCGCAGAAACCGTATTTTCCGTCTTTTCTTAAAAGGATGGCATCAGGGTAAAGATCAATGTCATCGTATTGGCAGGGCACGATGACCTTCCCTCTGCAGTTGATGGCCCCCTTCAATAGGCGCGAGCCGTCGGCGGAACGCTGGTTGATGATAATCAGCCCAAAGTGGGCGTATAGGCCGTTGGACATCTCCATAAACGGGGTGACGAATTCCCCGTTGAAATTGGCGAAGGCAATTTTACCGTCTTTTTTCACGGTGAGGATGTCGTCTTTGACCCAGATATCGTCATAAATGCAAGGGAGAATGGTTTCCCCATTCTGGTTAACGGTGCCGTACAACGTGTCTAATAAAACAACGGCAATACCGTCTGTAAAAATAATTGCATCATAGTCGGACAGAATAAGGTTGCCATCTCCATCAAACAGACTGTCCTTTTCAGAATAATTTCGGTTGACATGAAATCCGGGAAAATTGTCGTAAGTGGGTTTGGCACAGAACTCTTTCGTTTGGGTGTTATAATAGAGGACATCAGCGACAGCGGTGTCTTTGGCAGATTGCAAAACAGTGACGATGGAATCTTCGATGTCAAAGGTTATTATATCTGGATTGCAGGGAATGAGTATTTCTCCGTTTTTGTCGGCAAGGCCTTCCGAACAAAATGGAATGGGCTGTTTCTTTTTACAATTTTTTGAAAGAAAGAAGAGATCCTCGTGTAGGGATATTCGTTGATACTCGCACGGAATGATGACTTCGCCGCTGTATTTGATGACTCCGCATTTGTTATGCTTACAATAAAGTGCGGTCCCGTTTGGCCAGAAGTAAAAGTCGGTGAGTGGGCGCTTCCGGCTGACTTTGACCTTGCGCATAGTCTGAACTAACTGCGGTGTAACCACTATGGTAGTGGTGTCGAGGGGGTTTCGACTGCTGAACAAGTCGTCCAAGTCTGGCTGGGGATAGTAGGGCGGACGGAACTCCCAATCGCCATTTTCGTCAAAATACTCGTCAAGGATTTTGAAGTTTTTCAGGTAGTGGCGGTTGGTGACCAATTCGTAATCGTCGCCATTGTCTTTGTGGAAAAGGTACAGCCCTTCGTATCCGGGCACTTGCTTGATGAATGGGTGGTACGCGGCAACGGTGCTATCCGGCCGCGTTTGGAAAGCCGTGTATTGATAGGAAAAATCTTTGTCCTGTTTGAAATCGGCAAAAGCGCTGAAACCCCAGTCCATGCCGTTGTAGATGATGACGCTGTCCGTGAAGACGGTGGAGTAGGGGTAGTATTTGGAGAGATAGAAGTCGCCCTGGTATTCCACGACGTGGAACCACTCGCGGGGGCAGTCGCCGAGCGGGTTGTACAGCAGGTCGTTCCAATACAGCGTGCCGCGCCAGGACTGGTAGGCATTTGAAAAGAAGGTGGTGTCAGAGTTTTTCCCCCAGTTGGTGTCAGGCGGCAGGATGGTGATGGAGTAGTGCTCGTTCTGCGCCCGTCCGAGAAGAACGGCGAAAAGCAGCAGGGTGATAGTCAGTAATTGTTTGCGCATAATGTTCGTTGCTTGCGGGGCGCAAACGTACATAAAAAAAATGTTTTTATGCCGGTTGAATATAAATTTGATTTTTTATAGAGGAAAGATAGAGAAAATAGTGAGCCGTTGTCTGGTCTGTACAAATTGCTGTTAGGCCTCTCCGCATCAGTTATGTGTGGATGTTGAAAAAGCGCGTTTGTGGTATATGAATGAAGTGATTGAGCAATTCCGGTCTTGAGAATGCCATAGTAATATCAACTTTTTATTAGCGGGAATCTCAAACTTTATTTTTTTTTTTGCTATTTTTGCAGTTGAAATACTAATCTATATGATTGAATCTAAGACATGTTACATGAAAGATGGCAGGCATAATTTCGAAATGCTGAATTTTGTAATTGAAAAAACTAATAAGTTTGTCGCATCGGTATCCAAATCAAAAAGGAAACAGTATGGACAGTTTTTTACATCAGCGGCTACAGCCAAATATATGTCCGAATTGTTTGATGTCGATCTGAATAAGCCGGAGATCAAGTTGCTTGATGCTGGGTGTGGAACAGGAGTGCTGACTGCTGCTTGGATAGATATGGCACTTTCTCGAGGATATAAAGGTACAATTAAAGTGACGTGTTATGAAAATGATAAAAATGTTGTTCCCATATTGTTGGAAAACATAGAACACATCAAGCAGCATTGTCATATTGATTGTGAAATAAAGACAGATAATTATATTACTACTCAGCAATTTGAGAATGGTACGCTGTTTGGTTCCGAACCAGTACAATATGACTATATTATCGGAAATCCTCCCTATAAAAAAATTCCTAAGGATGCTTTAGAGGCAAAGGTGATGCCTTCGGTTTGTTATGGTGCTCCAAACCTTTATTCGTTGTTCTGCTCTATGGGAATCCGAAATCTGAAAAAAGATGGGGAGATGGTTTATATCATTCCTCGATCATGGACGTCAGGTGCCTATTTCGATTATTTTCGTCGTTATATGTTTGCCAATTGTATCTTGACAAATATTCATTTGTTTGAAAGTCGGAATAAGGTATTCGATGGTGAATCAGTGCTCCAAGAAACAATGATAGTAAAATTAAAAAAAACGACGCGGATTCCGTTAACCATACAAGTGACAACTTCTTCAACATCTGATTTTTCGGACTTGAAAAATTTTAATGCTCCGTATGATACTGTGGTAGGAAAGAATAGATATGTCTTTCTTGTGACTAATAAGAAACAGGCTGATACGCTTGCCGTAATAAACAAAATGCATACGACTTTGCCAGCAATCAATCTGCCTATGAAGACTGGATTGGTCGTTGACTTCCGTACTCGTGAATCATTGTGCGATGAGATGGAAGAAGGCTGTTATCCACTGATTTATTCACAGCATATAAAAGCGGGACGAGTTGTTTGGCCTCAGGGCAAAGAGGGTGAATGTATATTGACAGATAAGAAATCGTATCTTCAAAAGAATGATAATTATTTGATTGTTAAACGATTTACTGCAAAAGAAGAAAAACGTCGTTTGCAATGTGGTATCTATTTGAAACAGCAGTATCCGCAATTTGAATATATTAGCACGCAAAATAAAGTGAATTTTATTAGATGTGATTCACCATGCCTGACTTACGGTTTGTTCGTATTGCTCAATTCTACGCTTTATGACGACTATTATCGTATTTTAAATGGTTCCACACAAGTTAATTCTACAGAGATCAATTCCATTCCCGTCCCTGAACGCAATGTCATTGAAGAGATGGGCCGGGCATTGATGCAGAAGGAATTAACAGAAATGAATTGTAATAAGATTATAGAACAATGGATAAGATAGTTAAAGCAAAGCAGATTCTTCAAAAGGTCGGAATGCCAGAACGTCAGCAGGCAGATTTGTGTGCCCTTACTTTGCTCGCCCTTGCTAATATTAAGAAGAACTCATTGTGGAAATCAGCTAATAATGAGTGGATGCGTATTCACGATATTATTGCATTCGTCAATAAAAATTATGGAACAAGTTATGCTGAAAATTCTCGTGAGACATTCCGCAAACAAGCACTCCATCATTTTAGAACAGCTGCGCTTGTTGAAGATAATGGGTTGGCAACCAATAGTCCTAATTATCGTTGGCGTTTGACTGGCGAATTCCTCGTTGTCCTTCAATGTGGCGCCAAAGATTCCTCAATTGCGAGTTTTAATAATAAACACGAACGCTTGGTTGACATTTACGCATCGAAAAAGCGTATGGAAATGATACCTGTCAAGATTAATGAGCAAGAATTAAACTTTAGTCCAGGTAAACACAACGAGTTGCAGAAGAATATCATAGAACAGTTCGCACCTCGTTTTGCTCCCAATTGCGAGTGCCTTTATGTAGGCGACACTATAGAGAAGGATTTGGTGAAGAATAAGAGACGTCTTGAAGAACTTGGATTCACCATTACGCTCCATGACAAAATGCCTGATGTAGTATTGTATTGCGAAGATAAAAATTGGATCTTCTTTGTCGAATCCGTCACGTCTGTTGGGCCTATGGATCCTAAACGTATTGTTGAAATTAAGGAAATGACCCCCAATGTGTCAGCCGGTATGATATTCGTTACAGCTTTTCTTGATTTTAAAACATATAAGAAATTTTCAGATCAACTTGCTTGGGAAACGGAAGTATGGATTGCGGAGATGCCTGAACATATGATTCATCTTAATGGTGACAAATTTCTTGGCCCTAGATAACAAGTCTGCTATTCTTGGATTATAGTTTTTCATTTATGATATGTTTTATGGCTGCATAAATAGATATTTTATATTTGGCCGAATTCTATTTTACCATTTGGCCAAATTTATCGTTGCCAGTTGTGCCAGCCTCAAAAGGTGGACACGAAAAATTTTTCAATTCCCATATCTTGCAGACAATCCCCAAAGACTTACGATGAAATTTGTCAGCGAACGCTGGAACTGCAGAAAAAGGTGCGCAAAAAATAAAAGGTATGCCCTAAAAATTCATATCTTTGTTATACCTTTGCCGCCGATAAAACAAACAAGATTATGGCATTAGATAAAACCTGCAAATTGGCCTGGTTAGTGGACACCATCTACAAGGCCAAAAAGATTTCCTTCGAAGAACTCAACCGTAAATGGAAGGAAAATGAGGACCTGAGCGGTGGGTTAAAAATGGTGAAGCGTACCTTCCACAAATGGAAGAAAGACATTTTTGACACTTTTGGTTTGATTATTGAAAGTGAAAAGGGTGGTTCCTACTACTATTATATTGTAAACGCTGAGGATATCAAAAATTGCAGCATCGAAAACTGGCTGTTAAGCACTTGTTCGGTCAGCAACTCGTTGCTGGAATGCAAGACCATCAAGAACCGGATTCTTTTGGAAAATGTGCCCAGCGGTCGCGAATATCTGGACCCTATTTTGTCGGCGATGAAAGAGAACCGTTTCATCCACATCACCTACTACAACTATTGGCGTGGTGACGAGCGCGAGCATTATGTGATGCCGTTGTGTGTGAAGTTGTTCCGTCAGCGCTGGTATATGGTGGGGCGCGTGTGGTCCACGAACCAGGACATCATCTACTGCCTTGACCGTATCCGCGCGTTCCGTCCGTCCAGCCACAAGTTCGATTTTCCGAAGGACTTTGATCCGCAGGACTATTTTCTCGGCTGCTTCGGCATCATTGCTGACCAGGATTGCAACATCGAAACCGTCAAGCTGAAAGTGACGGCGGGCCAGGCCAACTACCTGCGCGGTCTGCCTATGCACGAATCGCAGCGGGAAGTGGAACGCAACGATGAGTACAGTATATTTAAGCTGAGAATTCGTCCGACATACGACTTCATTCAGGAACTGCTGTGGAATATGGACAATGTGGAAGTGCTTGAGCCCAAGTGGTTCAGAGATGAGATTAAGGACGCGGCAAAACGGATTTTAGCAAACTATAAAAGCAAATAGATATGAAAGATTTTGCAGCCATAGATTTTGAAACCGCCAACTTCCAGCGCACCTCCGTCTGCAGTGTGGGCGTGGTGGTTTACCGAAACGGTGAGAAGGTGGATGAGTTCTACTCGCTCATCAAGCCGGAACCTGAATATTACAACTCCGTTTGTTCGGAGGTGAATGGGCTTTCAGTGCAGGACACTTCCAACGCGCCCGTCTTCCCCGAGGTGTGGAAACAGATAGAACCCAAGATCGCCGGTCTGCCGCTCGTGGCGCACAACAAGGCCTTTGACGAGAACTGCCTGAAAGCCGTGTTCCGCTGTTACCAGATGGACTACCCGGACTATACTTTTCACTGTACGTTGCAGAAATCCAAAAAGCTGTGGCCCGGCATTCGGCACAATCTGGATGTGATTGCCGCGCGCTGCGGGTATGACTTGCAGCAGCATCATCACGCCTTGGCAGACGCGGAGGCCTGCGCGGCGATAGCATTGAAAATATTGTAGTTTAGAAAGAAACACTTTTTTTATGAAAAATAATAAAACATACACTATGATAGCAACATTAAACGCAAATCTTAACCCTGATGCTGAAATTTACAAAGAATTAGGGAAGCAACCAAAATGGTGGCAAAAACTCCTCTCCATTAACGGCGTATATGTAGAAATACGCAAATGTGACATTGTAGATGTTTATTATGAAGGGGGACGTATGGCCGAATTGCGGTACAAGAACAAAAAACTTGCCGCTACTTGTCACCCTAAATATCTTGGTAAAGATGTTCCCAAAGGAACAAATCCCAAATATGAAGATTGCTTTGAGTTTCTGAAGAAGGATCCAGAGTTCATTATTAAAGAAATCAAGAAAAACTACTCACAAAAAGGCGAAAAAGATAAAGAAAACGTTAGTGAGAAAAAGATTCAGGGAGATATGATTTGCAGTCATACTCCAATTTATCTTGATTCCGAATTCGCACATCGCTATGAAGAGGGCAGCCAACAAACAATAAGATTCGATTTAGTCACCGTCAGAAACAACGAACTTTTGTTTATTGAATTAAAATCCGCAGAAAGAAAATTTGCTGATTCAAAAAGTTAAAGTTACATTCAGCGCCCGTGAGCGAGGTCGTTGTCTCAGGCGGGAGAGGCTCTGTGCCGGCTTTTTTGAGGTGTTATGATACACCTTCCCCCACCCGGCGTG
>JAZRYT010000060.1:0-32942 GCA_045600905.1 Bacteroidales bacterium
GGGGGAAGTTGTATCTCGACATCTCAAAAAAGCCACCGCAGAGCCTCTCACGCCTGAGGAGACGACCTCACTCACGGGCGATGAATGTAACTATAACTTTTTAAATCAGCAAATTCCCTTTCTGCGGATTTTAGGAGTATAATGAGAAAGTAGGTGCGAAAATTTGTCGTTTCGGATGGATGGATTTTATTGATTCGGAAGAGGTCGTTGATAAATTATTGGAGACCGTTGAAGGTTATGCCCGTCAAAATGGAATGGAAATAATGAATGGCCCTACTGGTTTTTTGGAATTTGATGCTGCTGGCGTGTTGGTAGAGGGTTTTGACAAACTGCCCACCGCTTATGGGAAATACAATGCTCCTTATTACGAGCGGCATTTGCTGAATTATGGTTATCGAAAAGACACGGATTTTGTGGAATATCTGATTAACGTGCCGACGGTTGTTCCAGAAAACTTCACCCGTGTTGCGGAAATCCTGCCCAAGCGCTATGGACTTCGCGTTCTCGAATTAAACAGCAAAAAAGAGATGTTGCCATACGCGGACAGTGTGTTCGAATGTATGAATCGCTGTTATTCCAAACTGCACGGTTTCTCGGAACTTTCGCCTGGCCAATGCGATGATTTGAAAAAGCAGTTTATCCCCAACTTGAATTTGGATTATGTTACTATCATAGTGGATGCGGAAGACAAGGTCGTGGCTTTCGGGGTTGCGATGCCGTCTCTTTCTAAAGCGATGCAGAAAGCCAAAGGCCATTTGTTTCCATGCGGATGGTACCATATTCTCAAGGCATTACGTAAAAATGATACTATAGATTCACTGTTGATTGCCATTGACGACCAATACAAGAACAAAGGATTGAATGCTATCATTTTTGAAAAGGTTGCTCGCAATTCCATCAAAAATGGTGTGAAGTATGTGGAAAGTACCCGACATTTGGAGGAAAACATCCCGGCCCAGAATCTTTGGAACCGTTTTGAACACAAATTGCACAAGCGCGCAAGAGTGTATATGAAGAACCTTTAATAGATATCGTTTCTTTGTGGAAAATATATATAGGCAATAAGAAATCGGAAATACTTGTTTACGATGAATTTCCAGATTTTGACTATGTGTCTCTCAGATCTGTTTGGTTTATTCCAAGAATTTCGAGGAGGAATTATTGTTTATGTGAATCAAAATACAGATCAATGATTACTGATTACCAGCAACTGTCACGTGCACAGCACATACAAATCGTCTCTCTGGTTGATGCACAGGACAGGGAATTCCTGTGAATTGCCCACCACTTTCTTTTCCTGCGGTCCCATCAGCAAGTCCGCCAAGGTGTAGTAGCGTGTCATCATAATCACCGTCAGGGTGGCCTCCACGCTGTCGGCAAATTCCAAGGAATAGAGGTCTAAATTGGGCTGAGGCGCGACTTCGTCCAGCACATAGCTGATTTCCAAGTTGTGGTAGAGTTTTTCCACGAAGGCGATGTTGTCCGTCACCTGCTGTTGCAATCCATCATCTTCGTAATGGGGATGCATAATGTGGATGGTGGCGTGATAAAAGCGGCTGAAGTAGCCAGCCCACAGGGCTTTCTCTTTGGCTTGGCGTTCAATGTCGAGGGGCAATACCACGTGCTTGAAGGCATTGTCGGCGGGCAGTTTTTTGCCCACCGTCATTACGGGCAATCGTGAGGGCTTAATGAAGCGTAGCGCCTTTTTCTTGTTGAACAAACCGTCTTTATCCTCATTGTCTATCCCGATGACGAACATTATCGTGTTGGTTTCGTCAGCGTAATGGTAGAGGCGTTCTGGGAAGAAGTAGTCCGTTCGGACGATGTGCTCCGCTGAAAGCGGACAGGATATGTCGCTTGGCGTGCTGTTCCTGTTTTCAAGGGAGAATCCGAAATTGGTGATGACGGTTAGGGAGGCGTCAAACACTTCGGCCAGTTTTTCCCCATAGCGTAACGCGGAGCGGCCGTAGTCGGAGCTGTCGGCTATGGCGATGATGTTGAGCTTCTTCTGCTGGTCTATGGGGTCGTTGATTTTCATAGTGTTACAAGCCTTTTACGTGCGGTTTGGCGGCCACATATTCTTTCAGATAGAAAGGCTCGAAATAGGCCACGTCGGCAAAGTCTTCCGCCTTCCATTTTTTCAACGCGGTGGGAAGCATATAGCGGGCGGAAATTGAAAATTCTACGAAAGAAGCATTCGTGTATTGGGAAAGCAGCTCTTTGCATTTAGGCATTCCGTTTCCACAGAAGACTATCGGTTGTTTGGCCAGCAAGTCTGCATACGTGCCGTCTTCCACGATGACAGCGGCCACGTCATCTATCAGCTTCATATCGGCATCATATCGGGCAGCGAAAACCTCCATACGCCGCGCGTCAATCATTGGGATGATTTGCTGAGAAGTGAGGTCTGCGGACTGCGCTTGGCAGCCGTTGGCAATACTTTCCAAAGTGCTTACAGTGATGACGGGGATTTGCAGGGAGTATGCGATGCCTTTAGCGGTGGAAACGCCAATGCGCAAACCCGTGTAGGAACCGGGACCGATGCTGACAACCACACCATCCAACTCGTTCAGTTCGCGTTTTGATTCTTTTAAAACTTTGTCAATGAAAGGCAGCAGGGTTTTAGAATGCGAATTGCCGTCGTTGTTGTCGCAGACATTTAAAACCTGATTACCTTCGGTTAGCGCTACGGAACATATTTCTGTGGCAGTCTCGATATGTAAAAATAATGGATTGTCTTTCATAATCGATAATCAATTCTATAAAAATTGAATGAAATGTATTAAGGTCGAATGACTTTATATAGCTCTTCGTGAGCGGTTAATCTTATTTTGCTGGATGATAGTTTGTTGGGATAGCAGTCCGGATACACGCGATTGGAGAAGAAGACATAGATGAGTTTGGCATCGGGGTCGCACCAGACAACGGTCCCGGTAAAGCCCTGATGACCGAAGGTTCTGTTCCCAGCAGCTTTAGGAACGATGGAGGAAGAACCGGGGTGTTTGGGTGTGTAGAAACCCAAACCGCGCACTTTGCAGCCGTGAATTTCGTAGGCGGAGGTGAACAGTTTGACGGTGTTTTCTGAGAAAAGACGTTTGCCCTGATAGGTTCCTCCGTCTAAAAGCATCTGATAGATTTTGCCCAGTTCTTCGGCAGTCGTAAATAGTCCGGCATCACCGGCATTGCCGTTGAATAGGGCGGCAGTTTGGTCGTGTACATAGCCTTGTACCACCTGTTTGCGGAATTTCGTGTCCTTTTCGGTTGGGGCGATTTCAGCCTTCGTAAATCCGTGTGACAGTGGATTAAAGCAGGTTCGGGCCAACCCCATAGGTTTGTAGATGCTGTCGGCTAGGAATTGTTCGATAGGCTGTTCGGTCAGTGTTTCCACCAAATCTTTGAGCATTACCATATTCAAATCGCTATAGAGATATTGGTGATTACCTAACGAGCAGTGTGCTATTTTATAACGCATCGTATCGGGATAGTCGTTTCTCAAATAGAGGTTGTCGGCCACTTTGATTTCGAAATTGGGAGTTTTGTATTTTCTCAAATACCTTTCATCATCTTGTATTTTGGTATAGAAGGGGATGAAAGCGGGCATTCCGGACGTGTGAGTCAGCAGTTCTGCCAGAGTCAGATGGGCCTTGTTGGTGTTATGCAGATAGGGAAGATAATTTCCGATGCGGTCGTTGAGTTTGATGCGTCCCTGATCGTAGAGTTTCATCACGGCCAATGTGGTGGCAGCCGTTTTGGTGATGGAGGCGATGTCGTACATTGTTTGCGTGGTCACCTTGTTCTGATGGTCGTAGGTATAATAGCCAAAACCCTTGTGGTAAATTGTTTTACCGTCTTTGATGGCTAACATTACGCAACCGGGGTATATCTTGTTGACAATGCCGTTAAGAAGAATTTTATCAATTGCGATGGAGATGGAATCGGGTAGGAGGGAGATGTTCAAAGGTTTTGGATCTCTGGTTATGCCCGAGCCACAGGGATATTCATTATTGGAGACAGGCAGTGTTCCTTCGCAAATTCTTTGTCCGAAGCAGGCTTGCAGGGCAGCATCTAACGAGTTTGGTGTGGATTGATAGGTGACGAGCAGAGCTTTGTAGTTTGTTGTGGAATCAAAAAAGTTGAGTGCATACGGATTGCCAAGATGGAGCAGTATGGTGCGTTTTTCCAAGGCAATTTGGTTGAGGAAGTCAATCATTTTAAGGTCAATGCCGTATCTTTGGTTGGCCAATTGGTTGGAACCGCCAAAAGCGATGATGACCCGGTTGTATGGCGCAATGGTATCCGTCACACTATGACAGAAGTCTTCGCTGCATTTTACGGGAACGATTTTGTCGAATTGTCTATAGACAAGGCCGAATTTTCTGGCAAGTTCTTGATATTGGGTTTGATATTCCGGACGCCCGATGCAGAGCAACACAATGCTGTCGGCTTGGACGGTGTCATTGGGAATGCGTGCCAGAGGTAAAATATGGTCTTCGTTTTTGAGCAGGGTTATGGCCTTTTGTTCCAATGCGTCGTTGATGGCGGAGGCATTGGCGGTGTTCATCAGTTGAGGCACGGAGGTGACGTCTATGGGGGTGTAGTTGAGTAAGCCTTTGCTCTCTTTGAATTGGAGCACGCGCAAGCAGCGCTCATTGATGAGTTCGATAGGTAGAATACCGCTATCTACGGCAGCTTTTAGCGCATTGACCACGGTTTCTGGCTTTCCAGGGAGTAGCAGGATATCGACACCGGCAAGTAGAGCTCTGATTTCCACATCGCCATCAAAGCGGTTTTGCTTTTGAACGCCCTGCATTTCCATTCCATCGGTGATGATGATGCCGCTGTAACCGAGTTCGCGTTTCAGCAAATCGGAGATGATGGGGAAGGAGAGGGAGGATACTGAATTGCGGTTGGAGTCCAAAGCAGGAATGTTGAGATGCCCGACCATAACCATATCCACGTTTTGGTTGATGAGTTGGCGATAGGGAAAAAGTTCGAGTTCGTCTAATTCGATGCGGCTTTTCTTGATGGAGGGCAGGCCAACGTGGGAGTCGGTTTCCGTGTCGCCGTGTCCGGGGAAGTGTTTGATACAGCCGATGATGCCGCCGTCTTGCATACCGTTGAGGTAGAGGGCGGCTTTGCGCAAGACCTTTTCGCGGCTTTCACCGAAAGAACGGCTGTTGATGACGGGGTTTTTGGAGTTGTTGTTGATGTCGATGCAGGGCGCGAAGTTGAGGTTTACGCCGACAGCTTTGCATTGGCTGGCGACTTCCAATCCCATTTTGTAGATGAGGGAGTCGTTTTTTCGGGAGAGGGCGCCGAGGGTCATCTGGCGCGGGAAGGCAACGCAGCTGTCCAAACGCATGGCAGGCCCCCATTCGCCATCTATGGAGATGAACATCGGGACTTTGCTGACCGCCTGCATCTGGTTGGTGAGGGCGGCTTCGCGCACGGGTCCGCCTTTGAAGAAACACACGCCGCCCGGCTGGGATTTGGCGATGTTCTCCAGCATCTTCTGATTCTCAGCGGCCGAGCCGGTGGAGGAAACACGCACAATCAGCAATTGCGCGATTTTTTCTTCCAATGTCATTTTGGACAAAATCTTTTCAGCTTGACCGCATTGGGCAAATATTTCTCCTGTTGGCAAAATAGTCATTGCCAATATACATACGACGAGATGGAAAAAAAGTAAAAAAGACTTAGGTCTTGCCATACAGAGATTTTTGTTGTTAAGAATACTTTCTATTTTGATTCTCAATACGATATTATTCTCCGAAAATAACCTTCGTGTCGGGTTCGTATAGGCCTTTTTCATTAATCATAATGAAATCGGCGATGGAGAATTGTTTGTATTCGGAAGCGATTTTATGCGGGCTGTCCAAAACCACCGAATGGGAGTCTTTGCAAATACCTACTGCAACGTCCGTCGGGTATTGGGTGTGGTGTGCCAAAAAATCTTCAATTTTATTGTTGAGCGCTTCAGCTTCTTCTTTAAAGTCTTGATAGATATATTTTTCCATAAAATTTTATTTGTTGTTTTTTGAGTGTTAATAGTAAAAAGAAATTATGTGGGGTTATATTTCTAAAGTCAATACGGGCTGTTGAATAATCCTATGACTTTGGGATAAATCAACGGCATTTATTTCTCCAGATTGCTTAATAATGGCTTCTCCTATATATTTGCCGAGATTTACAGGAACAGCATTTCCAATCATTTGTTCTTGATCCGTTTTGGAACCAAAAAAGAAAAAATCGTATGGGAATGTCTGTATCATACTTCTTTCGTGGGTAGTTAAAGGTCGAATACCTTCCAAGCTTGTTGTAGGGTCATTGTCGTGTAATTTATATCCTTTAGGCATAGGTCTATTTACCCCTCGAATAGTTGGGCTGGGTTCATTAACGCTAAAAATACCTCGCCGAACATAGCTCCGTGGATGTCTATAATAAAATTTGATATCTAAAGATTCTCCAAAATAATCTGCTACAGTCATTTCTTTTTCAGATAGGTTTCCTAAAAGTTGTTCTCTAATAAAATCATCCTTCTCACCTAGTTTTCCTATCATTACAAAGCGTTTTCTTTTTTGTGGGACACCACATTTGCTAGCATCCAAGACAGTATATGTCAATCCGTATCCGGCTTTTTTAAAAATAGAAATGGCATCAACTAATTTTTGAGTTTTCACAATGCGAGCCACATTTTCCATAACGAACCAATTAGGACGCACTTTCCCTATTATATTAGCATAAGCTACGGTCAAATCACCTCTGCCATTGTCTTCATTTCGTTTCCCTGCGGAAGAAAAGTCTTGACAGGGAGGACCTCCGATAATTATATCAGGATGAAAAGGAGTGATTTTTTCAACAGAGGAATCCACATCTCGGAGGTCAATTTTATAAACAGGGTGTTTAAAATTGTTACGATAAACAGCAAGTGCCTCATCCCAATTGTCGAAAGCGCAGAGTATGTCAATACCTGCTTCTAAAAAGCCAAGACTTAAGCCTCCGCAACCACAAAATAAATCAACTGCTTTCATTTTTACTTTTCTTTTTCATCAAACAAATTGGGGTTGCTAACTAAAACAGCATCAAATCTACGTTCTGGGCTTAAAAAATTTTGTCCACCCCCTAAAATAATATTTCTGATTTCGTTTTTACTGATGCGTGGATGTGTTAGTTCATCACAAGAAAGAAATTTATGGCTTTTACTTCCAGGTAATGAAAAAGCTTTGTCGTTAGCATTGCCATAAGAATGTTGTTTGATTATTCTCACATAATCAAATTGTCCGTATGTTACATAATCTTGCAGCATAAGGTAGATCCAAATAATAGCTCTTTGAAATCTATTGATGCTTACAGATGATATTTCTTCATCATCGCAAAACATCTGTAGAGTTGCTAAATTTGACCATACAAAAACGTCAAGGCAGTCATCCGCTAATTGCATTAGTTTGCCTTTTGTTTTCCATACTGGTTGAAGAATCAATGGCGTTTGGTCATCCGACATATCCTTTGCAATTGACAAAACGGCATCCCGTATATGTTTAAAATTAGGAGCAACTTCGGCAACTTCATCCCAATGATTGATTTTAGGAATGGTGAATAATAGCTTACGAAGTTTGTCTTTTTGTTTTTCAGAAGAATAGTGCTCGCAAATGCTGCAAGCTAAAAAACAAATAGTTGGTGGACGGACCACTATTTCGCAGCTGTATTTGTCTTCGGACAATTGAGAAGTAGTATTATCTGGTAGTGCTGTCAATTTAATTTCAAGTCCTCGAAGTGGTACCTTTGAAGGCAAGTCTACCATAACCAAATCAATATTTTCTTTTTTACCATCAACATCCGTATAATAATATTGTTCGTATGGAAAAAAACCTGCTTCAAAATTATAATAAGCGTTATCACTTAGCGGATCTATTCCGAAAATATCTGTTCCCGAAATTTTTTTATGAATAACAGCTTCTTTTTTGTCAAAACAAAGATATACAGCTTTCATTCCGATGGAGGACATATACGCAACTAAAGAGGCGGGGAAAGAACTATTAAATTGGTTCTTCCCCCAATATTTTGCTTTGCTATAATCTCTATTTGAATGCGTTTGACCAAATAAAGAAGCTCTTTCTATTACTTTTTTGTCTTTCATTTTCATATATTTACGTCTAAAAAAAAAATCACAAAGTAAAATGCGAATCTTTCTTTATGAAATTTATTTATTAGGCTGCAAAAATACAGATTTTTCACTAATCAAAAATAGTATTTTTGTAGCCTTCTTTGAATATAATTCCAATGGATACGACATTTCACGTTATTGCGCGCATACATAGCGACTTTCCGTCGAAATTCGGAATTCCCAGGCAGAGCGGGCTGGTCGATGCGTTGCAGGCTACTGTGGTTTTTGAGCCGGAGTTCCGCAATGCCGATGCGCTGCGCGGGATAGAGGATTTTTCCCACATTTGGCTGATTTGGGGATTTTCCGAGGCTGCACGCGACACGTGGTCGCCAACAGTGCGCCCGCCGCGCTTGGGCGGCAACACCCGTATGGGCGTGTTTGCCACGCGTTCGCCCTTCCGTCCCAACGCCATCGGACTCTCCTCCGTGAAATTGCTGGCAGTGGAACAGGATAGTCGGTACGGTACTGTACTCCGCGTGGCCGGTGCCGACCTGATGGATGGCACGCCGATTTATGACATCAAACCCTATCTGCTCACCACCGACTGCCATCCCGAAGCTACTAAGGGATTTACAGCCTTACATACCGATTACACGGTGGAGGTGGAGATTCCCGACAAAGAGGCTGCCAAGTTGTCCGCCGACAAACTCGCCGCGCTTCGTGCGGTGCTGGCCCAAGATCCACGCCCCGCCTACCATCACGATGAAAACCGCGTGTATGGTTTCCCTTTTGCCGGATACGAAGTGTCGTTTACGGCAAGAGAAAATAAAATTATAGTATTGAAAATTGGAGCTGATGATTCGCCTCTTTAGGTTCGAATGCAATTTTTGAAATGATTTTATTCAAACCGTACCGCATTCACGGGCGTGATTTTCTTGCCTACTACCCAGGCCGGGATAATCAATACCGCCATACAGATGAGGAAGACGGCAATGTTCAAACCGATGACGGCCAAAATGTTGAAATGGACGGGGACAAAATCCACGTAGTAGGTGTCCGGGTTGAGCTTGATGAAATGGAAATGTTGTTGAAGGAGGCCGAAAGTGAGGGCAATGGCATCGCCTATCAACATCCCTTTGAAGAGGATGTTACCTGCTACAAGGATGAACGATTTGACTACATCGTGTGTCTTCATTCCCAAGGATTTCAAAATGCCGATGGTTTGCGTCTGTTCCAAAACGATAATGAAAAAGATGGACATCATCGTTACTAAGCACACGCAGGTGGTAATGATAAGCAGAACCGCCACGTTGGTGTCGAACAGGGCTATCCATTCGAAGATTTCCGGATAGATCTGATGGATGGTTTCCGCTTTCAACTTGTAGGGGACGTGATGGTGTACGAAATCTCCCATTTCCGCGATTTTGTCATAATCCTTGATGAGGACTTCTATTCCGCTGACCTGGTTTTCTGTCCAGTCGTTGAGTTTTTGGACGTGGCGCAAATCCACGAGGGCGAACATATTGTCATATTCCGGCAGGCCGGTTTGGTAGATGCCGGAAACGATGAAACTCCGAGAGCGCGGCGGGTCTTGCACAAAATAGGTGCGAACCTTGTCGCCGACCTTGATGAGCAGCTTGTCGGCCAGATGTTTGGAGATGATGATGTGATTGTCGGCAGTCGTGTCGGATAGCAAAAGCGTGTCGCCTTCTATGATGTTGCTTTGGAAGATGCGTTGGTTGAAGGTTTTATCAACGCCTTTTAGGACGATGCCCTCCACTTGATCGGAGGTTTTGACAATTCCGACTTTGGTGGCGAAATTCTGAATGCCGGCAATGTCAAGATTTTGCAGTAGTTTTTGGGTGAAATTCTGGTTTTTGTCAAAGGGAACCTGCTCGTAGGAGTAGTTCTGGTCAAAGTGGGTGATGCGGATGTGGGAACCCATAGTGACCACTTTGTTCCGTATTTCCTGTTTGTAGCCGGAGGTGATGCCGATGGCAATCATCATAATGACCAGTCCTAACGATACTCCAAAGACGGATAGCCAGACGATGGGACGCGAGAAGCGGTTCCCTTTGTCTTTGAGAATACGGCGGGCTAACAGGAAATGGAAGGGAACGGACGACATAGTTCGATTTAGAACTGATAGGAAATGCCTACGCGGGCGAACATTGGCAGCGGGCTATAGTAGTCGTTGGGAGTGAGGAACGGATAAATCACGTAAAGGGCATAAAAACTCAGATTTTGTGCAACTTGAGTGTAATAACCTACACCAAGAGCGCAAGAATGCAGATTGTCACGCTCGCTATACAAGGAGTAACCTCTTCTGGATGTCGGGTCTGGAACAATGGCAATGTTAGTCGGATAATTGAGAAATTCGTAACCGACGTGAACAAGTATGCGATTGATAATGATACCTTCGAGAAAAGCGCTGGCTCCCACTGCGTGTGTGGCATAGCGGTTGAAAGCATTATCGGTCCAAACTTGTAATTCGTATCTTGGTCCGACACCGATGCGCAACCATTTGAAGGGTTGAATGCCTATTTCAGGGGCGAGGGCCAAATTATACCCGAAGTTGTTGTTCACGTTTCCGCCGACAAAGAATTTGAAATTTCTGTCAGCATTGTTTTTATTGTTTGTTTGTCCGGAACGAAGGGAACGAGGCAACGTAGCGGAGCTGTTGTTCTGGGCATTGATGGACAGAACGGAAATAAGGATAAAGAAGCAAATGAATAATTTTCTCATTGTAAGGGAAAAATAAAAGAAGCGCCAACATTAGTCTGGCCTCGGGAATGTTGGCGCGTCTATTGGTTTAGTTTAAATTGACTTAGAATTTATTGCCGGCAGCTTGGCAAGCTGTGATGGCAACGAGGCTGACGATGTCTTCTACGGAGCAACCGCGGGAGAGGTCGTTGATAGGAGCGGCCATACCTTGCATGACCGGTCCGATAGCATCAGCACCAGCCATACGTTGAACGAGTTTGTAAGCGATGTTGCCAACTTCCAATGACGGGAATACGAGAACGTTGGCTTTACCGGCTACAGGGCTGCCCGGAGCTTTCTTAGCGGCAACTTCTGGAATGATGGCGGCGTCAGCTTGCAAGTCGCCGTCGATTACCAAGTTCGGGTCCATTTCTTTAGCGATGCGGGTGGCATTGACCACTTTGTCCACGAGTTCGTGCTTAGCAGAACCCTTGGTGGAGAAGCTCAGCATAGCCACTCTCGGTTCGATACCGGCGATGGTACGAGCGGTTTGAGCGGTAACCACTGCGATTTGGGCGAGTTTGTTTTCGTCTGTGTTAGGATCTGCTGCGCAGTCTGCGAAGACCATAATACCGTCATCGCCCCATTTTTTGTCGGGGAAGCACATAATGAACGCGCCGGAAACGACGGAAATACCTGGTAAAGTTTTGACAATCTGGAAGGCAGGACGCAAAACGTCACCTGTAGCGTGTTGTGCGCCAGTGACTTCGCCATCAGCATCTCCGTTTTTAATCAGCAATGTGCCAAGGTACAAAGGATCTTCAACGAGTTTGAGGGCTTCATCCATCGTCATACCTTTTTTCTTGCGGATTTCACAAAGCATTTCAGCATAGTAGTTTTTCTTAGGATTGTCCATCGGGTCGATGATTTCGGCTTTGCCGATGTTTTTCAAACCCCATTCAGCGGCTTCGGCTTCGATTTTGGCCTTGTTTCCTAATAAAATGATGCCGGCATAACCTTTTTCAATGATGATGTCAGCTGCTTTCAATGTTCTTTCTTCTTCGCCTTCTGCCAAAACGATTCTTTTGTTGGCTTCAATGGCATTTGCTTTAATTTTGTCAATTAAATTCATAATAATCAGTTATTTATGTTAATTTGTAGTTTTTCTAAAGGAGGTGCAAAAATACAAAAATCCGTTGACGAAGGGTATAATGTTTGGTTGCGTCAGATTATTCTTTTTTCATAGCCTCGTTAAAACAATGGCGGCAGAGCGGTTCGTAGGAGTCTTTTTCACCCAAAAGCACCTGTCCTTCCGTTGCAACGATGCGGTGTGAATATTGGGCCAAATTGCCACAGTGCGTGCAGATGGCGTGCTGTTTGCTGACGTATTCTGCAACAGCCATCAGCTTCGGCATCGGGCCGAATGGATTGCCTAAATAGTCCATATCCAATCCGCTGACAATGACGCGTATGCCGGCGTTGGCCAAGGTGTTGCAGACTTCTACCACGCCTTCGTCAAAAAATTGGACTTCGTCAATGGCCACCACTTGCACGGTCTCCATATTGACGTATAGAAGAATTTCTGAGGAGTTGTGTACGGGCGTTGACATCATCGAATTTTCGTTGTGTGATACAACTTCCACCTCGTCATATCGCGTGTCAATGGCCGGCTTGAACAACTCAATCTGTTGATTTGCAAATTGCGCACGACGAATACGACGAAGCAGTTCTTCGGTTTTGCCGGAAAACATAGAACCGCAAATCACTTCTATCCAACCTCTTTTATTATTCCTACTCGCCTTATTCTCTAAAAACATTTCTCATTATACGATTAAAAGAATTTTGTATTTTTGGCCGTTTTTTTGAAACGGCAAAAGTAACATAATTTCGTTTCTACCAATACCAAATTCATTACAAAATGCAAAATACTTTTGAACAAGTTGTTGAATCAATTGAGAGTCTTGAAAATATCTTCAAAAACAATTCTTTTCCAGCCATTGAAAAGGATATTATCTTAGAAAGACTTAGAAAAATATATGTTTCAGTCCAGAACGGTTCTATCTCGGAAGGCTCTGTTCCGCAGATTCCTACTGATAAATATGAAGTTTATCAGGGTATCCAGGACGATGTGGATTTGTTTTTTGATACCGACCATGAAAGTTATGGCAAGCAGATGGATTTGCAGGAACAGGAGGATGAATTCCAACGAAAAATCGAAGAGGAGGAGCGTTTGAAAGCTGAGGAAAAGCGTAAAGCTGAAGAGGAAGTACGTTTGCAGGCTGAGCAAATGCGTCGTCAGGCCGAAGAGGCACAACGCAGAAAAGAAGAAGAGGCCCGTTTGAAAGCAGCCAAAGAACAGCGTTTGGCAGAAGAACGTCGTCGTCAGGCAGAAGAAGAGCAACGCAAGAGGGAAGAGGAAGCTCGTTTGAGAGCCGCCGAAGAACAACGTCTGGCAGAGGAGCGTCGTCGTCAGGCTGAAGAAGAGCAACGCAGGAAAGAAGAGGAGGCTCGTATGAGAGCCGCCGAAGAACAACGTAAGGCCGAAGAGCTCAGACGTCAAGCTGAAGAAGAACAAAGAAAGAGGGCAGAGGAGGCCAGATTAAGAGCCGCCGAAGAGCAGCGTTTGGCAGAAGAGCGTCGTCGTTTGGCTGAGGCCGAGCAGCGCAAGAGAGAGGAAGATGCCAGACAGAAGTCTGCGCAAACTGCTGCTCAATCGACTTCTCAGGACGAAGACGATTTGCTGCAATTTTTACCCAAGAGTAATACTGCCCATTCTAATGTGAATGTTTCCAAACCATTGGCTGGAGCGATGCCGCAACGTTCATTAAACGATTTGTTCACGGCACAGCGCGAAGACCATTCGCTCAGTGCCCAGTTCCAAAATGCCAAAGTTGCCGATTTGACGAAAGCAATATCCATCAACGATAAATTCACCTATATCAAAGAGCTTTTCAATAATAAAGGCGAAGAATTCAGCGCGGCCATTACCAAATTAAATCAGTGTGCGACAATGGATGATGCTGTTAATTGTTTGGAAGAACTCAAGCAGAAATTTTTCTGGGATTCCGCTTCTACTGCATATTTGTCTCTTTGTGATTTGGTTAGAAGAAAGTACAACTAGTTTTTTATGAGCAGAGGCTTTGTAAAGGAAGGAGATCAGGAAGAGGTTCCTATGGTACCTCCGCGCGCTTTTTTGCCTGCGGGTGTTGTCAATTATGTGACGCCGGCCGGTTTTGAGCAGTTACAATCGGAGAGGGAGTCCCTATTGCAGGAACGTGAAGCTATTCAGTCTGGTGGCCAGGAATCTGATGCGCGTGTGATGCGCAATTTTATCAATGCCAAATTAGAGTTGTTGGAGCAACGCATTAAGACCGCTAAGGTTCTGAAACCTGTTACTAATGGTGAAATTGCCTTCGGTTCCAACATCTCATTATCTATGAATGGCAATGAGATGAAGTTGCAGATTACGGGTGTGGATGAGGCCTCATCTACGAAGGGCAAGATTCCTTTCACGTCCCCTATGGCTAAGGCATTGTTTGGCCATCACAAAGGTGATTTTTTGGATGTGCAGCTTCCCGCGGGGATGCGAACCATCAAAATTTTAAATGTGGAATAGTTGGTTTAAGTCATAAAAAAAGGCAGACCGTATGGCCTGCCTTTTTTGTTTATGATGTTTGTGGATTATCTAACAATCAATTTTTGTGTAGATGTACCTTTGTTGGTCTTAATGTTTACCATATAAACGCCAGCTTCAAGGTCGTTGGTGTTAACAGTGATAACATTGTTACCTTCGTTCAAAGCTACATTTTCTGTGTAAACTACTTGACCCATCAAGTTGTAGATTGCCAAAGTAGCATTAGCGCTTTCTGTGGAACCGATAAGAATGTTAGCGATTTCGTTTGCCGGGTTAGGATAGAGTTTCATACCAGACAAAGTATTGTCAGCGATACCAGTGTGGTCAATCCAGAGGCCGTCAGGGATTTCTTCAATATTGTTGTAAGTACCGAGTTGGTCAGCAGGAAGAGTCATAAAGAGAATGTTTGTAGGGTTGGTAGCGATGGAACCTTGAGCATTGTCTGGGAAGTAGTCGTTATGCCAAATGATAGCCAAATTACCATTAACAATATTTTGAGCTACAGAAGGATAGATGTTTTCAGATTCATAAACGATACTTTCGTAAGTCCATTCGGTGCTTTCTGCATCCCAATCGTAGAGAGCCCAGTCAACGTAGTAGCAGTTTTTGTTGTAGGAGAGCCAGCTGATACCGCCGAAGGTGTTACCGCCGTCAGTGGATTTAGCGCCGAAGATACCACGATAATACATATTCATTGTGTTAGCGTCGTAGAACGGGAGGTCGAGTTCGGAAGAGTAGATGAGGTAAACGTTGTTGCCATCAACTGCGAGGCTAGGTTGGGAGGTCATACCGATTCTGTGGTAACCATCTGTAGGATGAGCGTTGTTGCTGTTGAGGTACCAAAGAGAGCCATCGCCATCGAGGTCTTGGCGAGTGAAAACAATGTAACCAGCGTTTGCCAAGGAGTCGGGGCTGAGTTGCAATTGTTGTTGACCTGTGATAGCAGGCATATTTTCGTTCCAATAAAGAAGGCCATCGATGTTGTAATAAATGGAGATATAGCCATCACCTAATTCAGGGTTGCCAACGCCGGCAATACCGAATGCACAATGAACGAGACCGTTGTTGTCAATAGCGATTGCGGAAGCTCCGTCAGTTGTGTAGGTAGGATGAGTTGTATCAAGATAGTGAATGCTTTCGTCAAAGTTGTCAGGTATGTAGGAGTCAATGATAGTGGTAGTTGTGAAGTTCACACCATTATCAGTACTTTTCCAAAGGAAAGCATCGCTCCATTGTCCGGCGACAACGATAGCTACGGTGTTGCCGTTAGCTGCGATTACGTAGTCATCGCCACCAAATTCGTTGAACCAATCTGTGTGGTTGCCCATATCGCCAACGATTCTCGGCTCTTCCCAAGCGATGGTGTTGGAGCTTTCGTTGTAAGTACCTCTATAATAAAGAAGGCAGGTTTGGATGCCGTGGTAGTAAGAACCTGTATCAGATTCTGTACAAGCAAGCAAGTGGATTGTGTTGCCGCTTGCAGCAACTGCCGGCCATAAGAGAGCAGTACTTGTACCGCCAGTTGTGCCATCGTGAATTTCGGGGCCCGTAAGGATGGTTTGCGTCCAGTCGCCTGTGCCTTTTTGAGGACGTACGTTGATCATAAGGCCTGTGGAGCCGTTATGGGAAACAACGATTTCGCCATTGCTGAGGCCTGCGATTGTTGCCCAGCCGCCGCGTGCGGTTTCAATTCTTTGGGTGTTTGTAGCGCTATTTGCCCAAGAGTTTCCATCAAAATAGTTATAGCCTGCACCACGGCTGTTTGAGCCATTGATACCGGAGCTTGCGGTTGTCCATGTTGCGGATAAGGTTCCGTCTGGGAAAGCAACTAATTTTTGAGGAAGAGAACCATTGGTTTGGAGGTCATAGTAGGTTTGACCAATACCATTGTTCGGAAGGATGTCTGAACGAAGGGCTGGGATGGTCATCTGATTGGACGTTTGAGCTTGCCTGAAAGGGACAGAGATGCTCATTTTTTGAGCTTGTTCTTTTGTTATTTTAGCAGGTGTGGTTTGAGCGAACATTGTGCCCACCAAGCAAATTGCTGCTAAAGAAAGTAAACCTTTTTTCATAATTTTGCGTTTTTATTTAAATTATTAAATAAGGTAAGACGACGAGTCGCCTTACCTTTAAATTCTACTGATATTAATTGTTTTCAGCTCTTTTACCAGCTGCGTAATTGATTTTCAGTGCGTTGTTTTTACGAAGTTCTTGTTTGATGGTATTTACATAACGCATCTGGACTTCTTTATCAACTTTGAGGGAGAATGTCAGTTTTTCTCGGTCTTGTAAATCTCTAGATTCCTTTTCCGTACCGATGAAGTCACGGACGTCAGCAACAAGTTCTTCAGCCTTGATGGTTTGGTCATTGAGCTGAACGGAGACTTCTCCGGGAGGAAGGGTGTTCTCGTTTTTGCTGATAGGTGCGCCAACGTAGATGTTGGCTACGAGAGATTTCTTTTCCAGTTTTTGAATTTCAGTTGCTTGTGGCGGATTGAAATGGACTTTCAAAGAAGCTTCACGCATTGTTGTAATCACCATAAAGAAGAACAAGAACATAAAGATAATATCAGACATAGAACCCATATTCAGTTCTGGGGTCTCTTTTTTTCCGTTCTTTTTAAATCTTGACATGATCTTTTTAATTTTAAGGTTAGTTAGCGGCAGCTGCGGGTTTGCTGTAATCGATAGGTGGAGCTTCAGAGATGCTCATAGGGATGGCAGATGTGATAGCCCTTTGTGCTGCAGAATCCAAAGCACTGTATTTTTTTCCGAAGTATTGCAAAGCGGTTTCATCGCGAAGCTCATTAACAGCACGTTGGAGTTCGTTTTGAACTTGAACGTACATGTTGTAGCTGGTACCTTGGTCGTTTGTAAGGGATACAACGCCCTTGGATACTGCGAAGTCACCAATACCATCAATAGGTTTGTTTACCTTTTCAGGAAGGTTTGGGTCGTTCATTGGGTTAGCGAAGAATTCCTTAGCTTTGTTCTTAAGCTCGGAAACCATAATGATTTCACCGTTCACAGAGATTTGGTCATTGAAGTTGACCAATACGTTCAAGACATTACGTCTATTGATATCGGCTTTAATCTCTTGGGAGTTTTCATCCTTTGGGGGTGGTAACTTACGGGGAATACCTTGCTCTGTATTGATAGAAGAAGTCAACAAGAAGAAGGTCAACAACAGAAATGAAATATCTGACATTGATCCTGTATTCAGTCCTGGTGTTTTTCTATTACTCATAATTATTTTCTATTTTTTATTGCGTTTGTTATGGAGGTCACGATGATGGCCAACAATGCGCAAATCAAACAAACATAAAAAGTAAAGCAAGCTGCATTTACCATTTTGTAACCTGTTGAGTTCATACCGGCCTTGATAGCGGATTGGCTCAAAACAGGGCTTCCGATTGCGTAACCGATGAATACGATTAATGCAAACAAAGCGAGAACGACAAGAATCTTATAGGAAGTTTTGAAGTTCTTAACGATTTTTGCCAATGCAAAGAACAGCAAGAGAGCGATGGTAATACCGCCGAGGATATAGCCAATAATCAAGAATGTGTTTTCCAATTTGGAACTTGATTGGAAACCCTTGAGGTCGTTTTGGAGTTCTTCCAAATCAGCGGCTTTTTTGTTTGCAGATGCGGTTGCGTTAATCATATCAGCTCTGCCAACCAGGCTGTTAGCGGCTTTGCAGTAGTTGCGTCCAACGAGGTAATCTTGTTTCAAAGCGGAATATTCTTTTTCAACTTTGTTCACATAAGATTCCAAGGATTTGAAGTCGTTGACACCGTTGAAACCGTCTGTGTAGGTTTGTTTGTTTTCGCATTTTGCGAACAGACCGGTAGCGCGGGAGGAGAATTCGGATTTGTATTGTTCGAATTTTTGTTCGTTATCCAATCCTTTAAGATCTTGAAGATAGGTATAAAGGATATCTTTTTGTAATTGGACGTTGTTGAGAGAGTCGTTGAAGCTTTTCAGAGTAGTCTGGTAGGTTTCAACAACTTTTGGAAGAGATTCAGGGGTTGCAGATTGCAAATCGGCGATCAATGCGGGGCATTGGTCTTGGATTTGACGCACTTGGAAGAAGTTGTCTTTCTTTTCTTCATTGAAGCCAAAGGCAAAAATAAGAGCGATAAGACAATCCAAGATGGCAACTGCAAATATGATGATGTTAACTATCTTGTTCTTCATTACAATGAGTACTAATAATTATTGTATATATTAATTATTGTATTTATTTGTTTTTAACCAAAATATCCATAAAGGAGATAGTGGCGTCTTCCATATCGTTTACGATGCTATCAACCTTGGTAAGGAGGTAGTTGTAGAACACTTGGAGAATCATAGCGGAGATCAAACCGAAGACGGTTGTCAACAAAGCCACTTTCATACCACCAGCGACGATAGTCGGGGAGATATCACCTGCGCGTTCGATATCATCGAATGCTTGAACCATACCGATGACGGTACCCAAGAAACCCAAGGAAGGAGAAAGAGCGATAAACAAGCTGATCCAAGTGAGGTTGGTTTCAAGTTTGGCCATTTGAACACCACCGTAGGATACAACTGCTTTTTCTACGGAATCAAGACCTTCGTCATAGCGGTCGAGACCTTGATAGAATACGGAAGCAAGAGGTCCTTTAGTGTCGCGGCAGAGATCTTTAGCCTTTTCAACACCACCGTTTTTAAGAGCGTCTTCTACTTTGTCTAATAATTTTTTGGAATTTACAGAAGAGAGGTTGAGGTAGAAAATACGTTCGATAACGAAAGCAAGACCTAAAATCAAACAGATAAGTACCGGAGTCATCCAGACTGCACCACCTTGGATGAATTTGTCTTTCAAAACATAGTGTAAACCTTGGCTGACAGCGTCATCAGGGTCTTCAGATAATTCTGCTTGAGCGGTAGCGGGAGCTGCTGCTTCTGCAGTGGCGGAATCAGCTACTTGTTCGGTAGCATTGTCTTTTTGTTGATCATTTTGAGCAAATGCGGTGTTTGCAATACCGAAGGTTAAGAAACCAAAAACGGTAAGTAAGGCGATTAGCTTTTTCATAATAACTTTAAAGTTTTGATTTTTAATTGAATTTTGATTATATAATATTCATTTGAATTTCAGTCAGTTAAAACTTGCGGAGAGACTGGGATTCGAACCCAGGAAACGCTTTTGGCGCTTACACGCTCTCCAGGCGTGCGCCTTCGACCACTCGGCCATCTCTCCTCGCATTTTAAGGGCGCTAAAGTACAATTTTTTTTTTAGATGGTTTTGACTCTTAAACTTTTTTTTTCTGTAAGTGTCTTTTTTGTTTTTTTAAGAAATTTTGTATGTGAAAAAAATCTACTTTTGCGCGCTTCTAGAAAATTTTATTCACCTAAATTAATAACTTAAATTTTAAAGAAATGAAAAGAACATTTTTTGCATTATTTGCTGCTGCTGTTTTAGTATTCAGCTTAGCTTCTTGTGGCGATCAAAAAAGCTACACCGAAATCTTAACCGAACAAACTAAAGGTTGGGTCCTCTCTGCTGCTACTTCTGATCCTGCTTACGTTATGTACTCTGGTGCTCATGTTACAAATTTGATGGAAGGTTATCTTGACAAATGCGAATTGGATGATATTATCACTTTCAAAGAAGGTAACATTATGACTATCGATCCAGGCACTGAAATTCAAGATGGTTTCGGTTACCAAGCTGCTGTTTCCGCAAACTGGAACCTCAGCGCAGATCAAACTACTTTGAATATGCAAATCCCATTCTTCTACAATGAGGATTATACAATGTATGATCAAGCAATGGAATCTTGCTCTATTATCGCCCTTTCATCCAAAGAATTGGTTCTTTCCTATTCTTTCAATGACAACGAAAGCCCTGCTAAAGGCGAATACACATTCACTTTGACATACGTTCCTGCTAAATAATTTTCCAAAGAATTTATTAACCCAAAATTTTATAGACAATGAAAAAAATATTTTTAGCATTATTATGTGCAGGCCTTTTCGTGGCTTGTGGTAACAAGAACAAAGAAGTTGAACAAGTTGCCGATACTATTCCTGCTGCTCAAGAAGTAGTTGAAGAACCTGTAGTAGAAGAACCAGAAGTTGCTGAAGTTCCTGCTGAACAACCGAAACCCGCTGCAAAACCTGCTGCTAAGAAACCGGCTGCAAAACCTGCTGCCAAAACAGAAGAACCGAAACAAACTCTCGGTGCTCACGCTAAACAAGCTGGTGAAAACATCGGTCACGCTGCTATCGAAAAAGTAGAACAAAAAGCTACTAACGATATCAACAACGGTACAACTCCTACCAAAAAAAGAAGATAATATTACCTTTATCTAATACTTCGGGGCAATCGAAAGATTGCCCTTTTTTTGTATTTGCCCTTTTTGTTGAACGATATGGATGAATTTTACGCCCACATTGAGAATGCTTACCAAAATACTTCTTTTGTTTTCCCACGTCTCAACCCTGCCCAGACATCAAAAAATAATCTTTTGGTCGGAGGAAATAAAAAAAATGGGTGACTGGAATTTTCAGTCCCCCATTTGTATTGCACTTGAAAAGTTACTTCAGAACCATATATTTCGCATTGTCGTTCCAATAATAGACTTTATCGCTGTTGAACGCGGTTTCGTAGGCTTTGTCGTCACCAGCATCACTTCCAAAAGGAGCATGAACATTGACAGATTCATCTAAAAGATTTATATAACTGACATAGCAATCATATAATGTGCTGTTGGAATTGCTGGAGATAGAGTAGATGGAATTGCCTTCATCAATTGGGCAAAGGATTACCGTATCAATAAAGGTTTTCGTTTCTGGATTCCATTCGTGCAAGCTTACAGAAGCGGTGACTTCAGTGTGGTGAGGAAAAGCATTGGTGAAATCAAGGGTGATGGTGTGTTGAGTGGGCTCATCCTGAGGTTGGGGCGTGTCGCCACAAGAGGTGATCAGCAATGTCGTGATAACAAAGACGATTAGAATTAGGATGTGAGATTCGTGTTGTTTCATAATATAAGGTGCTTTTAAATAAAAAATGAGGACTTCTATTAAACATTATAAGCCAATACTCCAAACTTAGGGAAGTCCTCTGACCAAAATCTGAAGAAATCGGCACGGCAAAGATATAATTTTTCTTTAGTTCGCAGGTGTGGAATTCGAGATTTTTATGTAAATTTGCCGCTCCTTAAAAATAACGTCATTATTCTAAAAATTAAAAGATTAAATATGAAGAACACCCCCATCCCAGCAGAAATCGTTGACAAAATCGTCGCTGAAAGCGGTATTAAAGAAGTTGGAAAAGCTTCCATTCGTGAAGTGAAACGTTTAATCAACGATATCGAAAAAGCATCTGGTAAGGAATTTGTCCGTATGGAAATGGGTATTCCCGGCCTTCCAGCTTGTCACGTCGGCGTAGAAGCCCAAATAAAAGCTCTCCAAAACGGCGTTGCCGCTATCTATCCGGATATCGAAGGTATTCCCGAACTCAAAGTGGAAGCTGCTAAATTCGTGAAAAACTTCATCGATTTGGATGTCAATCCTGAAAACTGTATTCCTACCGTTGGCTCTATGATGGGCGGCATGGCTGGTTTCATGACATTCGTTCGCTGCCGCAAAGAACGCGATACCACCCTCTTCATCGACCCGGGTTTCCCTGTCCAAAAACAACAGCATCGCGTTATGGGCTTCAAATATGAAACCTTTGATGTCTATAACTACCGCGGACAGAAACTGAGAGCCAAATTGGAAAGCTACCTCGAAAAAGGCAACATCCACTCCATTATGTACTCCAACCCGAACAACCCTTCCTGGATCTGCTTCACAGAAGAAGAACTCCAAATCATCGGCGAAATGGCCAACAAATACGATGTGTTCGTATTCGAAGACCTCGCCTACTTCGGAATGGACTTCCGTAACAACATCTCCAAGCCAGGTGTTCCTCCATATCAACCTTCCGTTGGCAAATATACTGACAACTACACCCTGTTGATTTCCGGTTCCAAGGCATTCAGCTATGCCGGTGAACGTATCTCTATGATGGTGATGTCCAACAAGATGTTCAGCCGCGAATTCGACGACCTCGTTCCTTACTTCAATATGAAGAAACTCGGCCGCGCTATCATCTATGGTACCGTTTACGCGCTCACTTCCGGTGTCGCCCACTCCGCACAATATGCTATGGCAGCTATCTTCAAAGCTTGCAACGACGGCACGTACAACTACATTGACGATGTGAAGGAATATGGCGAAAAAGCTCAGATTATGAAGAAATTGTTCACCGATAACGGCTTCGTCATCGTTTATGACAAGGACGGCGACAAAGACCTTGCCGACGGTTTCTACTTCACCGTGGCTTATCCGGGTATGAGCAGCGACCAACTGTTGGCCGAATTTCTCTATTACGGTGTCAGCGCCATCTCTTTGGGCACTTGCGGCAGCGAAAGAACCGAAGGTCTCCGCGCCTGTGTTTCCCTGACTCCAAGAAGCCAATTCCCAATGTTGGAAGAACGTTTGAAAATGTTCCACGAAAACCATAAATAATCATGTCGGCATACGACAACTACCCTTCCCCGTGCTACATCCTCTCGGAAGAAGCATTGGAAGCTAACTTGCAATTACTCGACCTGGTCCAGAAAGAGGCCGGCGTTTCGATAATATGTGCTCTGAAAGGAATGTCATTTTGGCATTCCTTTCCTCTTATCAAGAGCTACTTAGCCGGTGCCACCGCCTCTTCCTTGAATGAGGCACGTTTGATTTCCGAAGAGATGTGCTGCGATGCGCACACCTATGCACCAGTATATTTGGAAGAAGAGTTCGGACAATTGCTGATATACAGCAGCCACTTGACATTCAACTCCTTAAGTCAATGGGACAAATACCGCGACATCGCGCTGAACAGTCCCAAGAAAGTGAGTTTCGGACTACGCGTGAATCCGGAATATTCTGAAATAGAAACAGATTTATACAATCCAGCCCTGCCAGGTTCCCGCTTGGGCATTCTGGCAGAAGATATGCCCGAAAATCTGCCAGAAGGCATTGAGGGCCTGCATTTTCACGTTCTTTGCGAAAACGACAGCTACGCCCTCGAACATTGTTTGGAAGCCTTTGAGAAAAGATTCAGCCACTACATCAAACAGTGCAAATGGGTGAATTTCGGCGGCGGGCACCACATCACCAGAAGCGACTACGATATCTTGCATCTCATCCAACTGCTGAAAGACTTCCGAGCTCGTTATCCGAACTTGGAAGAAGTGATTCTGGAGCCCGGCGAGGCCGTCGGTTGGCAGACCGGCGTGCTGACCTCAACGGTGGAAGACATTGTGGTCAACAAGGGCATTAAAATTGCGATGCTGAATGTTTCCTTCGCCTGCCACATGCCCGACTGTTTGGAAATGCCGTACAAGCCCACGGTCCTGGATGCCACCGAACCAGACGAAAGCAGCAAGTTCGTCTATCGCCTTGGCGGCTGCTCCTGCCTGGCCGGCGACTACATCGGGATGGGCGACTTCGCCTTCCCAGAGCCTCTGGAAATCGGCGACCGCATCGTCTTTGACGATATGATTCACTACACCATGGTGAAGACGACCTTCTTTAACGGCGTACGTCATCCGTCCATCGGCATGATTCACAAAGACGGCGAATTCGAGTTGCTGTCCGTACCCGGCACCTATGAATCATACAAGGAAAAACTGGGTTGATGGTTTACAATTTCAAGCAAAGAGTAAAAGACGGAAAGACTGAAGTCTTTGACCCCATCCGAAAAAAATGGCTGTTGCAAACGCCGGAAGAGCGGGTGCGACAGCTGTTTATCCTCTATTTGCTGAATGTCAAGCAAATCCCTGAAACTCATATTTCTGTAGAAAAGGCCATCACCGTGAACGGACTGACCAAACGTTATGACCTGGTCGTCTTCAATTTAGAAAGAAAGCCTGAAATCGTCATTGAGTGCAAAGCCCCAGAAGTAGCAATTACCCAGGCCGTCGTGGAGCAGGCGGGACGTTACAACAAGACGCTTCACGCCCACATCTTAGGCGTGACCAATGGTACTACGCACTACTTTTTCACCATCGATTTCGACACAGAAGAGATTACGCCGATAGCGTTTTGATTTTTGGGAATTTCCCTCCTCCTCCCCTCCTTGCAAAGACATTCCTTCAATTACCGAATTGTTCAAATCAATTTCATCCTAATAGTAAAAAAACTATTTTTGCGCCCTATTTCAAATTTACGAAACAATGAGATTTATCGCTTTCATCATCGCATCGCTGCTGACCTTGTCGGTTTCCGCACAGCAGCTCTGTATGAATACCATAGCTCCGAAAACGGAGAAGACTTTAGACTACCCGTGGAATACAGCATCTGCATCGGCCACTTCTATGCAGGTTGACCTCAAGCTCAACTCGCAGATGATAACGGGCCGCAACCTGCTGATTGCCGGCGGTTGCTGTTTTGGAGTTGGCGCTGCCATATTTCCATTGGCCTACCTGTGCATTTCCGACTCGCCCGGCGCTCGCGAACTGGGTGGTGTCTGCTCCATCGGCGGTGTCACGTTAATGGGCGCCTCCGTGCCGCTGTTCATCGCCGGCTCCGTCCTGTATGTGAAAGGCAAAAAGAACAATTCCAACTTGTCCTTTACGGGCAATGGCGTCACTGTGCATTTCTAAGATGGAGATTCGGCAAGTCATCGGCCTCTATTTCAGTCCCACGGGCGGCACACAAAAAATATTAGCAACCGCCGTTCAAGCGTTGGCCGCGCGCTGGAACGTACCTTTTCAGATGATGTCTTATACCACGCCCGCCGAGCGGGAAAAAGCTGGCTCTATTCCATCGGATGCCTTGGTTGTGTGGGGCACGCCGGTGTATGCCGGACGCATTCCCAACAAGACCTTGCCGTTTGTGGATGACCTCATCCGTGGCAACGGCAATCCGCTCATCGCCATAGCCGTGTTTGGCGGAAGGCATTACGACAATACGCTGTCGGAAATGGTACTCAAAACCCGGCAAGGCGGTATGCGTCCCATCGGGGCCGCCGCAATGGTATGTCGACACGTATTCTCCAAAACTCTGTCAAAGGGTAGGCCCACGGAAGATGACCTCCAACAGTTGAGAGATTTTGTAACGAAACTTCAATTAGACGATGGGAAGGAGTTATCCGTACCTGGCGAGCCCGTTCCGCAAACTTACTATACGCCCATAAAGGAGGATCTTCAGCCCGCCAAGTTCCTGAAAAGCAAGCCGCAGTTAGACGAAGCATTGTGCATCCGTTGCGGCCAATGCGTGCGCGTATGCCCGTTGGGGAGCATCCGCTGGGCAGAAAAGTTTCCCGTTTTTGAAGGCACCTGCATCAAATGCCAGGCCTGCATCCTCAATTGCCAACAGCAGGCACTCCGTTTGGAAGATGCGGACTTCCTGTCGCACGTCCGAATGCTGGAAACGAATGTGCCGGAGGGAAGGGGTAACGAGTTCTATGGTTAGTGAACTGAGATTGGTGAACAGTGAGCAGAAATTGAGAATATAAGGTTAGAGATTGCGTTTCAGCCATAATTTGAATAGATATTGTTCACCATCTTCGAGAAAATAAACAATTTTGTTATAAACAACATTGTTTAAAACAAGTTTGTTTATATGGAAAAAGGTCGGACAGAAATTAAGGACTTAATCTTCCAGAATGTCAGGGTTTTTGAAAGCCTTTTCCTCGGAGGTTCTTCCATATACACATTCCTTGTATTGTTCTATTTCCTTGATAATGGGAATACAATAGGAATAGGCGGCGAAGGTGATAGAGAATACTTCTCCTGTCTTTATTTTAACAAACAAGGCATTGGGATACTTAGCATTGCTTTGGTAAGTATATTTTATCCATTCTATTTCATTCCAAACCAACGATTTACTGACGCATTCGTGACCAAAGCCTCCAAAGTTTAATCGTTTACCATTTCCGCAAAGGTATGCTCCACAAAAAGAGAGTCCAAACGAAGAGATGGTAATCGAGTCTGCTCGCTGTTTCCAGACAAAGAGGCAAATCCTAAAACCAAGTGAAGCCCACCCAAGCAAAAGGAGTATTAAGATGGCAACTCCTTCAAACTCATCTCTATGACTAAGGAAATAACAAAACACAAGTACAGCTGGTGCAATGAAAAACAATACTCCAAACAGATAGTTGATGTAGTGGGCTTTGCGGGTAGAAAAGGTTATGGCCATTTGCTGCTGTAAAATAATTATATTCCGCAAAAATAAGGCTAATATTCATTAAATTAATTGTTGAATAAGTCGTTGCAAGAAACAATTTTCTGCACCTTACCACTGTGTTTGCCATTCGCGAGGCCGTAAGTGGTGATAAGTGTCAAATGTACTTTTTGCTTGGGAGATAGGGTGGTGCTGAGTTTTTCTACCCGATATAGCATTTTGGCTTCCTCTTCTTTGTCAATAGTGTAGATTGAACTGCAAAATTTCATCTCACACAGGTTAACAATATTGTCATCGCGAATGATAAGCATATCAACCTGTGCTCCGGATGAAGTTTCAGAACCAACGATATTCCAAGCAGATATAGAAGTTTTCACGCCTCCAATTTCAAGTGCACGCTTAATTTGGATTATGTGCTGCCAGCAAACCTGTTCAAAAGCTACACCTCGCCAACCCTTCATTATGTCGGAAGTGAAGTTGTCATTGACAAATGAGGCGTCTTTTTGGTTGGGTTCCACGTATTTCAACCAAAACAGACAGAAATTGTCGATAAGCTTATAGTGCTCTCCCGTACCTTTCCCATATGGGCAGTAGCGTACGATGAAATCACTTTCTGAAAGGGCCGTGAGCGTGTCACTGAGTCCGCCACCAAGAGACAGACCTGTTGCAGAAGAGATTTCCTCACGAGTAAAACCATAATTTCGTGAGGCGAGAAGGCGAATTATCTTCTTGCAATCCTCGGCATTGTTGAAAATGGCTCTGAAAAGGCGATTGAACTCGTCTTTAAGACGCGGTTTTTCGCCGAAAAGAATCATATCGGTGTTCTTTTCGAAGCTGTACCCTTTGCAGAAATAACTCATATAATAAGGTATTCCACCAAAAACCATATACGACTGGACAATGTCATAACGAGAGAGCTCTATGTTTTCGTGCTCAAAGTAATCCTCGCATTCTTTCAAAGTAAAAGGCGATAGTTTTATTTCATCTGTAACGCGTCCATAGAGGCCTCCTTTACTACGAGAAAGGTTGCTGAGCATCCATGATGTGGCGCTGCCGCAAACAATGAGCATCACGTTGTCGCGTCCGCTGCACCATCCATTCCAAAAACTTTCAAAAGCTGAGAGGAAACGGCTTCGAGGGGTGTCCATCCATGGTAATTCATCAATGAAAATCACCATACGCTGGCCATTATCAAGCTTCTGAAGCAATTGGGTAAGTTGATAAAATGCCTCCATCCAGGTCTTTGGTGGCTTGAATCCCTCAAGTCCGTGATTCAACAGAGAATAGTAAAAACTCTCCAACTGCGTTTTCAAACGATTTTTTTCATCCTCCTGATCAACAGGCGACACCCCAGTATGTTGAAAGGTGAACTTGTCTTTAAGTGCCTGTTTGATGAGGAAAGTCTTTCCTACACGCCGCCGCCCATACACAGCAACAAACTCTGGACGATCACTGTTGTAAAGTCGTTCTATTTCTTCAATCTCTTTTTTTCTGCCAATAATAGCACTCATAATCAGTAATTTTCATTATGAATTCACGTAACACAGATAACCTCGTGTTTGCTTGTGCTTGAAATAAAACGCAAAAGCAATGGTTAAAAACTGCCGCAAAAATAATAAAATTATCTAATCGGCAGAATAATATATATGATAATTTGCCGATTAGGTGTATTTTTCATCCGATCGGCAGAATAAAAGAAGAAGTATGCTATATTTTGACAGGTTTACGGCAAACATCTGTTATATTAACTTTCCGCCTCTCACTTCTTACTTCTCACTTCTCACTTACAATTTCTGTCCTATTCTTTCGGCGGCGCCTCGTAGTAGTCGTACTTCAAGTGTTTCACCGTAATACCTTTGTTGATTAGCTGTTTAAGAGAGTCAATACCGATTTGCAGATGTCGCATACTGTAATTGCTGCTGACCATTTTGTCAGATTGTTCGGTCTTGATGCCATCGGGGAGCGTGGGTTGGTCGGAAACCATAAGGATGGCACCAGTGGGAATGCGGTTGTAGAATCCTACGGAAAAGAGCGTGGCAGTTTCCATATCGACAGCGGTGGCGCGAATCTTATTCAGATAGGCTTTGAACTCCTCATCGTGTTCCCAAACACGGCGGTTGGTTGTATAGACAGTTCCGGTCCAATAGTCCAAACCATAATCGCGGATGGTTGAGGAGATGGCTTTCTCCAAATTAAAAGCCGGCAGTGCAGGGACTTCGGCTGGGAAATAGTCCAAGGAAGTACCTTCGCCACGAATACCGGCAATCGGGAGGAGTAGCTCGCCCACGCCGATATAGGATTTCAAACTGCCGCATTTGCCCAAAAACAGAACAGCTTTTGGTTTGATGGCCGTCAGCAAATCCATAATGGTAGCCGCGTTAGGACTGCCCATTGTGAAATTGATGATGGTGATGTCGTCTTTGGTGGCGCATTTCATCGGACGACCTTCGCCTTTGATGTAAACATTCATCAGTTCGGCAAAATTCTTTACGTAATCTTGAAAGTTCGTCAGCAATATATATCTGCCGAATTCTTCCAACTTCATACCCGTATATCTTGGTAACCAGTTGTTTACGATATCTTCTTTTGTCTTTAACATACTATTTTGATTTTAGCTTTTAGCCATTGGCTTGGGGAAATATCTCATTTTAAACTTTAAACCTTAAACTTTGAACTTTTCATCGCTCATCCGCCTTTCACTCTTCTGGAAGTAAGAACCTCAGCACACTGTCCCAATCGGGGAAGAGTTTGTTTTGAGGACCAAATGGGATGACGGTTCCCGTGAACAAATCGGCACCGCATTTGGTGGGGCGGTCGTCGATGAGAAACTCGCCGATGTTTAGCTCCTTTCGGTGGGAAATGATAAGACGTTTGTAAGCGGGTGAATTTTCCGAACTTCCGAAATAGCGTTGCACCCAGATTTTCTTATCGTCACAAGCTGTCAAATTTTTCCAGGATGCTGTAGTAAGTATGTAGCAATCAAAATATTTTGATAATTTCAAGAAAGCATCTATGGCACCGGGAATAGGATCCATTAGGCTGAAAATGTGAGGTGCTTCATCAATATAGCCGTTATATTTCACTCTAGTTAGAGGATCTAAGCGACGCGTGCCACTGTCAAAATCCACCAATGTGCCATCCATATCGAAATACAAAATGGGTTTGCGGTCTTTAGGCAGATGATAGGGTTTGTTAGGATCTGCCAAATTATTACGTTTCGGAGTACAGGCACATTCTACTCGATTGGTTTCTACTTGATTGAAATAGTCGATGGCTTTCGTAAAACTATCTTTGAGCACATCTTCTGCCAAATGCGAATGCCCGCCTTCTACCCAAATGCAGTTGGCATCATTGGGCGCACCGTATTTGCTGACAAAGAAGTCGTGATAGTGCAGTAATTCATCGTTTTTGGCAAAGATACCAAACAATTTATCCGGCACATTGAACTCGTGTCGATGATAGATGTTGAATTCCATTGCCTCGCAATATTCCAGTGCCATATAGGGAATTACATCCAATTTTGGAAGTTCGATGGATGGAAAACAGCAGGGATTTATCAAAATCTTATTGACCATTGGAATGTCGCAATTTCGGGCCTTTTTGATAAAAAGATTGTAAATACAACCTAATGAGGAAGATACTACCGTGTCCAATTCTTTTTCTTTGAGCAGTCGAAGAATCTGATTAATAGTTCCTTCAACGTCCAAAAGGTTGAATGTTTCCAATGTCCAGTTATATTGAGGAAACATTTCTTTCAGTTTGTTACCAGTGTAAGAGTCTTTGTTGCTGTTAAAGCCGTGAATGTAAAGAATGTTGTGTACCATATCGTAAAATTTTAATTTTTCAAACATCCAATTGGGATTATGCAAACCCCATCTTTTCTTTTATAAGCATAATTACCTGTACCGGTCAATACTATCAGGCACAAGGGTGATTTCATTTTGTCCGTATCAATTTTCTTAGCCAGTTTCAAGAGAGAATTTGCGCCCTCTTCCACCAATTTGTCGCCACCTAACTTTATTTCAACCAACATATAAGTGCCATTGCGGAAATGCAGAATAGCATCGCATTCCAAGCCATCTTTGTCTCTATAATGATAAACCGTTCCTCCTAAGGCATCAGCATAGACGCGCAAGTCGCGAACACACATCGTCTCAAACAGCAAGCCAAATGTGTTCAAATCGTTTATCAAATCTGCCGGGCATAATCCAAGGGCGGCAACAGCGATGGAAGGATCCGTGAAATAGCGCGTATCACTACTTCTAATAGCTGTTTTAGAACGCAGGTTCGGATTCCAGGCCGGCATATCTTCAATCACAAAGATTTTTTTCAATGCGTGAATATAGGCGGCTACGGTTCGGTCATCTAAAGTGCTGCCGTCATGAGATTTCATATCATCACAGATAGCACACAGAGAAGTTTGAGTTCCTTGTAGTCGGGCATACGAGCGCATTAAGAGCTTGACACGCTCCGTACTTCTCAATACATCGTCAATACGTTGCAAATCCTGATTGACGACGGCATCATAATAATCGAACGCACGACCTAATGCAATTTTTCGGGTTTGGAAAGTGGCGCGCGGCCATCCTCCACGACAAACCAGAAAAGCAATGTCATCAATGGAAAGCGGGTTTATGCCTGCTATATGGTCAGAATCATTTATCAATTGCTGCAAACTGACAGAGCCGTTAGACTCGCCGGATTCCCACAAACTCATCGTTCGCATACGCAAACGTGCAATTCGCCCCGTACCTGTATGACTGATTTGCGTTTTGTCTTCCGCGTTAAGTGGAACTGCAGAACCCGTCAGAATAAACTGGCCTTCCTCGTTGCGATGATCAACAACAAACCGAACGGCATCCCATAATGTCGGAGCCAGTTGCCATTCATCAATCAGTCTGGGCACATCACCTTGAAGCAACATTTCGGGATTGACATCCGCCAATTGAAGATTTTGCTGCCTGTTTTTAGGGTCATCCAAATAAAGTATGCTTTGCGCGTGCTGCTCAGAAGTGGTAGTCTTCCCACACCATTTTGGACCTTCCACCAACACAGCTCCCATACCCTCTAATTTCTCTTCTATAAGAGCATCCGCGATCCTAAGCTTATATTCTACCATCTTATTGATTTTTAGGGCGCAAAAATAATAAAAAAAATCGAATTAGTCAACTTGGCGCGATTTCATTAGTCAATTTGGTGGATTTTTGTTAGTCAATTTGGCGAAAGTTACAGAAGCTATATTTACCAGCTCCACAACTGACGAGGTCGCATCTCTTCGAGATGCAACAAAGTGATGAAGTCAGGAGGAGTCGGCAACGTATAGGAGATGTTAAGTTGTGGACAGGGGGAAGTGGATTGGCATGTTATGCACTCACCTCTTTACCACTTTTCTCACCACCTCTCCGTTCGGCGTATCAATTTTCAGGAAATAAACTCCGGCTGTATATGACGATAAGTCAAGTTCAACCATATTGTCATTAATAGCAATCATCCGCAATAATTTGCCATAAACATCAACAATTCCCACGCTCCAAATTTTCAATCTCCATTCTCAATTTTCAACTTTCCTTGGGTTGGGTTAGGGTAAATAATGACGCTGTTTTCTGTCCAATTGTCAATACCCACCGTGAGTGTCAAGTGGAGCGTTACGATACTGTCGCAGCCGTGAATGTTAGTGAGCGTCTGCGTGTAATCACCTGATTCGGTATAGGTTTGCCCATTCCAGGTGTAGCTGTCAAATGCCGTCTCCGAGAACTCAGTGGATTCTGTAGGGAACACCGTCAAGTGCAGCGTGACAATGCTGTCGCAGCCGTCAGCATTGGTGAGCACTTGCGAATAGTCGCCGCTGGTGGTCAGCGTCTGTCCAAAGAACTCATAGCTTTCGCCATTGCATATAGAATGCGAGAAGGCGTAACTACTTGTTTGACATTCATTTGTAGTGAAATGCCATGGTGCAGACCAGTCGCTGAAGGTGTTGCCGTTGGTGGCGCGAACACGCCAATACAAAGTGGTGTTGTCAGGAATACCCGTAAGCGAATATTGCGTGCTTGTGGTTGTGAAGTTGGTTACGGCTGTGACAAAATTGGGCGTATAGGTCAAAATGCGGGCTGAAGTTATCAACAGATTGAGAAGAGACGAGAACTATGATTATCTTTGCCGCGCAGACTGAATGGCAATTCTAAATAAAACTCTTTGATAATCAAATAAATATTTGTATATTTGCCGCAAATTTGAAGAGAAAATGGACACATACAAAAGGGCATACAGAAAACTTGGCAACCAAGGTTTATTTGATTCAGAAGAAAGAACTTC
>JAZRYT010000061.1:0-16304 GCA_045600905.1 Bacteroidales bacterium
ACGGTCTCATATCCCTTATGATTGGCGAAAATGGCACGAGTGTCACAGGCGATATGAATAACATAACGAATTGGCCGAATGACACCATTAGAACAACGATCACATTGCCGGACGGCGGCGGTGTCGTGTCAGCCAAATCCCTGGTTTCGGCCGTACCATACGCCCTCTACGCCTGCGACATCAATCCCGACGGCCCCGCGTTGAAGGGAATATACACGAATATCAATGACACGCTTAACGCATACTACGACACGACGAAGATCAACGACACATTGAAGTCCTACCTCACCATCACCGGCCTTTGCGACAGCATCAAGAGCTGCGACATCATCCAAGATCTTACCGACACTTTGGATTTCTACTACACAAAGGAAGAGATCAATGACACGCTCAACGCCTACTACGACACGACGAAGATCAACGACACATTGAAGTCCTACCTCACCATCAGCGGCCTTTGCGACAGCATCAAGAGCTGCGAGACGATAACGAATTTGTATGACACTTTGGAATACTACTATACTAAGACGAAAGTGAACGATACATTAGGCAACTACTACACAAAGGAAGAGATTAATACCGCTGTGGATACCCTGTTGTCGACGAGTGCTTTGGACAGCCTTGTTACCGACAATGAATTGACCACCGCTTTGAGTGAATACACAATCAAGAACTGCAACGACGTTAAGAACTGTGTTGAGGATACATTGGGCAACTACTACACAAAGGAAGAGATTAATACCGCTGTGGATACCCTGTTGTCGACGAGTGCTTTAGACAGCTTGATTACGGCAACAAATTTGAAAGATACGCTGAAGTCTTATCTGACCATCAGCGGCGTGTGTGATACGATACAAGATTGTGTTGCTCGGCAGATCAGCGACTCTCTTGGCAATATCAACATCCCTACCGTAAATAACGCTGCCCTCACTATCCAAAAGAATGGTACTGACGTGGCCTCCTTTACAGCTGATGCCAGCTCGCCTGTTACAGCTGATATTTTAGTCAATAACGGAAAACTGACGATGGTTCATAATGGCGATACTGTCAAGTTCGCAGCAGATACGGCTGACGATGTCGCATTAGTCCTCAATGAAAGACAGTACAGCTTCCGCGATACAATAAAGACAGCGGACGACAGCACTAATTTCTGCGACCCCACTAAAGGCATTCAATTGACGATACCGACCGGTTATAACAAGATAGACACGGCCTACCATCTCGTACAGCTCTACATCAACGGCGTGTTTGTCGGCGATAACATTGATGGTGTGGTGAAATGTACCGCAACGGGCAAATTGAATTACGATGCTACCAAGAACGGCAACTTCTATCCCGGAAAACAGCCGGAGAATAGAATCCAAGTTGTCTATTGGGTGAAATAAGTTATAAATTTTAAGTTATGAGAAAAATTTTCTACGCAGTCTTTTGGACTGTGCTGATGTTTGGTATAGCCCATACTGCTTCTGCGCAAGTCGCAGTTGAGGATGGTGTGACCTCCATAGGTAAGGAGGTCAACTGTACCACAGTCAATCCTTCGACGGATATGGTTGTGGACGAACATGGTAGGATAGTCACTCATCCACGCCTCACAAATAATGGTAAAATTATCTCTACTGATTGTGGTTGTACGGTTACTTTGGATTGCATGAACTGTACAGATACCGTAAACTGTGTTTCAATTACGATAGCAGCTCCTATTCTCGAAGGGGACGTGACCTCAGCCGTGTTGCAGGTATTTAGTGATGCCGCTTACACCTCACAGGTCGGAGGTGATATTACTGCTTTTGTTGTGGATGGTGGTATTGTTGGTTCGGCCAGTAATTTGAATTGCAATACCAGGTATTATCTTCGATTGAAAATCAACGGTTCTGATCAATGTGTTTTTGATTGGACGGACTCCACACGAGACATGACATTGGAAATTCCCACTACCTGTGATGTTAAAGTTGCTTATGCTTTGGAGGAAGGTCAGGATCGCAGCCATGAGCATGCTGTTGAGGGTACTCTTAAAATAGACTCCGTTTACGACCATCAGGGTAATGCTTACTCCGTGGTTCAAATCGGCAGCCAGTGCTGGCTGAAAGAGAATATGAGAGCCACCACCAGCCCTCGACAAGAAACGATTAACCTGACCAAAAACGATTTATTCCCCGCTGACAATTTCAAAGCCCCGTACTTTTATTTCCGTGATACTGCGTATATGAATACATACGGTTGTCTGTATAATTTCAACGCGGCTATCGATACGAACAAACAGATTAGTTCCTCTTTTGACTATTTTCGTCGTGGTATATGTCCCAAAGGTTGGCATGTGCCATCAGATCAGGAGTTCATTCAATTGGAAGTCGAAGTACTTGATGAAATGGACGAAGAAGGGCTTAACTATAGGGGGAAAGGTTCTGGAAGGCTGACGGGAAGTTGTTTATGGGCCAAATCCAAGAAGACACAAACAGGTCCGGGAAACTATAGCTTCCCGTATCGGAACAGCAGCCTCTTTTCCGCTCTTCCCTCAGGAAGAATACAACGAGGCAATTTGGCGCATCTTGACACAATCGCATTCTTTTGGGCGGCTTCTCTTCCAAGTTCCAATCCGTCAGAAAATGCGTGGAGTCGGTATGTGAATACAGATACTACGGCTATTGGTAAATATGCGGCTAATAAAGTCACTGGTCACGCTGTTCGTTGTGTCCGTGATGTTGTTATTCCAACTGTCAGCCTTTGCGAAGATTTATCTATGGGTCAAATCACATTGTATGATATTGAAAACGCGGTTAAGGTCGAACTCGTCAGTGAAAGTGATGTTGTGCTGCAAACAATCGTCAACCCCGTAGTAGATGATGCGTTTACTGGTTTGGCTTCAGATAATTATACGGTCCGCGCAATTTCCCGAACAAGCGATACTGCTTTCGTTGAAGCCAGCTTGGTGGCTACATTGACACATTGTACGGTGAATGCCCTTTTGGATAACGAAGTTGGCTCAAGTGTCACACAATTGGATAGTGTGAAAGACCACCAGGGCAATGCCTATTCCGTGGTTCAAATCGGAAACCAGTGCTGGCTGAAGGAGAATATGAGAGCCACCACTAGCCCGAGTTTGAATTGCAACATCGTTAATCCAACGGGTTTGTCAGGAAATCACTCTATTGATTCTTATTGGGCACGTGTCGCCCATTGGTATAATAATGATTCTACCAATTATGCCAAGTATGGTCTGCTCTATAACTGGTGCGCTGCTGTGGATACTAATTATCCCGGGAAAAATCCAGTGGCTCTGACGGCAGGTTATGGAAGTCCTTGGCCTTGCGCGTTTTACGGCCCCCGTCGAGGTATATGTCCGAAAGGTTGGCATATCCCGACGGTTGACGAGTTTATCTATATGCAGGATACCATACTGAAAAAGTACTATCCCGACGCACCTGCCCAAGACTGGAAGGGTAGAGGCTGGAAAGCCGAGGGTACAGGTTTGGCTTCTATGATGTCTGACGGTTGTTCTTGGAAACGGTCAACTACGGGAGACACTAATTCTCCAAGTGATTTTGGCTCTGAATATAGGAATATTTCCCAATTCTCCGCAGTTCCCGCCGGTTATTTCCTAAATGGTCATTATGGAGACACTGATCATGATGGTTTTTATTCTTTGGGTGAAAAAACGGCTTTCTATTCTGCTAACCAAGAGAGTACCTCTACGGGTGGCGGCCAGAATATTTGGTGGCGAGGAATCTCCAATATAAATGATGGCGTGCAGTCATGGGCAGACTATGCCCCGATTGGTCGTTCCGTCCGCTGTATTAGGGATGTTAACATGGAACTCGTTTCCAATACCGAAGACACTATTAGAATTTGCGCCAACGAAGACACATCTGTCACCTATACGGTTAAGTCTAATATTCTGCTGCCTCAAAACTTTGTATGGAAAGTCAATAACACGGATTCTCTCAATGTCAAGGACTCTGTGTTGACTGTTAAATACGATCAGCCGGGCGAGTATGTCGTCTCTTACTCCATTCAACTCGCGGGCTTGAGTTTTAGCGGCACGGTTAAGACTGTTGTCGTTGTCGGTACTGCGCCGCAATTTGTCGTGGGTACTAATGAAATTTTCGGTACTGCCAAAGTGGCTTGGGCTAAGGATACCACTTCTGTGAAATGGTATGACGCAGACGATAATCTCGTTTTCTCCGGTCCTAAGGTTTATGACCCAGACTTGAATCCCGATTCTTCCGCTGTGTTCAAGGTCGTAGGTACTGCGGCTACAGGTTGTACGCTTACTAAATATGTTACCATTAGAAAGGTGGTGACCAGTTGCCCAGCAGAGTCTGTTGCAGCTAATGAATACTCACACGTTGACGAAAATGGCATTACACTGATAGATAGTCTTGCTGATAATGACAACCACAATTACAGGGTGGTTAGAATCGGTACTCAGTGCTGGATGCGCCAGAATCTGAGAACTACTAAAGATAATAGCGACAACACTCTTACAGAGGTCATTACTCCTACACAAATAAATTATGGTGATCATTTCTATTTTATCAATCAAAATGATAATACCGATTATCGTGACAATGTTTCCATCAATTCGGAAAACACCTATGACACCACATTCGAGACGCGCTACGGTTTGTTATATACATGGCCTACAGCATCAAAAGTTTGCCCAAGTGGATGGCATCTACCAACGTATGCGGAATTGGCTACCATGTACCAATATGTTTATGATAATTATCTGACTGGAGATCCAACCCCGAGTCCGAAATTCAATAATCCTCAACAAAACATTACGGTAGGTTCTAACACTAGTATTGCTGCCGCATTGGCTGGCGGTCACGATTGGAGATACAGTAGTGCAGACAATGCCGGTGCCAATTATGAGGACGAGTTTAGGGATGTTGCCCATTTGTGCATTGTGCCGGCTTCCTGCTGGTATTATACGGGGGCAAATACTCCTGCCAATTCGTACTCCGCGGTTAACGATGCGTCTGTGACATGGACTGCTACTTATAGTACGGAAAATACTTTAAGCATCCATTGGGATATCTATAGCTATATGTCCGGAATCATGGCTCCTTATGGTGAAAGACAGCAAATTGCCGGCTCCGTACGTTGCGTCCGCAATACGACTATTACTCCCTGTTCTTTCGATGCCTGTGGCGACTGTAGAGACAATAGTATCGTCGTCAAAGAGGCAACGAACATTGTCAAAGTGGATTTGATCAAGGACGGCTCTGTAATTGATACCAAGAGCAATCCTGCCGTTAAAGACATGTTTGAGAATCTTGTTGAAGGCGAATATACCGTGAAAGCATACTCTGCTATGGCCGATGTTGTTACGTTGTATTTCAATATCTCAACTCCAGTTCGCCCATGTGCCGGCAACGCACGCGAAGGTGTTTCCTTAGGTGATGGCAGATATGCCAATAAGGAATGGAGCAACGCTGACGGTATCAATGCCGTTTCCGACCACGAAGGTAATGTTTATAAGACCGTCCAAATCGGAAACCAATGTTGGTTGGCTGAAAATATGCGCGCCACCACTTCTCCTACGTCCCACAGCTATATAGTTACCACCGCCGGAGCTTCCTATACTGGCAAGCAGGCAAGATGGTACAGTAACGACTCTATAACCTATGCTCCTAAGAAATACGGTTTGCTCTACAACTGGCCTGCCGCAATGGATATTTACAATTCCGATTATGGTGAACTCAGTGTGAATAATACGTCAACCTATGCTCCTAGTCAAGCAGTTGCTGGTACATGGCGCGGTATTTGTCCTGATGGATGGCATCTGCCTTCCGCCGTTGAACTCGATACGTTGGTTAGGTCATTGTCTTCCATTCCTCTGATTACGGGAAATGGTGAGAGGGGCGATGCTGCCGCAAGACTCGCCATCAGCTGTGATTGGACCATCTCAACGGTGGCCAATGCCCCGGGTAACTATTCTGTGGAAGACCGTAACAGCTCAGGATTCTCCGCTGTTCCCGCTGGCTCTTATGAAGGTAGTTATAAAGCAGTTTCCACTAATGCTTATTTCTGGAGTTCCACTCAAAACTCAGCGAATGCCTACAGACTTTCCTTAACCAACAATCTGGCAACTGTTAACTATAATACGGATGCTAAAAACAAAGGCAGAAGTGTTCGCTGTGTGCGTGATGTCGAATTAAGCCTTTCCAATATTAAGGCTGCGGATACAACGTGCAGCTCTGTGCATTTGTCAGCCAAGATGGTAACTGGAACTGTTGGCAACAACGTGGACTTCATTCTCTCTTCTCGTGCTGATTTCGCAGATACCGTTGCTCGCGGCGTCGGAATGATTCAAGCGGACAGTACCATTAATGCTGATGTCTATAATTTGAAGACCAACACGAAGTACTATGTCAAAGCGGTGAATGTTTCTACCAATTTCAGCACGCAACTCTGTGCCTGCGATGTTGCCAAAGTTCGTGTTGACAACGAACACGTTGTTGATGGCAAAGTATATGAGGTTCAGGATGTTGATGGCAACTGGTACGGCGTGGTTCAAATTGGCGGTCAGTGCTGGCTGCGTGAAAATATGCGCTGCACCACATCTCCGAAATCAACTCACAGAATTGTCACCAATAATGATTATTATTCTACAGTTAGTAAGTCCGCCAAATGGTATAACAATGATTCCACACTCTACGCTCAATACGGTTTGCTGTATAATGCGTGCGCCGCTTTGGATGTGACGCAGAATGCGACAGTTCCTGAATTGGCAGGTGGTTCTAATGTGACTACAGGATGGGCATTCAGCGCAGATACGATGGTGCAAGGTATCTGCCCTGCCGGCTGGCATCTGCCTACTGATACGGAATGGACCCGTATGGAAAACTATATTGTCAGCGGCAATCACTACAACTTAGACTTTGATATTACAAGTACTACTGCTATAGGCAATCTTTTTGGAAGCCAAACCGCAAATACGGCATTCGAAGGTGCAAAAACACCGGTTGCTCCGATGTTGGCCTACTTAGATTCCTGGATGGCCAATACTACGAATTTGGCTACAGCATCAGCTGACACCAACCGCAACAAGGTACAGTTTGAGGCTAAGGCGGCCGGCTGGTTCGCTAACAGCAAAACGGCTGCTAATATTGACAAAAATGCATACTTTTGGACGGCTACACCAAGTAGCAATAATATGTTCTGTCGCCAGCTGCAATACAGTAAGGCTGGTGTGGTTAGAACAAGCTATGCTAAGTCTTATGCTTTCTCCGTTCGCTGCTTACGCGATAAACTGATTCCAAAGATAATCCTCGGTACGGACGACATCAAGGGTACTGCACGTGTGGTTTACCAGGAGAATGCTGACACTATTAAGTGGTACAACACCAGTAACGAACTGGTGTGTACGATGAAGGGACTCAACCTTAATGAAACAAAGGCTATCGCTGTGGCACAAAACAAGGATTCCATCCTCAGCACGCGCTTTGTCTATAACGAGCCCGGTACTTATAAGGTAGTGGCAATTTCCACCCTTGGCTATACGACAAGTAAGACTGTCACCATTCGAAAAGTGGTAACCAACTGCGAACTGTCAAGCCAACCATTGTCTGCTACTGAGTTTGCCCACGAGGAAAGCGGCAAATGGTACTTGGACAGCATCGCCGACAATGAAGGAAACAATTACCTTGTGGTACAAATAGGCAATCAGTGCTGGATGAGACAGAACATTAAGTCCCTTCGCCGTCCGAAAACCGGTGCCGAAATGCCTCTCATAGACAACAGTACTGCTTCTATGGCATCTTCCTATAGTGCCCCCACCAGCTTCATTAACAATTCTGACAAAGGCTGTCCCGATTTCAAGGATCGTTTTGGTGTACTGTATAATTGGCCTGCTGCGGCCGATACGAATAGTACCGCTGCCATTAGCGGTCAAATCCGCGGTATTTGTCCCGAAGGCTGGCATTTGCCCACCGATGCCGAGTTCAACACCATGTTTGACTCTGTGCTAAACATGATACCGGGTTCCCCGACACCCACTCCCAAGTGGAGTACTCAGAATGGAGCCTGTGAAGGCACCAACACGAAGATAGCCACAGCATTGGCTGGCGGTCATGACTGGAAGTTCAGCACCACCGAAGGCCCGGGTAGCGAATACGAGTCTCCCTACTGGGACATCGCGCATTTTTCAGCCTTGCCAGCGCGCAGTTGGGAAAGCCGTTTCAGCATTATTACTGAGTATGCGGATTTCTGGACGGCTACGCAGTCAACAACTAATGCTTGGAGGCGCGGCGTCGTTTCCGCTAACGCCGGAGGATACAGAATTCTATTCAGTAAGACCAACACTGCAAGGTCCGTCCGTTGCCTGCGCAATGCCACTGCCGTTGCCAATACTTCAGACGTTACCTGTACCTCTATGAAAGTTACCGCCAAAACAATTGGCTTAGGCACGATTTCCACATCTTCAACATATACTAGTGTAAAGGCTTATACTACTCCAGCTTGTACTGGCTCTGGAATAGCTGCTACGATAGTGGTTTCAAATGACACCGTAAAGGCTACTTTCAGCAACAATCTCAATTGTAATACCCGTTACTATATCAAAGTCATTGCCGGTGACACCAAAAGCTCCGCTGAAATCGTAGTTTCCGACTCCACCCGCGATTTGACTTTGGGTAATACTACCTCTTGTGCGGTTGCTTCTCCTCGTACTGTGGCTGGTTCTGACCAAAGTCATGAGCACATCATGGAAGGCACTGCCAATCAGATTGATTCCGTCTATGACCACGAAGGCAACCGCTATGCCGTAGTGCAAATTGGTGACCAATGCTGGTTGAAGGAGAACATGAGGTGTAAGACGAGTCCGAGCACGGGAAGTGAGTTTTTCGTTAATACCAAGATGACATCTTCTTACAGCAGCAAGTGTGCTTCCTATTTCAATAATGATTTGGCAAACGGACTTAAAAACGGCGTGCTGTACAACTGGTGCGCGGCAGTTGACACTTTCTATGCCGCTGGCTCCCAACCTGAGTTGGCAACCGACCCGGGACACACCTCCACGACTTGGACGCCGGAGATGCCATATCCCCGCAGGGGCATTTGCCCTGCCGGATGGCACATCCCTACCGATGACGAATGGATTACACTTGAGGATTTCGTTGAAACGAATCTTAATGCAAGTAATGCGACGGCAAATACCGGCGTGAGAAGCGCAACGGGTCTGGGCCGTTTGGCAGGTGGTTGCGATTGGACAAAAAATACTACCTCTTCAACAGCTCCCGGCTATTATGCCTATGCTGAACGTAACAGCTCGGGCTTTTCCGCACTTCCTGTCGGTAACTTCTCAGGAACGGAATACCACAATGCCAGTACATACGCTTTTTTCTGGAGCTCGACCCCATACAATAACACCACAGATGCTTGGGCTAGGGAATTTAAGAATTCTGTTGTCGGCTCGAACCGTACAGACCTCTATTACTACAATGGTATCTCTGTCCGCTGTTTGAGAGATAACTAGTCTCTTTGCGAATAATAGCCTGCGATTTCAACAACACGCAGGCTATTATGCTTTTTTGTTGACTCCTATTAACACTTGGTTTATATATACTACATTTCGACATCTTGTCGTCCTTGTTGTATGATGTTGGTTCGTATTTAACTATAATAAAATCATCAGATGAAGAAAATATTAAGTAGTTTCCTTTTTTTTGTCGCAGTATCTTTTGGAATGTTGCATGCTCAGGAAGACAAGGGCATTACCGCATCGGGGAAGGAAGTAGATCGCCTTACGATCGATACCGCTGTGGATGCCGCAGTCTCTGAATATGGTGGTGTTGTCCCGCTTCCCCGCCTGACACGTGATGGTAGAATTATTTACGATATTTTCAGTTGCCCCGTTAGTTCGATATGGATGCCTTCGGCAGATGACATCAGTCATGAACACGATTTCGGCAATGGCGTCCGCATTGACTCTGTCTATGACCATGAAGGCAATGCCTACACTGTGGTTTGGATTAACGGACATTGTCTGATGAGGCAGAATATGCGCGCCACAACCACCCCTTCTGGAGAGGTACTTATACAGAATGAGGGAACATATTCCTATACCGAAAAACGATATTACCAAAGTGCAAACTATGGTGACGAGGGCTACCTCTATAATTGGGCTGCCGCTATGGATATTCCCGATGCCAAAAATTTATTGGAATATGAAGGACAAAGAGGGTTGTGTCCTAAGGGATGGCACGTTCCGACTAATTCGGAATGGACTGCCATAACGAACGGCTTTGATGCCGGCCAATTAGCCGCAATTCCGGAAATAGGCGACACGTGGACGTCAAATACTAACATTAATTCTCCAGGATATGCAGACGATCCGGACCGTAATGCTTCTGGTTTTTCGGCTTTCCCTGTTGGATGGTATAAAAATACTACTTTTTCTAATGCGAAACAGCATGCTCACTTTTGGTCGGCTACTTCTGCTACTACAAATACTACTGCCTACGATAGAGTGTTGTATTATAATAATGCTGCTATTTCCAATACTACTAACCTACCGAAAACATACGGGCTTTCCGTGCGTTGTATGCGCGACTACCCGAGCCTGTTGCTCTCTTCCGATAAGGACGGTATTGCCACCGTGAAATTATGCGATGGTGTTCAGGATGTCACCTATACGGCTTCCATTGTCACTTCGGGCGAAGAAGTTGTGCCTATTCGATACCGATGGAGTGTGAACGGCGTTGATAGTACTTCCACTACCAATGAACTTTCCTGCCATTTCACGACGGCCAATACTTATAATGTGAGTTGTGTGGTGTTTTTCTCGTCCACGGACAGCCTTGAGGCTACTATTACAACTAAAATTTCCGGAACGTCAACAGCGCTTACTACTTTGCCATTGTGTGTGGAGGGCAGTACCGTTAATGTTAAGCAGGCGGGGCAGTTTGTACTATGGGGTGACGGCTCAAGAACGGAAAATCCCGTAGATGGCACATCGCATGTGTATTCGGAACCGGGAATGTACAAGGTGACATTGACAAACGCTTCTGGCTGTAGCATCAGTAGGAATGTGGTGGTTGACAGTGTCCCGTTGTGCGAGGTGGCTGCGCTGAATGCCGGTACGGCAAGGGGGGGTGGTAAAGAGTTTGGTGACGATAACGGCCGACTCTACGCGGTTTCCGACCATGAAGGTAATGTCTATAAGACTGTACAAGTGGGAAACCACTGCTGGATGGCGGAAAATATGCGCGCCACCACCAACCATGATGGCGATAATATTGTCAATTACTCTAATCAAGCTGTTAACTCGACTAACATTATTCGGTCACAAACAGGGCAGGTTGCCAATTGGTATAGAAATGACGAGGCTACCTATGGACAATATGGTCTTTTATACAATTGGAATGCCGCTATGGATACCTGTAATGAGGATGCTGCACTTTTGGTGGCGGGCACCAGAGTGGCTTCATCGGCTGAGGGTACCACTTGGAATTGCGCGGTTCGCTATCGCCAAGGTATATGTCCGGATGGCTGGCATGTGGCAGACTTAGCAGACTGGGCAGACTTAGCAGACTATACGGCAGGGCAGTTGGCTGGAGGCTGTAACTGGGCAACCAGTGATGGAGCTAATGTTCCGGGAAATTATAAATATACTGAACGTAACAGCACGGGCTTGAATATATTACCCGCTGGATGTTTTGATTTAGAAAAATCTGGTACTAACGAAGATGGATCCCCTATAAATACCTACTCATTTAGACAGTATAAAAATCGCTCTTATTTTTGGCTGCCTGACCAAAGTAGCACGACTACCCTAGCTACTAACCTGGCTAGCGCAAAGGTTAATTATGTACTCAACTCAAAGGCTATGGTTTCTGAATTAGACTTTGATAGAGCACAGGAGGCATCCGTTCGTTGTGTGCGTGACTATCCGAAATTAGTTGTTTCCTCCGATAAGGACGGTATAATTCTGAGACTTTGTAATAATGCCCAGGATGTGCAGTATAAGGCAACTGTCTATGCCGCAGGTGATTTGGGTAGTCCTGTTCGCTATAAATGGAGTGTGAACAATATCGACAGCACTTCCGTTACCAGTGTGCTCTCTTGCAATTATACCGTCTCGGGTACCTATATCGTGAAATGTGTGGCTTTCTTTGAAGACAATTCAAGCCTTGAGGATTCAGTAACCGTCACGATTGGATCCAAGGTGACTATTCCTGCACTTTCACTTCAAGTTGATGGAAGAACGGTGACGGTGAAATCGGCCGCTAAGGGAGGACATGTCTTGTGGGGAGATGGTGTGAGAACGGAGAACCCTGTTGATGGCACGACACACACCTATGAAATGGCTGGTTTCTATTCCTTAAGATTTGTTACCCAAAATGGTTGTAGTATAGACAGAAATATTCAAGTTGACACGGCGATTTCCTGTGTTGTGGCCACTTCACTGCAAGACGGTACGGCAATAGATGATGGGAAGTTCGCCGATAAGGAGTACGGAGACACCGAAGGCCGCCTATTTGCGGTGTCCGATCACGAAGGCAATATGTATAGAACTGTACAGGTCGGATCTCAGTGCTGGCTAGCAGAAAATATGCGCGCCACCACGAATCGTCAAGGTGACAATATCGTGAATCCCACTAATCTGACTTCTAATAGTGTGTTGCAATCTAATACCGGACAGGTGGCACATTGGTATTCCAATAATCAAACGACGTATGGAAAATATGGTCTGTTGTACAACTGGTGTGCGGCTATGGATACCTTCAAGGTGGATGCAACCACACTGTCACCAGGCACTAGGGTTGCAGCTGAAAAAGATAATGCGGCTACTTCTTATTGGAACTGCGTTTTGGGAACTCATCATCAGGGAATTTGTCCTAACGGTTGGCATGTGGCAGATGAGAACGATTGGACCGCTTTGAGCAGCTATTCAGCCGGCCAATTGGCCGGCGGTGTAGATTGGACAGGTTCGTCAACAAACAACGCTCCGTGTAATTATAGTTATCCCGACCGTGGTAGTACGGGTTTGAACATGTTGCCGTCCGGATATTGGAAGCCATCTGCTTTTTATACTAATAGAGCATATTTCTGGCTTCCGACAGAATATAGTAATGCGAATGCGAATGTGAAGTATTTCTTGAATACAGATGCTGCTGTCAAACCCACTAATATCTACAAGTATGATTTGGCCTCGGTCCGTTGCGTGCGTGATGCGGGTGTCTCTGTCTCATCAAATGCGACTGATACCGTATATCTGTGTGACAAGACTGATACTGCAGTGACTTACACGGCTTCAATTTTCGGCATGGATAATGTGATTTCGTATGTTTGGAAGTTGAATGGCGAATTGTTGAGTGCTTCGGACAATACCGTTTCCGTGTCGTACTCCGCTGAAGGTGAAAATACCGTGACCTGTACGGTGAATGATGGAAATTTTGATTACACGACAACACTGAAAACGGTGATTCTTCGCGGCATTCCTCAATTGGTGGTGGGCGTCAATGAACAATTGGGCTCCGCGCAGGTCGTTTTCCAAAAAGATGCGTCTTCTATTTTATGGTATAATTCAAGTGAACAATTGGTTCATAGTGGAAACTCCATATTTGACCCGCATCTGGATGCCAATTCTTCAATTACTGTTACGGTAGTCGCTGTCTCCAAAGGCAACTGTCGAACAACTAGAAATGCAACCATTGTTCACAATGTGCTTTCTTGCCCAATTTCTTCAGAACCTTCAAATTCGGCTGTGGAACATGCGCATTGGTCTGGAACGCAGTGGCTTTTGGATAGCATTTCCGATAATGACGGACACACCTACCATGTGGTCCAGATTGGAAGTCAATGCTGGATGCACGAAAATATGAAATCTACCAAAGCACCCGACGGAACACCCTATGCGGTTTTATATCAGCCGACTGAAATCGCTTATGATGCCCCTACCTGTTTCATTAACACTGGAGCGGATGCCGATTACCAAAACAAGTACGGAGTACTGTATAATTGGACTGCGGCAGCAAATGTGTTATCCTCAGGGAATGAAGTGCCGTTACCGATTCAGGGAGTGTGTCCGCAGGGTTGGCATTTACCTGATTCATCCGATTTCGCCACATTGTTCACCAATATCCTTCAAAAGGTTCCGAGTTCCCCTGGACCGGATCCAGCTATTATTACGCTGTTTAATCAGATGGCTGCCAATACAAAGTTGGCTGTGGCTATTGCCGGTGGGCATGATTGGAAATATGTTCAGCATACAGTGAACAAGATGCCGGCAGGTGATTACGAAGATGAATACAGAGATGTGGCTCTTTTCTGTGCTCGCCCGGCCTCTTGTTGGTTTGGAGGTGATGACAGACTCCCATACTATGGCTATTCGCCAGTCAAAGAATCAGCTCTCTTTTGGACGGCAACGCAGCTCTTTTATGGAGTATCAGCATTGCATCTTGATATTTCATACAATCAATCTGGAATAGGTGCGTTACCAGGAAACAAAAATGCCGTGGGTTGTTCTGTCCGCTGCGTACGAAACTGAATTTTTACGTCATTGTCTTTGTACGCATAGCGCTGTGCGAATGAATAGATTCATAATAGACAAGGTGTGCCATAATCGGCACACCTTTTTTCTGCCGGCTTTCTTAGAATCAGATTTTTATAATATTTGTTAAAACTTAATTTTTTTATTGCTGATATTTTGTTTGTTTGTTTGTTTTTGCTGCCGAATTGATAAACAAATTAACTTTGTACAACAAAACAGATAATAACAAGCAACCAATATGGAACAAACACCAAATACTCTACAGCATATCCCGACGTATGAAGAGATAATGACCATGATATACGAAGATCGTCGTATCTTACGCGAGAGTTCCGCAGATTTCGACCGTCGGATGAAAGAGGAAGAGCTGACAAGGCAGAAAATACTCAAGGACATCGAGCGAGAATCGAAGAAAACCGACAAAAAAATCAGTATGCTGTCAGAGAACTTCATATCGCAGTCTGGCCACATCGTAGAGGGGTTGATGGAGCCTGGTGCCCTGAAAATATTCTAAGACTACGGATTCGACCTGGACAAATGCTGGAAGAACATGGAGGGCAAAGACAAGAAAACGGGCAGGAAGATGGAAATTGACCTCTTTTTGCACGACACGATGGACTCGGTCGCGGTAGAGGTGAAAATCCTTTGCACGAAGAAAAAGATAGTACACTTCTTGGAACAGATGCGGATGTTCAAACAGATATTCACCCGATTTGCGGATAACAAGATTTATGTTGCGGTAGCGGCCATCAACTTCGACAGGGAAGCCGTCGAGTACGCCATGGAAATGGGGGTGTTCCTCATCCATTGCAAGAACGACGTGTTCACCCTCGAACCGGCGAGCAAAGAGAAAATGCTGTTTTTTTAGGTTTCAGGTTTCTGGTTTATTCGCTGCGCTCATATTCTCCTTGCAGTTCAGCAAAAAGCCAAACAAGTTGTGTCTTAGCCATCGTTTGCTGTGTCGAAACAGGTTTCACGTTTCAATGAGTTCTAATTCTAAAGCCTAAGAACTAAAAACACCATACTAACACGTCCTTCTCCCCTCTGATGATTTCATCGATTTTAGCCATATCTTTGGGAGAGACCATAATGCAACCCTGACTGTGAATGATGCGGAATGGGAAAATTTGTAAGGAAGGTACGGCTTTGTGCGCGTGTAGCACAATGCAGCGTTTACGTACGTTGCAGTTGGTGCTGTCCAAACCATCTAAGCGGTAGGCGAGCCCGTAGGTGCCGTGATAGCGCTCGGCGATGCGGCACCGCCCCAAGGAACTGAGGTATGAGCCCTCTTCGTTGCTGAAACGGATGGGCGCGAATTTGTCGTTGGCGTGCCCGCGACCGTGAGCCACTAAACAACTGTGAAGCATTTGACCATTCTGCAGGTCCCATACGAACAGTCGGTTGGCACCCGAGGGGATGCTGTAATCCACCATTATGGCAATGCGCTGGTTGTAGTGGTTGGCCTCCGCGTATTGTTCGAGGTCGTGTGCACGCGCACGCAACGCCTCTATATCGGGCTTCGGCCGGAACAGCATACTCAGTAATATGATAATCGTAGCAATAATCATAATCGCAAGAAAAACAGAGGAGTAACGGATTTTCATAAGAAATATTGGTTAATAACTGTTAAAAATCGGTTGTAAATATCTTCGTTAGGTCTTTTTGACAAATGTAAAGGGATTCGGCGAGAGCAAATGTACATAATTTATAAAATCGCACAGACGAATAAAAATGTACGCGAAAACCGCAGGATTCTGTATCTTTGTAATTTAATTCACAAAACGTTACGAAGATGAGAACCTGCGGT
>JAZRYT010000062.1:0-13605 GCA_045600905.1 Bacteroidales bacterium
GTTCGGATCCACCAACTTTACCGGGTTGTCCGCGCAATAAACATACGGACTTAGCGACGGGTACTTGTCACTCATCGGATCGACGCTCAGCCAGATGCTCAAATCTGACGAGTAATATCTTGCGCCAAAGTAGCTTAGTCCTGTCTCCGTGTCGCGTTCCTTGGCTGAAAAGGAGTGATTTAGGGAATAGGTAACAGGGAATAGGGAATAGGTGGCGGCGGGGGGCGCTGCAGAGACGGTGGGGCGATATGTGAGGTTGCGGGCGGGCATTGCTAATTGTTCATAATTGTTCATTGTCAAAAGCGGGTGCGAAGATAGGAAAAAGTATAGTTAATAGTCTCAATATTCATTCAAGTCGTCTTCTTCAAAATCAAATATTATCCTTGTGGTGATATCAATTGGACAAAAGTCGGCATAGAATTTCAGTTTCTTTTCATTGGGCCATCTTGGAGAGATTGCCTCTAATTGAGGAATATCAACAGGTGCATATGATTCCATTTTCTTATTATAGTACAAAATGTCAAAGGCATTCTTCATTACATTTTCCAAATTCGCATAATTGTTGAGAATATCCTTGAGCAGGAACTCTCTGCCTCCAGGGATATCTTTTTCTTGAATTGCAGCATAAGCACGCAAAACCAACTGACCATTATCATACTGCCAATTATCACAAATTGTAAATAAAATAGAATCGCTCGAATTCCTTGAAATTAAATACAATGAGAAAGGCAACGCCATCACATTAGAAATGGCGATAGAATCTGTAGAAAACTCAATTAAAATGTGTCGGCATTCTCGGGGAGGAAAATAATCATATAGACCAATTGAATAAGAGGACGAATCACCAATAAGATCCAATTCGGTATCTAAAAACAAAAACCTACTTATGAACCCGGGGGTTTGTGAGTGTACTTGAAAACTCAATAAAACCAATAGTATTATGTATAAAGTGTTTCTCATAACTAATTGTTGGCACTTTGCAAATAGTAATTTTCAACAAATTGCTTTAAATAGCATGATGTTCTTTGATAATTCTTTTGCATTTTTTGATAACCGATAGCTAATAATTCACGTTGTCCTTCAGAAAGTGTCATGTAAGTTGAATATGACGCTTTCATATGGCCAATTTCATTATCGTAGCAGCTTAATATATCGTAAGAATTATTTAAAAAAACACAATTGTTCTTCCATCCTTTAATATTACAATATAAATTAAATGAGAAATTTTCCGTACCATCGATTTGTGTGATTCTAGTTGTAAATAGGATGTCGTCATTCCCATTATTGCCTCTCACTTCAAGGGGTATATTCGTGGTATTATAGTGTGCTAAAATATTAGATATTGCATTGTCGGAAAGATTTGCAGAAGACGGTTTTTGAGCTGAGCAAAGTAATTTCAATAAATCTGGATTGCTTTTGACTTCAATTGGAAAATTTTCTTCGTCATCCCAAATACAATTCCATTCTTCACTGTTAACTACATAAATAGCGCCATCGTCTATACCGTCATTCATTAAAAAATGTCCTTTTTCATCAAAATAATCCCCATATTCTTCCCCATTCGGGTCCACCAGCTTCACCGGGTTGTCCGCGCAGTAAACATACGGACTCAGCGAAGGATATTTGTCACTCATCGGGTCAACACTCAGCCAAATGCTCAAATCTGACGAATAATACCTTGCGCCAAAGTAGCTTAGCCCAGTCTCCGCGTCGCGCTCTTTGGCGGAAAAGGAGTGATTTAGGGAATAGGTAACAGGTAATAGGGAATAGGTGGCGGCGGGGGGCGCTGCTACAGAGGAAGCGGGGCAATATGTGAGGTTGCGGGCAGGCATTGCTAATTGTTCATTATTCATTGTTAATTGTTCATTGTCAAAGGCGGGTGCGAAGATAGGGAAAAAAATGTGCTGCTCAATTTTAGTGATGATATATTATTTTTAGAATTTCCCAAAAACATCTATTCATTTCTATATGGCAATCTATATTCGTTCCTAAAATCAAAAAAATAATCTTCAAATTCAGGGAATGATTTTATATCTACAAACTTCCCTCTTCTGTATATGAACCTATGAATATCGAATGTGATATAAAATGGAGCATTCGGATCTGTTTTATATCCAATGAGATTAAGTAAATCATCTGTAAATTGAGCATTTGACACTTTTGAGATCCATTCAAATTTATCAGGGATCAAGATAGAATCTTTTGTCTGTCTAAAGAAATGTTTCGTAGAATGATCTCCAAAAACGAAACAATCATAACCGGAAATATTAATAAAGCCCACTATCTGTTGGGATTGGAATTCAGGTTCCATTATCAGTAAATGAAGAAAACCCCTATTGACACATCCAGAAAACAAAAACTGACATCCTTTAAAATCACAAATACTTAACAATACAACATTTGATTTATTTGTACCTTTAGTATTAAAAGTCAAAGAATCAGTGACATCTTTAATTTGTTTGTTTTTTAGCACCATAATTGGTATTTTTTGTCGAATGGAATCTTGTACAGCTGACGCATTCAAAAATAGAAATCCAAAGAATATAAAAAAGACACTTTTTGTCATAAATTTCATCACCATCTTTTGTAATATATTAATAGTTTTTAGACCTTGCCGCTTTTTTACTTCCAAAATAATCATAAAAAGTGCCATTAGGGAATGTCACTTTTTCAAACATGTAGTATTGTTTTTCTCCTGACATATAAACTCCTATTGATACACCTTTGGGAATTAGTTCTTTTGCAGCGTCTCTGTCTGGTTTACTTATAAAAGATTCGCCTGAGTGTTTCTCATTATGACTATGGTATGATTCCTGTTCATTTGAAACTATAGGCATTTTTACAAAAATTTCCTTGCCTGTTGTACCCACCCGTACTTCTTTGTCGGACGAAGAAATAGCCCATTCCACCGACGTGTTTTCAGCAGCAAATTCGAAAAAAGAATACCCAACATCCAAATCTGAAAATCCCATGTATTCAGTGGTACAAGATTCCATGTGCTTTTTCCCATTCTCATCCTCAAACTCCTGCTTGAACTTATAGGAACCTTTATTTTTATTAATAGTATTTACTGGAAATACTTTGTTTATGATTTCACCCTCTGAAGTTGTTGCATAAACGATATCATTATCTTTATTAACTTTTTTGAATGTCAAAGTTCCGTCTCGAGCCAGTTCCCATTCATCCTCTCCATTAGGATCAATCACCATAATCGGATTATTACTACAATAAACATAATTCGACTGTTTCGGGTACTTGTCACTCATCGGGTCCACACTCAGCCAGATGCTCAAGTCGGAGGAGTAATACCGTGAGCCAAAATAGCTTAGCCCGGTTTCCGCGTCGCGTTCCTTTGAGGAGAAGGAGTAAATCTCTGCCTCGGTTGGAAAACATTTGGTGAGGGAATATGTAAACTGCTGATTCATACCTGTTTGTTTTGCGTGGCAAAGATATACAATTCTTTTAATTTTCGCCATTGCGCCAATACTGCGCCAGTATTTTTTTTATTTTATTTTGCAAATATCATAAAATCAATTGTTTAAAAGGTGATTAGCGTGTCAAAAATGGAACACGACAGCAGCAAATGACCGTTTTTGAGGCTTTTTCATCCTATTTATACAATATTATTATATATACATTAATAAATTTTTTTTCATCATTTCATCTCCAAAAATCACTATGTCGAATATTCTTAACGCCCATTCATTATGAAGAATCTTATCATCGAATTCAGACCCGCAAAGGTCGTAAACGGGAAAGAGACTTACGTCTCCTACTATGTGGTTGACCCGACAACCGACAACCTCAAGCGCCTGCGCGTGCGCTGCAACCACGTCAAGGGCCGCAGGGAGCGGCTGAAATACGCTACCGCCCTCTGCACGGAAATCAACCGCAAGCTCTTCAGCGGCTGGAATCCCCTGACCGGCACGGAACCCTCTGAGAAGCGGAACCGAAATCTCTTGTCTGCTGCCCAGGAGTTTTGCAGTATGCACAGCCGAAACCTCCGTCCGGACTCGCAACGCAGCTACCGTTCCAAACTCAAGCAGTTCTCCGAATGGTGCGTGCAACGTGGCGTGGACGCCTGGCTGTGCAACCGTTTCACCGTGCAGCTCGCCTCGGAGTTCCTGACGCAATACGACAACGACGGCAAACGCAGTGCCTATTCCTACAACGACATGCTGCGCTTTGTGAAGAGTATGTTCGCCAGCTTCATATCCGCAGGACTGGCCAAAACCAATCCTTTCGAGTCTTTCAAACCCCGCAAACGGGAGACCAAACACAGGACCGTCATTCCCAGGCAGGACAGAAAGAGGATTCTCGACTACTTCCTACGTCGGAATATGCCGGAATACATTGCCTCTATACGGCTGTGCTTCCGCTATCTCATCCGCCCGAAGGAGATTCTGATGCTCAAAATAGGCGACATCGACTTCGACCGCGGCCTGCTGCGTGTGCCGCCCGAGGTGTCGAAAAACCACGACGAAAGAATCATCGCCGTCGGTTACGACGTGATGAAATATTTCAACACACTGCGGCATCTGCCGACCGACCAGTACATTTTCTCAGCAAATTTCAAACCGGGCGGACGACTCTATACCACCAAGAACCTTTTCACCGTATGGCATAGGATGCGCGAAGACCTGCTTATGCCGAGCACCTATCACTTCTACTCCCTGAAGGACACGGGCATCACCGAGATGCTCGAATCGGGTATGCCGTCCAAATTCGTCCGCGACTTAGCCGGGCACAAGTCGCTGGCTATGACCGAACGCTATATGCACGCCACCGACGCAAAAAAAATACTGGCAGCCAATGCAGTAAGGTTTTAAGAATAAAAAAATATCAACAGCAAAATTTCGTGTGAATATAATTCCTACATTCGCAGCGTTGTTTTTAAAGTTAAAGCCTCAGGTCCTTATTCCTGCCACATACTTCCTATTACAGCGGTCATCATTAAAATCAATCATTATGAGATACATTTTTACTTTCCCCATCGTGTTCTTTTTTGCCCTATTCTGCAATGCCCAGTCATTTGTGGCACCCACAATTTGGCTCCGCGCCGACAGCGTGGATGTGACAGACACCCTCTGGCATGATATGTCCGGAAACGGATATGACGCGGTTCCGAAATCACACGCGATGCCTCCAATGTCTTTCGGAATGAACTTCAACAGATGTTTTGAGATTTCGGATGACAACGCTTTTGAAATCGTCTTGGAAAATCTGATAACGCGAAAGGCCGATGCGCTCATCGTCTATGAGACGACAGACTCCGTGGTGGAGAACGGCCTTTGGGCTTTTCGGGTGGACTCCGCATCTCGCATAGGATTAACCACGCACAGAATCCTCAACCAGCGAGGTAGAATCACTTACGACACCCTGAATCGGAATTGTGCGGCAATAAACTATCTTGCCCAATCTTGGAACTCCACAGACTCCTGCGGGCATTTTCTGTCCGTTGGGGAAGCTGATTCAATACCTTTTTCCGGACGACTTTCCGAGTACGTGTTCTTCAACCAACATTTGGATGATACCGCCGTTGCTCAATGGTTCACCTATCTTGCCATAAAATATGGTGTCACCCTGTATAAATCAAACTACTTGGACAGCAAAAAACAGTGTGTTTGGAACTACAGTGTCCAACCTGACTATTCTTTCTCAATAGCCGGAATCGGCAGGGATTCCGCTATGGGGTTATATCAAAAACAGACATTTTGTTGTAATCGCAACATCATTTTTGGTTTGGGGTCTCTGACTGACAACAACGAAGACAATCATTCGGTAATGGCCGATGGTGATTTTGTCATCATAGGGATGGACAGCAATGGGACGAGGTATCACTCAACACTATATCTTTCTGATGGTAGAGAATTTTCCGCAACCAGCAGAAGTCTCGTACAGGTGACTGGGTCGAATACGTCCCAGCACAGCACCTTCCTCCGATTGGATGCCGTTTTGTTTGACAATGCGACACCAGTCATCGCCATTGACCGCAGTGGTTCAGGCGAATATCCTTTGGACCAGACAGAACTCGTCTATCCTGATGTGACAGACTCAAACGGATATGTTTTCTTTTCAAATCTGCATTGGGACACGGATGGAAACGGCACGGATGCGTTTTGCATCATAGTTGATCCCATAGACACAACAGCATACGGCACGCGCTCGCTTGCTTCAAAGGACAACGATTTCCAATCTTCCAATTCATACCTGCTGACACCCAATCCGAACGCGGGCAGATACACGCTTGAAATCTCTCTCTCCGAATGTTCCGATGTGACTGTCAACGTTTGCACGGCGGACGGCAAAGTGGTCGGGACTCATCAAGGAAAAGGCCGCTCCCAATATGTTTTTGAAGGCAGTCAGAGAACGCCGGGACTCTACCTGATAGACATAAAGAGTACTGACGAACATAAGATTATGAAAATGATTGTACAATAGGTGTGCCTTTGCAGACGGACACCAGACTTGTCATCAAAGAAGCCGGCTATTTGCTTCTTTTGAGCGTTTAAGAAAGAACAATAACAACATCAAACACATCGATATTATGAAGAATTATTTACTTTGTCTTGCCATAGGCCTTTTATGCGTAATGACAGTTCTGCTCTCAACAGATCACAATGAAGCAGCGAGAAATCCGTATAGAGTTCCACACGTGAGTTGTTCAAGCATACCAACATTTTGGGAAATTCCTACGGAAAACAACAACGATAGTATTTGTTTGCCAATAGAGGCTGATTCTTCCGCCGCGTCTATGCCAGACGCTGTCTCTCCGAAATACTCTCCCTTCCAATTGGAAGTGGGAGAAGCTTTGTTCAGAGGCACTTCGTCAGTGAAGACCACAGCACGAGGATTGTTGGCAGATGAAATGCCTCCCTTGGATCCCGGGATGGTGAATGTGACGGCGGACTATGCCGCCTATCGAATGGATGTGTCTCTGTCTGTTTTGGAGAACTTTGAAGTCGCCATTCCTTTTGATGAAAGTCTGCTTCCAACAGGATTCAATTCCGAGGAAATACGGACATACTGTTACGATGCCGCTATGGGCAGATGGCTGTCCATTCCTCGTGACAGTATCTCCCTTGATTTGCGGCTTGTGATGTCGTCGGCAAAGTTGGCGGCAACGTCGGACAACGGCGGTACAGGGGGCAACGGCTCCTTGGACTTCATTAATGCCGTCATAAAAACCCCGGAGATGCCGGAGGCCGCAGCCTATACGCCAACGAGTATCAAAGAGTTGGAGGCCGCCAATCCGTTGGAGGGGATGACAATGATACAACCGCCCACGGCCAACAACAGCGGCACGGCAAATCTGACTTATCCCATAGAGATTCCAGCCGGACGCAATGGAATGCAGCCCGAATTGGCTCTCACATACAGCAGCGGTGGCGGAAACGGATGGCTCGGAGTGGGTTGGGACATATCCATCCCATCTATCACCGTGGAGACAAGGTGGGGCGTGCCGAGATATGACGGCCAAAGGGAAAGCGAAGTCTATGTATATCAAGGAGAACAGCTGATCACGTACGACAGTGCGGCCGGTTCGTTCCGCGATATGCCGCACCGTACCAACCAGTGGACGAATCGTTTGCCCGACGGTACACAGTTTCATCCGCGAAAAAACGAGGTGTATGACAGTATCGTTCGCCACGGTAACGGTCCGCATAACTACTGGTGGAGCGTAACACACAGGAACGGCGTGACGGACTACTACGGGAAACGGAAAGATGCTGACGTGGTAGATTACGGTGGTGTCTTGTGTGACCCGCAGAACCACCACATCGCAAAATGGATGCTGACGGAAAGTGTGGATTTGAACGGGAATTGGGTCCGATACTATTATGATACGGTTTCCTATTCTGGGCATCCCAATGGAACACCAGGCATCCAAATCTATATTGACAGTATATCCTATACGGGATGGGAATCGACCGATCATTCAGCTGAGGAGGAAGGTGCCTATAATATCGTCTTTGGTCGTAATGGCGAACATAGGAACGACGTGCTGATAAGTTTGAACAACGGATTTAAGGAAACGACGGCCGATTTGCTATGCCATATTGGAGTACAACAAGGACACCGGGGAATCCGCCTATACCGTTTCAATTTGGAGAATGATGCCCGTTCAATGTTCAAATCCCGACTGGTGGATGTATGTCGTATTGATGGGAAAGGATATTACGAAATCAAATGCACTGATCCTTTTGACAATTGGGAAGACAAGATGACACGGACACACTTTGACTATTATGACGCACCGGAAGCCACAGACTTGTTCGGCAGCGAACAAACCATCGACCTGCCGGAAAGTCACGACAATATTGGAAGTTTTTTCGCCGGCAATGTCTTTAACCTTGGCCATACGGGTGACGCGACTGCTTTGGGTGCTACCAGAGGGAAGAGTTGGAATGCGGGAGGTACGGCGACATTGGGACTCGGGCCGGTTGTCCCGATTACATCTTTAAGCGTGGGTGGAAATTTCAACTACAGCCAATCGCAGAGTGAGGGCGCTCTGACACTGATAGATTTGGACGGAGACGGAATGGCGGACAAAGTTTTCAAAATCGGAAAATCGCTTTACTATCGCAAACACATAGCGGACAACGACACGATGTTCCATTATGGTCCGAAAATCCCCATAGTGGGGGCTGACAATTTTCTGAAGGAAAGCAGCACCACCACCTCCTGGGGGCTTCAGGCTTCTGCCGGCTGCGCCTACAGCGGCAGTTGGCCTTACACCACTTCTACCACCTCCGTGTATTTTGCGGATGTCAATGCGGACGGTCTGCCGGACCTCATCACTGATGCCGGTGTCCTTTTCAACACCATAGAAAATGACACGGTTCAATTTAGGGATTACTATATTGAAAGTCTTTCAGGAGATGAACAGCCAACTGTTTCCGACACCATCGTGGTCGGTCCCAAAGACTGTTTTGGAATTATTTTTGACGGCGAGGTGAATGACAGCATCGCCTGCTCTGTAGAATGGAGGTTTGTGGGAAGTTTTCCCATCAAGGAATATTTGGACAATGACCGCTATGCGGAAATTGCCGACAGCCTTATGAATACAGGAGAATACGACTGTGTGTTTCATTATTCGTCCGACCCGGACAATCTTAGCCAGGAGTTCTATGATGGCAGAATCGACGTGTATAAAAAAGAGGTCGTCTGCTCTCCAAAATCCTATGACCCCAATCTGGAAACGGTAAAGGTTTGGGTGGCACCTGCAGACGGAAATATTAACATAACTTCAGACATAAAACTTCAGGCGAGCCACTCAGACAGCTATGCGCAGTCAAAAAGACGCGACGGCGTTCAATATAGGATTCAGATTTGTAAAGATGTCACTGCCGACTCACAATACAGGCTTTTCAGCTCCAATTATAAGGTTTTGGCAAAAGACACCATTCTTCCCGATGACACCACAACCCACAGCAGGGTGATTCCCAATGTCTCGGTTTCGCAGGGGGATATTGTGATGTTCCGCCTCCAATCGGGTGACAACAGGGCCTTTGACAAGGTTGTCTGGGAGCAGAATTTGGCATATACCGACCACTTGGAAACCTTTAATTCCAAACGGGACTTCATCGTGTCGGGAGACAAATATTTCCAAGCGCACAAGGACAGTTCCCATTTCGATATGGAAATTGCATCCTCCGTGCGCTCATCCTCCGATTCGGCGTATCTGGTCGTTTTTTCAACCGCCAACCATATTCCCACGATGGACACGTTTTTGTTGACGTCCACGTCCAACAACAGCATCAGTCTCAATGGCTCTCTTATGGAATCCGATGATATACGTCTTTTCCTGATTGCCAATGAATACAGCTCTTTTGACGTGAGATCGCATATCCGGTATGTCTTCCCCGACACTATAAACAACCACGCGGTCCAAGACACGGTCGATTACTATCCGCCTGTTCAAATGATGATAAACAACTACAACCAGACACGCGAGGACACTGTCTGCCATTGGCTTTTCGGTCCTCTATATAGGGGTTGGGGACAGTTCGCTTACAACAATGATACCACCGGCAATCTTTTAGCAAATGATTCCATTATAGACCTCTCCACACTTGTTGTCGATCCTTGTCTGCACCCGCAGGATTCTATAGATGCCCTGAATGACACCTCCTCCATACGGAATTTCGTACCTGCAACCAACACCAGCACGCCGCAGGAATCCTCCGTCGTCTCAAATGCCTTCAACAGTACAGGGGTTTACAATCCTTTAAGTACAAGGACAAGATGGGTGGAAATGCAGCCAGACAGCAGGCACAGTGCCTGGGTGGGGTACGGAAACATCAACTACGTTGTTCGTGACACTTTGTCCAATACGAGGATGCCCGAATATTGGGCGAACACCAACACGTTGGAAATTATCGACTACGATCACCCCGTCCCCGTTTCAGAATCGGGAAGGGGAACTAAAACCATTAGAAAACAAAACACCTCCGTCTTGAAGAACCAATCGCTGAGCTTGTCAGTCCCTGTAGTCCCCATCTCCATCGGAACATCCTTGTCGGAAGGGGAAAGCACCATACTTACCGACTATATGGATTTGAATGGGGACCGATATCCGGATTTTGTCGGACAAGTCAACGTGCAATATTCCCAACCTTGGGGCGGCATCGGGCCATTGCGTCCTTTGAGCCAACAGGTCCAAGGCGTTTCGTCATCGGGTACTTTATCAGTAGGTGCGAATTTTGGAGGAAGTTACTCTACACCTTCCCGTATGACATCGAACAATCCGAAAAATGCCAAAATAAGTTTTAACGGATCCGGCAACGTGGGGGCAAGTCTGGGTGGGGGAACCGACAACTCCGAATATTCCTGGATGGATGTCAATGGCGACGGTCTGCCGGATAAGGTAAATGCGACAGGAGGTGTCGCTTTAAACAAAGGATACGGATTCCTCCCCTTTGAGAATTGGGGCGTTAACGTCATTCGTGAGGGGAAAAGCTCCAACTTCAGCTTAAATACAGGTGGTAATTTCAATATAGGCCAAGCCAGCATCGGGGGCGGTCTCGGGATCAACACCTCTGCCAATCAGACGGAAAAGGTTCTGATGGATTTCAATGGGGACGGTCTTCCTGATATTATTGAGAGACAAGGCTCCACCTTTAAAATCAGATACAATCTCAACGACGGCAGATGGCTGTATGACAATGTCCCTAACTGTATTTCAGAGTTGAGCTTTGGCAGGTCGTATAGCGAGTCGGCGGATGTTTCCGTGACTTTGGGCGCCACCTTATTCACAGTGCTAAAGGTCTGTGTGGGCGTTTCCTGCTCTCCTTATAACAAAAGTTTCAGCAAAGACAGCCTGCAAATCACGGATATAAACGGAGACGGCTATCCCGATTACGTGACCTCATCCGCAGAAGATCACATAACTGTTCGATATAACCGTTCCGGGAAAACCAACCTTTTGCGAAAAGTCACCAACTTCACAGGCAGCACGATGGAGCTGGATTACGATATGCCGTTGTCTTGTTATGAAAAGCCACAGCGAAGTTGGAATCTGGCATCTGTCAAAGTCCGCAACAATGTTGACACCTGCCCCGTAGGTGGCAATATTACAAAAAACACTTTCCGCTATGAGAATCCGAATTACGACCGCTCCGAAAGAATGGATTTCGGTTACGGCACCGTTGTCACTTACCAGTGGACTACTGACGGCGCGACGGACTCGATTTACAGATATACGGAGGAAAACTATGAAAACCGGCAGTTCAGCCGCAGGGGAAAGAAAAACAGGGACTGCGTGTATGATTCCCACGGCCATCCGTTTGTCGAGAACATCTATGAAGTCAATATGGTGGATTTTACCAGCGGGGACACCACCAACGAGGAATGCCCGTCCGTCAGGTACAAGGGTAGGGAAACGGACATTCGGAAATATTACGAGGGTGATTCCGTCCCACATATCATCACTGCTGTCCAACGTGTCTATGACACCAAGAGGAATGTCACCGAATTTATCAACTTCGGATACGGCTGGAACAATCCGTCCAGAATGGATGAATATTTCAAAGCCGTAATACATTACAAATCCGGAATGCCGCACAACCTCATTTCTTTACAGGATTCCATCATTGTACTAAACCAAGCTGGGAGCGTCGTCTATCAAAAACGTTCCGCAAGGTACGACTCGCTCGGCCACCTTGTAAAGATCACGCAGTACAATAACACAGGTAATCATCCTGAATATGATTTCACATACGACCAGTACGGGAATGTTAATGTAGTCACATTGCCAGAAAACATTATTCATCAGCGAATGTGGAACCGATACACCTACGATTCCATCGTACACACTTATCCTGTCAAAGTGGAAAACGCATTGGGTTATAGCTCATCTGCCGAATATGACTATCGGTTCGGCAAACCGACAAAAACCATTGACATCAACAACAACGAAATATGGTATGAGTATGACAACTTGGGAAGAACGGTCAGAATCACCGCACCATACGAGCAGGGCAATATCGAACCTTATACGATAAAGATGGAATACCACCCTCATCATTATGGGGACACGGGAATATTCGTCAATGCGCCAAATCCATATTCTTTCGCTATAACCCATCATTACGACAGGCAGAATCCATCTGATCCGATTACGACCACACTCATCTGCGACGGCCTCGGCCGACTGCTTCAGACCAAGAAAGACGCGGAGGTCAACGGAAACGAGGTGAGCCTTGTGTCTGGCAGGGTCGTCTATGACTGCTTCGGCAGGACGGTCAGCCAATATCATCCGTTTACGGAATCCAATGACAGCGTTTCTATGTCAACCTATAGTCCTAACTATGACCCGGCAACCGAGACAACTACCGATTACGATATCCTTGACCGTCAAACCAAAGTCGTACTTCCTATGAGAAACATTACCACCTCCTACCAATACGATTTCGCAAATATCGGTGCCGACATCTATTTTAGAACCACGGTAACGGATCCGAAAGGCCATAGGGTTCAGACTTTGTCGGGCACCAACGGACAGCAGATAAAGACCATAGCTCCAATGAACACCGTGACCACTTTCGATTACTCGCCACTCGCCCAACTACTGCGCAGCACCGATCCCGACGGTCTTGTCACGACATATCAGTACGATATGTTAGGGCGATTGATGACGCGGGATCATCCCGATGCCGGCATCGACCGATACGAATACGACCCCGCCGGCAATATGGTCAAGCATATTAATGGAAACGGGCAAACCATCGAATACCGGTATGACTATAATCGTTTGACGGACATCGAATATCCCGACTATCCCGCCAACAACGTCCACTACACCTACGGGGGAACGGGTGCCGTTGACAACCGCGCGGGCCGAATCGCGTTCCAAGAGGACGCTTCCGGATGGCAGATTTTTTCTTACGGAAAGTTAGGCGAGGTTACGGAAAATATACGTACTTTTGCGCTCTCCAACGAATCCCGACCATACACCTTTAAAATGGCATATAAGTACGACAGTTTCAACCGCATACAGAAGATGACCTACCCCGATGGCGAGGCGGTGGGCTACTTCTACAATAGTGGCGGTATGCTCGACAGCATTGGGGGAACCAAAATGGGCCAGGCGTATCCATACGT
>JAZRYT010000063.1:0-3343 GCA_045600905.1 Bacteroidales bacterium
ATATGTGCCTACTGCGGTGAAAGCAATTTTTCCACTGTACACTTCGGTCACAAGGTAAGATTTACCGACACGGCGCCTTCCGTAGAGCGCAACGAATTCTGACTTTTTTGAGTGCAAGGCTCTTTCAAGGATGCCAATTTCAAACTCTCTTCCTATAATATTGCGGTACTTCATAACGATAGTGTCTTTAAGCGTTGCAAATATATTGAAAAATCAGCGAAAATGGCAACAAAATCTCGAATTTCGCTGAGTTTTAAAAGGCCACTTATGCACTCTACGTAGATATATGGCTAATTTGCTATTAAAAATAGCATAAAATATTTCAATTAATTTTATTCGGTTTCTACTTCTTATCAAATAATGAGAATGCGGGCCAAAATTCTTTGTTTTTGCTGTTTTTGGCCCTCATTCAAAGTGAGAATTCTCTTGAAAAATCAGCGGAATTGAAAGAAAAATGCTCATTTTCGCTGAGTTTCAAAACCCACAAATAGGCTTCCTGCGTACGTATAACGCATATTTCCATCAAATAATAGTGTAAATCTTCACACGAAAATTTGATGCCTTTTCATCGATTGTTTTATCCCATAACCAAAATCACAATCATGTATTTCAATCATATCGATGAAAAGAGACGCACTGCGATTTATGTGCGCATCTCCACTGCAATGCAGAAAACGGACAGACAGGTCGAGGAACTTGTCGCCTTTGCAAAGGCCAACAGGCTCAACTTTGATGAATCCACCGACATCTACAAGGACATTATCAGCGGATTCAAGGACGGGGAGGACAGGCCGAACTTCTCAATTCTTATGCCCAAACTCGAACTTGGAGAGTACCAGCAAGTTCTGTTCAGCGAATTCAGCCGTCTTGAGCGAAAGCCCACCAACCTGCTGCGTGACCTTGAGAAATTTCAGTCTTTGGGTGTTTACGCGACACGAAGTCCTATCGCGTTAGTAGTTATGAGTGGCGCCGGGCCTGCTACAACTTCATTACTTCTCTGATAGAATCGCTCGAACAGACTTACCGCGAATACAAATTATATTCATCACCCTCAAGGTGCTAAAGCCAGTCGTGCGAATCATACAGCTTGCGTAACCGTATGAAGTCGTGGCAGGATTAGAAATGGAACTCCAGTAATAGCAGTAATTGTCCATATCAAGCACCTTCTTAACTTGCGCGTCGTATTCACCATCAAAAGGGAAAAAAACCGAGTTGTCCTTATAATCCCCCTTGCCGGTAAACAGTGCGCCATTACGACCCTCGTATTTATCACTTCCTATGTAATATTTAATATTGCACGAGCCGAGAAGATTATTAAAGTCATCTTCTGTAGGCATACACCAGTTGTCACCCCACAGGTTCTTCGCCGTATCGTATTGACTACCCTGGATATTTTTTTGCTGCCTGCACCATTCCCCTTCTGTATCTTTGTTTATTGTCATCCCCCAACAATAATAACCGCCATAAGCGCTTACGGATGTGGCGCCGACGTTGTACTCGGCCCATTTGGGACCACCGGCCCACAGTTGCACCCACTTTACATTTTTCTTCACCGCGGTTGCATAGGCTTCACCAATGGTTGGAGGTCCGAGCTTTATGGTAAGTTCCTGAATCGAATTAACCTCTCCGGCCTTTATGGTATGGTCGTTCTTTGTTACGAGTCTTGCGACATTGCCGTCTGCTGCCATCGCCACCGCCTCAAGCCCATTGCTGAACGCACCTTCCGGCACGACAAACCAGAAATCCGTGGCCTTTGTCGTGCTCAATGCAACGCCTTCCGGTCCACAATCCAGATTAATTACATTGGTTCCGTCTGTTCCGCTCTTGACGGCAGCGGCACCCTCTTGGGGTGTGACGGAGAATGTTCCGTTCAGTTTGGCGGTACCGTTGTCTGTAATCCTGATACAACTTAACGTGCCCTCTCCCTTCAGGCTGAGTTTCAAGGCGCCGCACGCGTGGCTGAACACAAAGTTGTTATCGGTCGAGTATGCTGCGCAAGGCATTGCACCCTGTGCAAAAGAGTTCTTCTTATACGACTGGGTCTCCGGCAAAGTGAATGTCAGCTTACCGTTGTCAAAACTGACTCCACGGTTATTCGCGATGCAGATTGCAGTCCAGGGGCCGGAACCGCTGCACTGTCCTACAAACACCGCTTCCGTGGTCCCCTCTCCTTTGTTTATTCTGCAAGTAAAGCCGCCATCCGTATTATACACCTTTATTTCATCTTCTTTTGACCAGACTATCGTCGCCATCCCGCCATCCTCTGACGACACTGCTGTTTTTGTAGGATTGGCACTGCAGGTAAAAATGGTTTCTACCAAGCCTCCCTGCTCCCCGCCTACCATATCATTCTTCTCACACGACACCATAGCAAACGCGCCCAGTGCCGCAACTGCCATTATAAATGCGTTTTTCATTTTTTCGTGATGAATTGATTTGATTATATCTTCTTTTACCAACTGTGTTCATTAACCGGCATCGGGTCTACCGAGCCGGCAGGCATCGGGCCGAAATTTCCGGCAAGATTGAGCCTGCAAACCGTATTGCCCTCTATCGTCAGGTCTTCGGTTGAATGCTTTTTGCATATCAATTTGTCTGTAATAAAGGAAACGGTCAGATTCTTGTATGTACCGGCCGGTATTGCAATATTGAAATACTTTGCGGTCATTCCGAGCTTGACTTCGCCGACATTGAGGACAATTCCCGGTTTTGGGGTAAGTTCAGAGTCTGAAATGACGGCTTTTCCGTCCACAACGGTGAATGGCCCGCTCATCGCCTCGTCCGCCGTGACTTCGATTGACCTGAGAATGATGTCCGTGTCAGGTGTGGAAAATGCAAGCTGGAGTATAGAGCCAAGACTTGAAAATGGAAATATCCGGCTCTCCGTTGAACTGAGATTATTCTTGCAGTACATAGGCACCGTAAGGTCGGCCGTCTGGACTGCCGGCCAGACAAGTTTTTCACCGGAGACCAGAGAAGCCGGATAATATGCCTGCACTTCGCCCGAGAATGTTTTGACAGGTGTCTTCTGCTTGAAAGTTCCCTGTGGCGTGCCTTCGCCGGACTCCAGTGTAAAAGTATTGTAATTCGTACCGTCCGTCACGTGGATTTCATCGCCCTTCTGCCACAGGACGACATAACGCTGAGCCATCGTCAACTTGGAGACAGGGTCGCCGACGACCGGAGCCGCGGCATTGATTGTCATAAGGGAGGACTCAATGCTGTCCTCGGTACCGGTATCCTTCTGACAGGAAACGGCCGCCGCCATAGCGGCAAGGACAGCCAACGAATATATGTATGTGTTTTTCATTTCCAAAAACGTTCAAATATCGATTATTTCACA